>CAIPVR010000001.1 GCA_903868545.1 uncultured Actinomycetes bacterium
CGATGAAGTTCAGCATGATGGTCGAAATGATCTCGTTGACGCCGAACCTGACTTTGAGCACTCCTCCGGCGGAGGGCGGAACCCTCCGCGGGCCGCCGGCGACGGGCCGCGGCCGACGGGCGACCGGGGTCCTCCCGCAGCGCCGCTGGGCGGTGCCGGCCGCACCACTGCAACGCGACCGGACCGTTCAGCCGCCCGAGTTGCGCCGGTAGGCGAGCAGCATCAGTTCCGCGTCGCTCCACGCCACCTGGCCGGGGACCAGCGACTCGGCCGCCGCGCGACAGCCGCGCTTCGTGGTGGCCAAGGCGAGCTCGTCCATCGACAACAGCCGGTCCACCACACGCCGGGTGGCGTCGGCCAGCGCCCCCTCCGGGTGCACCTGGTTCACGAGACCCCACCGGAGCGCCTCCTCGGCCCCGAACCGCTCGCAGAGCATCACCACCTCCCGGGTCCGGGCCGGGCCCAACTCCCGCATCAGGCGGGGAATGCCCTGCCAGGTGAGGGGCATCCCGAGCTCCACCTCGGGCACCGAGAACCATGCCGAGTCGGCCGCGAGCCGCAGGTCGCAGCTCGCGAGCAGCAGCACCCCGCCGCCCACGGCCAGCCCGTTGGCCACGCCCACCGTGACCTGCGGCAGGCGGTCGAGCAGCTCGCAGGTGCGGCCACCGAGGTGGACCCGTGCCAGGCGGTCCTGGTCGTTCAGCGGTCGGCCGTCGCGGCGCGAGCCCAGCTCCGCCCCGGCGGAGAAGGCCCTCCCGCGCCCCGTGAGCACCACCACCCGGGCGCCCACGTCGGTCTCGAGGTCGGCGAGCACCTGCTGGAGCTCGTCGTGGAGCTGCACGTCGAGGGCGTTGAGCTTCTCCGGCCGGTCGAGGGTGATCGTGACGAGGCCGTCGCGACCGGGGTCGCGCTCGACGGAGATCCGCGGGGAGGACATGCCGGGAGTCTGACAGCCGCGCCCGCTGCGCCGCCCACCACAGCGAGCGGTCGCGGCTCAGGCGATCCGCATGCGGGTGCGGCGCTCGGGCTGCGAGGTGGCGAGCCGCTCGGCGGACTTCCACGCCGCCCGGTAGTGGGCCCGCACCGCGTCGGCACCGTCGTGGACCTCGCAGAGCGCCGTGGCGCCGGCGCCGTCGGCGCGGGGCAGGCCACCCACGAGCAGGACCCGCTCCTCGCTCACCACGCACCGGTCGGACAGCAGGTCCGCCGGGCCCACCCGGAGCCGCAGCTTCACCGGCCGGCCCCGCATCGAGCGCACCGCCGCGGCGAGGTCGTCGAGCTCGCCGTCCGACAGGCGGTCGCTGACCAGCACCCGGTTGACGGTGGTGTGCGACGCCACGTACTCGAGCTGGTCGCGCCCGCAGTACGGGTCCACGAGCATCGGACGGTGCAGGCCCGCCATCCGGCCGACCACCCGGGCGAAGGCCAACTGGTCACCGGAGCGGAGGTCGGCGTCGAGCACCTCGAAGTCCGGCAGCCCGCCGGTGCCGAGGAGCCCCAGCGCGTCCACCACCCGGCGGCCGAGCACGGAGGCGGTCAGGCCGTCCACCCCGGTCTCCTCGAGCAGGCCGCGACGGACCAGGGACGAGATCGCGCCCTCCCGGTACTCCACATCACGCCCGGCCAGCGCATCGGCGACGGGGTCGTCGGCCGCTCCACGGGGTTCGGACACCCGGCGGAGCTCCCGTCGGGTGGGGGCATGGCCGACATCGGCCAGCAGGACCGCCCACACCAGGAGACGGTGCGACTCCTCGTCGAGCAACTCCACGGGCCTCACGCTAGAACCCGTCGACCGACCGACCCGAATCCTGAGCAGCCGGTGCCACGAGATCACACTGGGCCGTCCGGACCCCGGCATGGTCCGTCCGGATCGTTCCGGTGGTCCGCCCGAACCTCAAGGTCTTCACAAGAGGTGCCTCCGGCGCGAACACTCGATCCATGCCCGCCCCGTGCCCCGTCCCCGCCTCCATCTCCCCCACTTCCCCGGTCCCGACCTCCCCGGCGCCGACCTCGCCCGTCAGGCTCACCGCGCCGGCGCCGGGGCCGACCGTGGTCGGCCGCACCCAGCGCCGGACCGTGACCGCAGCGCTGCACCGCGGCCCGGTGGTCGGCCTCGACCACGACCCGGCCACCGGGACCTACCGGCTGGTCGTGAGCCTGCGCTGATCCGCCGGTCAGGCTCCGTCGATGCCGGCGAGGTGCCCCGTCTCGTTGAACGAGCACAGGACCCGCGAGCCGCCCGACACCCGGATCCTGGTGATCGACGCCGGATCCACGTGCGTGCGCCACGAGGACTCCGGGCCGAGGCCCATCGCCCACGCCACCGCCGCCTTGAGCGGCGAGACGTGGGTGACCACCACCACCACCCCGCCCGGACCGGCCACCTCCTCCGCACGACCGGCCCACTCGAGGCAGGCACCGTCCACCCGCTCGGCCACCTCGGCGAGGGTCTCGCCCCCCGGGGGCCGGAAGGACGGGTCGTCGCGCCAGGCCCGCCACACCTCCGCGGGAACCTCCGCGAGAGGCCGGCCGTCGAAGCCGCCGTAGTCGACCTCCACGAACCGCTCGTCCACCTCCACGGGCGCACCGAGGGCCGCCGCGGTGGCACGGGTGCGGGCGAGCGGGCTGCTGACCACCGCCACGAGTTCGGACCCGGTCGCAGCGAGCCGCACGCGGACCGCCCGGGCGAGCGCCGCCGCCTGGGCCTCCCCCACCTCGTCGAGGGGCACGTCGAGGCGGCCCAGCAACCGCCCCTGCGCGTTGGCCGCCGTGCGGCCGTGGCGCAGCACGACCAGCTCGCTCACCGGGCTCCTCCTGCTGCACTCACCGACGCCCCCGTCCCCGGGCCGCCCCACCCCCTGGGCCCATCACCGCCCGGTCCAGCTGGCCGGTGCGCAGGAAACGCGACCGTCGGGCCGGGTCCTCGAGACCGAAGCGCCGGTACGCCCACACCCCGAGGGCGATGCCCAGCACCTCGAGGACCAGCGACCAGGCACCCCGCGTCACCTCCGGCGCGCCGCCGGGGCTGAACGTCCTCGACAGGAGCGGCCACCAGAAGGTCTCGGTCAGGGTGAAGGCGCCGTCGAGCACGAGGTGCAGGTACATCCCGATGGGCAGCCCGAGCCACCGGCGCCGCACGAGCCGCCGCCGAGAGGTGGCGAGCATCACCACCAGCAGCACCAGCGTGGGCGCGAGCAACGTGTGGAGCGGTCCCGCGCCGAACGGCACCTCCAGGACCGGCAGCACCGCCCCGAGCGCCACCAGCCGGTAGTCCAGCATCGGGCTCTGGAACACCGCCCAGGTGAGCACCACGCTGCCCACCGCGAACCAGATCAGCACCGACGGCCGCCCCGCTCAGCGCACCAGGATGCGGCCGCACTCCGGGCAGGTCACCAGCTCGTCGGCCGGACGGGCCCGCACGGCCTGCAGCTCGGCCGAAGGGATCTCGAGGTGGCACCCCTCGCAGCGGGCGCCCGTCAGCCGTGCCGCCCCGATGCCGCCGAGCCGTTCACGGAGTGGTTCGTAGGCGGCGAGCACCTCCCCCGGCACGGCGGCGGCCGCCGCCGCGCGCTCGGATGCCACCCGTACGAGTTCGTCGTCGATCACCTGGCGGGCCACCGCGAGTCGCTCCAGCGCCTCGGTCCTCGCACCGTCCACCGTCGCCCGCTCCGCGTCGAGCGTCGCGAGCTCGGCCACGAGCGGCTCCGCCTCCTCCATGAGTTCCAGGGCCGAATCCTCGAGCTGCGACTGCCGGTCCTTGAGCATCCGGTGGTCGGCCTGGAACGCCTCGAGCTCCTTGTGGGCCACCACCGAGCCGTCGTAGAGCTTGCGGTCCACCTCGGCCGCCTTCTCCTCCACCGAGGCCGCTTCGTCCTCGAGCGCCTTCTGGCGCTGACGGAGGTCGTGCAGCGAGGCGCTCAGCGGCGCGCTGCGGGCGTCGGCCGCGGCGAGTGCCGCATCGGCCGAGGCCACCTCCTCGAGTTCCGGGAGGTGGTCACGACGGTGGCGGAGCTGGTCGGCCTCCGTGTCGAGGGCCTGGACGGCGAGGAGGTCGTCGAGGTCGGGCACGGCAGGAACCTACCGGCACCCGCGGCACGCTGCCGCCGCAGCGGGCGTGACCGACCGGATCAGCCGGTGCCGGTGCCCGTGCCCGTACCCGTGCCGGTGCCCGTGCCCGTCCCCGTGCCGGTCCCGGTCCCCGTGCCCGTACCCGTGCCGGTGCCGGTGCCGGTCCGGCTCGAGGGGGTGGTCGTCGCCGTGCCACCGCTCCGGGTACCGGTCGTGCCCGTCGAGCCGCTCGAGCCCGAGCGCCGCGACGACGAGGACGAGGACGAGGACGAGCCGAAGCGCGTCCAGGGATCGGGCACGGACCTCGCGGACGGCACCCGACGAGGATCGGCGAACTGCTGCACCGGCGTGCCGTCGCTGTAGGGGGCCATGAAGGCCCGCCAGACCCGGGCCGCCGTCACGCCGCCCTGCACCCGGCCACCCTCCATGTTGGAGTTGGCGGTCGGGTTGCCGATCCACACCGCCGTGGCGAGCTGGGGGGTGAAGCCCACGAACCACACGTCGGTGTTCTTGCCACCCTCGAGCTCGGTGGTGCCGGTCTTGCCGGCCGCCGGCCGCCCCTGGGGCAGCGAACCGCCCGCGTAGGTGCCGTCGGTGACCACCTTCTCCATCGCCTGCACGGCCTGACGGGCGACGTCCTCGGACACCACCTGCTGGTTCGGGGCCTGGTACTCGAACAGCACGCGGCCGGAGCGGTCCTCGACCTTCGACACGAAGTGGGCAGGGTTCCGACGACCGTCGTTCGCGATCGTGGCGTAGGCGTCGGCCATGTCGAGCGGCTTCACCAACGCGTCGCACCCGATCGTGAAACATGGGGCCCGCACGCCATCGGGGTCGAGGCCGCCCGGGCTGAGACCGAGGTCCTCCGCGGTCTGCTTGACCGCGTCGAAGCCGACAGCGGCCTGCAGCCGCATGAAGGCGCAGTTGTTGGACTCGGCGAGCGCCTGGCCCAGGGCCACCGACCCCTTCGTCGGGCAGTCCTGCGGGTACGGCCCGGGCTCCTTGACCCCCCACAGCCGCTTCAGGCCGTCCGGGGCGGGCGCACCGGAGATCGAGCTGTTGATCGAGTATCCCTGCTTGAGCGCCGCCACGAGCGTGAAGGGCTTGAAGCTCGAGCCCGAGGACCGGCCGGGATTGGGCGACGCGATCTCCACCACGCCACGGTCGGGCACCTCGGTGTCGCCGACCACGGCGCGCACCGCTCCCGTGGACGGCTCGATCGCGGCCAACGCCACGGCGGTCTCGGGATTGGCGGCCCGGAGCGGGTTGGAGGCGGCTGCGCCCTCGGCCAGGTCCTGCGCCCGAGGGTCGATCGTGGTGGTGATGCGGAGGCCACCGTTGAACACGAGATAGCGCCGGAGCTCCTCGGTGGGCGCCAGCCAGGGTGCGTCGAGCAGCTCGTCGCGGATCCGGCGCTCCACGTAGTCGAGCTCCTGGGTGGTGGCACTGCGCGGTTCCACGAAGGGCGTGTCGGGCACGGGCAGCGCCGTGATGAACTCGGCCTCCTGGCGGCTGATGAGCTGCTCGTCCAGCATCCGGGTGACCACCTCGGCCCGGCGCCCCTTCGCCCGCTCCGGGAACCGGATCGGGTCGTCACCGTTGGGGTTCTGGATGAGCCCGGCGAGCACGGCGGCATCCGCGTAGGTGATCTCGGCAGCGGGCTTGCCGAAGTACATGAGCGACGCGGACTGCATGCCGTAGGCACCCCGGCCCATGTACACGGTGTTGAGGTACTGCTCGAGGATCCGGTCCTTGCACTGCCGCTTCGGGACCTCGGCACAGAGCTGGTCCTCGAGCTGCACCGCGAGCGAGGCCTCCTTCACCTTCCGGGTGAGGGAGCGCTCGTCGCCGACGAGCGAGATCTTCACCAGCTGCTGGGTGATGGTGGAGCCGCCCTGGGCGATCGAGCCGGCATCGCTGTTGGCCCGCACGGCCCGCAGCACGGACCGGGCGCTCACTCCGTCGTGCTGGTAGAAGCTGGCGTCCTCCACCGCGAGCACGGTGTCGCGGAGCTCCGGGGAGATCCGGTCGAGCGTGACGATCTCGCGGTTCTCGGCGCCGGCGAGTTCGCCGAAGGGCTCACCGCCCTCCGTGACGATCTTCGACGACTCGGGCAGGTCGGGCAGGCGCAGCTTCGACAGGGGCCGGAACGACGCCGCCTCCTTGAGCCGGCCGAACTCGGGGAAGAACGCCACGACGGAGACCGAGAGGACGGCGACGCCCACGGCGAGGACGCCGAGGAACTTGAGGAGGAGCTTGGTGGAACGGTTCATGGGGGGGCAGCGCGGAGGGGCCCGCGCCCACGAACCGTAGCGGGCGCCGCCGCCGTGGCCGCACCGCCGGGGTGGGTGGAACCTCCCGTTCCTGAGAACTGCTCTAGCCTCGCCGCACCACCTCACCGGGAGGCACCGTGGCCCATTCCCGCCGTTTCCGCTTCGGCATCCAGCTCAGCCAGCCGTTCCCCGGCACCAGCTGGCAGGACACCGCCCGACGGGTGGAGGAGCTCGGCTACTCCTCCCTCTTCGTCCCGGACCACTTCGGGGACCAACTGGCACCGCTCACCGCGCTGGCCGTGGCCGCCGAGGCGACCACCACGCTGAAGGTGGGGGCGCTGGTGTTCGACAACGACTACCGCCACCCCGTGGTGCTGGCCACGGAGACGGCCACGCTCGACGTGTTGTCGTCCGGCCGCGTGGAGCTCGGCCTCGGCGCCGGGTGGATGCTCTCGGACTACGAGCAGTCCGGCATGACCTACGACCCGCCCGGGGTGCGGGTGGACCGCTTCGAGGAGGCCCTCGCGGTGATCAAGGGCCTCTTCGGAGAGGAGCCCGTCGACTTCGACGGCGAGCACTACTCCATCAGCGGCCTCCGGGGCCGTCCCGCGCCGCACACCCCTGGCGGACCGCCCGTGCTCGTGGGCGGTGGTGGCCGGCGGGTCCTCGGGATCGCCGCCCGCACCGCCGACATCGTGGGGATCAACCCCAACCTGCGCGAGGGGGTCATCGGCCCCGGCGCCGTGGCCGACACCATGGCGGGAGCGACCGACCAGAAGGTCGCCTGGGTGCGCGAGGCCGCCGGCGAGCGCTTCGACGAGATCGAACTGAACATCCTGTCCTTCATGTCGTCGATCACCGACGACCCGGCCGGACTCGCGGAGGGTGTGGCCGGGGTCATGGGCGTGGACCCGGCCGACGTCCTCGCCGCCCCCACGGTGGTGATCGGGAGCCGCTCGGGCGTGGCCGAGGTGCTGGAGGAACGCCGCGAACGCTGGGGCTTCTCCTACTACGTGTTCCAGGGCGACTCCGCCGAGGCCATGGCCCCGATCGTGGCCGACCTGGCCGGTCGCTGAACGTGCTGCGGCGACGCCGCTCACGACCGAAGGTGGCCCTCGCCGGTGCAGGGGCCATGGGGGCGGTGCACGCCCTGGCCGCCGACGCAGCGGGCCTGGAGGTGGTGGCGGTCGCGTCGGCCGGCGGGGACTCGGCCCGCCACCTCGCCGGGCAACTCGAGGCCCGTCGGGCCGCTCCCGCGGACCTGCCCGCGGGTGCCGACCTCGTGGTGGTGGCCACACCGCCGGCCACGCACGCGGCACTCGCGCTGCAGTGCGTCCGGGCCGGGGCGGTGGTGCTGGTGGAGAAGCCGCTCTCGGCCACCCTGGCGGAGGCCGACCTCCTGGCGGACGCCGCGACCGAGCACCCAGGTCGGCTCGTGGTGGCCGAGAACCTCCTGCACGCACCGGCGTGGCGCGCCGCACGCGACCACGGCGGCGGGCTCGGCGAGCTGACCCACGTCTCGGCCCGCACCCTCCAGCCACCGCCGAACTGGGGCCACTTCGCCCGCCCGCTCACCGCCGGCGGCGTGCTGTTCGACCTGGGGCCGCACCCGGTGGCGCTCGTGCTCGAACTGGTGGCGGTGGCGCCGATCGGCGTGGCGGCCGAGCTGCGGTCCTCGAGGCCCGACGGCGCCGACGACGAGGCCGACGTCCGCCTCCGGTTCGCGGACGGCACCGCCGTGTCGATCGAGGTGTCGTGGACCGCGCCGGAGCCGGTGTGGGACCTGCAGGTGGCCGGCACCACCGGGGTCGTGCGCCTCGAGCTGTTCCCCGACACCACGGTGGAACGCGACGGCGAACCGGTGACGGTGCCCGCACCACGGCACCACGGGGCGGCCGACCCGTCGCTCGAGACGTTCGGCTACGTCGACCAGTTGGCCGACCTCGCCACCGGAGGTGGCGCCTGCCAGACCGTCGCCGGCGCAGCGCTGGTCCTCGAGGTGATCACCGCGGCGTACGCGTCGGCGGGCCGGGGCGGCGAGGAAGTGGCCCTCCCGTTCGCCGGCGACCGGACGCTCACCCCCCTGCAGCACTGGCGGGGCTGACCGGCCCGGGCCGGCCGTCGCGCCCCCGGTTCAGAAGTCCGCGTCGAGCGAGAAGTCGCCCTTCACACCCACCTGGTACGCCGAGACGGTGCGCTCGAAGAAGTTGGTGAGCTCCTGCACGTCCTGGAGCTCCATGAAGTCGAACGGGTTCCGCGACCCGAACGCCTTCTCGAGGCCGAGCGTGAGGAGTCGCTGGTCGGCGACGTACTGCAGGTACTCGCGGGTGTCACCCAGCGACAGCCCGGAGATGCCCTGCGACAGCAGGTCCTCGGCGAACGCGTACTCCACCGCCACGGCCTCACGGATCATCTCGGTGACCCGGTTGCCGAGGTCGGCGTCGAACAGGTCGGGCTCCTCCCGGCGCACCTGCTCGATCACCTCGAAGGCGAAGTTCATGTGGCAGGACTCGTCGCGGAACACCCAGTTCGTGCCCGCGGCGAGGCCGTTCAGCAGGCCCTTGGACCGGAGGAAGTAGACGTAGGCGAACGCCGCGAAGAAGAAGAGCCCCTCGATGCAGGCCGCGAAGCAGATGAGGTTGAGCAGGAACTGCTGGCGGTCCTCACGGGTGCGGAGCTCGTCGAGGGAGTTGATCGAGTCGATCCACTTGAAGCAGAACTCGCCCTTGGCCCGGATCGACGGGATGTTCTCGATCGCCGCGAACGCCTCGGCGCGCTCGTCGTGGTCGGGGATGTAGGTGTCGAGCAGGGTCAGGTAGAACTGGACGTGCTGGGCCTCCTCGAAGAGCTGGCGGCTCAGGTACATCCGCCCCTCGGGCGTGTTGATGTGCTTGTAGAGGTTCAGCACCAGGTTGTTGGCCACGATCGAGTCGCCGGTGGCGAAGAAGGCCACCAGACGGTTGATCAGGTGCCGCTCGGCGGGCAGCAGCTTGCGGTCGAGGTCCACCAGGTCGTCGGAGAAGTCGATCTCCTCCACGTTCCACGTGTTGCGGATCGCGTCGAGGTACATCTCGTAGAACTGCGGGTACCGCATGGGTCGCAGCGTGAGGTGGAAGCCCGGGTCGAGCAGGTTGCCGGCCTCGGTGACCGGGAGCGCCGACGGCGCGGCAGTCGGGTCGGTGAGGTCGATGTAGGGCTCGTTGAGGGCGTTGACGGGGTCGGTGAGGGCCATGGGGCTCGTACTCCTGGGGCGTGCGGGGCGGACGTGGGTGCGGGACGGGGCGTGCTGCTGCCGTTACTGGCAGGCCTCGCAGCTCTCGGGGTTCTCGAGCGAGCAGGCCACGGCCTCGGCGTCGGAGTACTCCTTGGGCGCCGGTGCGGGCTGGCCGCCGTCACCCCCGCCGTCGGGCGTGGTGCCCCCGGTGCCGCCGGTGGTGGTCTTGTTGATGCGCGTGGCCGGCCGGGACCGGAGGTAGTAGGTGGTCTTCAGCCCCGACTTCCACGCATGGGCGTACATCGAGCTGAGCTTCCCGATGTTCGGTGACTCCATGAACAGGTTCAGCGACTGGGACTGGTCGATGTAGGCGCCGCGATCGGCCGCCATGTCGATCAGCGACCGCATGCTCAGCTCCCATGCGGTGCGGTAGATGTCCTGCACCTCGGTCGGGATCTCCGCGATCCCCTGCACGGATCCCTCGTTGCGCTTGATGGCGTTGATGACCGGCTCGGTCCACAGTCCACGGGCCTGCAGCTCACGCACCAGGTAGGTGTTGATCTGCAGGAACTCGCCCGAGAGCGTCTCGCGCTTGAACAGGTTCGACACCTGGGGCTCGATGCACTCGTAGCAGCCGGCGATCGAGGCGATGGTGGCCGTGGGGGCGATCGCGATGAGCAGCGAGTTGCGCAGGCCCACCTGCTGGATGCGGGCGCGGAGGGCGTCCCAACGGGCCGGGTCGGACGGGGTCACCCCCCACAGGTCGAACTGGAGCTGACCCTTGGCGGCACGGGTCTCGGCGAAGCCGGCGTGCGGCCCGTGGCGCTCGGCGAGATCGGCCGAGGCCGACAGCGCCTGGAAGTAGATCTCCTCGGAGATGCGGGTGGACAGCTCCCGCGCCTCGGGCGAGTCGAACGGGATCCGCAGCTTGAAGAAGACGTCCTGGAGGCCCATCAGGCCGAGGCCGACCGGCCGCCACTTCGCGTTGGAGTTCCCCGCCTCGCCGGTCGGGTAGTAGTTGATGTCGATCACCCGGTCGAGGAACGGCACGGCGATGCGCACCACCTCGGCCAGACGGTCGAAGTCGAAGCGGAGCCCGCCGCCCTCGCCGGCGTCGACCAGTTCGCCGAGGTTGACCGATCCGAGGTTGCACACCGCGGTCTCGGCCTGGTTCGTGACCTCGAGGATCTCGGTGCACAGGTTGGAGAGGTGCACCACGTTGGGCGAGCCGTCGGCCGTGGTGGTGCCGGTCTGGTTGCACTTCAGGTTGGAGGCGTCCTTGAACGTCATCCAGCCGTTGCCGGTCTCGGCGAGCGTGCGCATCATCCGGCTGTAGAGCTGGCGGGCGGGCACCTGGCGCTCGTAGAGCCCGTCGGCCTCGGCCTGCAGGTAGGCCGAGCGGAACTCGTCGCCGTAGAGGTCGACGAGGTGCGGCACCTTCTTCGGGTCGAACAGCGACCACTGCCAGTCCTGCTCCACCCGCTCCATGAAGAGGTCGGGGACCCAGTTGGCCAGGTTCAGGTTGTGCGTGCGCCGGGCGGTGTCGCCCACGTTGTCCTTCAGCTCGAGGAACTCCTCGATGTCGGCGTGCCAGGTCTCGAGGTAGACGCAGGCGGCGCCCTTGCGCCGGCCACCCTGGTTCACCGCGGCGACCGACGAGTCGAGCGTCTTGAGCCACGGGACGATGCCGTTGGACAGACCGTTGGTGCCGCGGATCAGCGACCCCCGGGCCCGGATGCGGCTGTAGGACAGGCCGATGCCGCCGGCGTGCTTCGAGAGGCGGGCGACGTCGCGGTAACGGTCGTAGATGGCGTCGAGGTTGTCCTCGGGCGAGTCGAGCAGGTAGCAGCTCGACATCTGCGGGTGCGTGGTGCCCGAGTTGAACAGCGTGGGCGAGCTCGGCAGGTACGCCAGGCTCGAGATGAGCTCGTAGAACTCGATGGCCTCGTCCGGCGAGGTGGACAGGCCGCAGGCGACGCGCAGGAGGAAGTACTGCGGCGTCTCCACCACCTGGCGGCTGACGGGGTGCCGCAGCAGGTACCGGTCGTAGACGGTGCGGAGGCCGAAGAACTCATAGAGCCAGTTCCGGTCGGCGAGCACGGCGTCGTTGAGCTTGCGGGCGTGGGTGGCCACCATCGCCGCGGTCTCGTCGCCGATGATCCCCTGCTCGTGGCCCACGGCCACCGACTGCGAGAAGGAGTAGATGTTCTGGTTCTGCACCTCCTTGTCGATCACGGTCGCGAGGAGGCGGGCGGCGAGGCGGGAGTAGTTGGGCTCCTCGGCGATGAGCGCGGCCGACGTGCGGATCGACAGCTCGTCGAGTTCCTCGGTGGTGGCGCCGTCGACCAGGCCCGAGATGGTGCGGGTGGCCACCCGCATCGGGTCCACGTTGTCGAGACCGGCGGCGCAACGGGCCACCGCCCGCACGATCTTGTTGAGGTCGACCGGCTCGAAGCTGCCGTCACGCTTGCGCACCCGCATGGGCGAGCCGGTGAGCGAGTCCGCAGCGCCGGTCGTCCCCGGCCCGGTGACCACCGGATCGTCCTGCTGGTCCTCCACCACCTGGACCGGGCGCATGTCCTCCTGAATGGCCACCGTGGACCCCCTCCACCTGTTCTCGTCGCTGGACTGTTCTCGTCGCTGGGCTGTCGTCGTGCCGGGCTGCTGACCGGCGACGGTGCCGGTGCCGGGTGTCACTTCCGGTGGGGCAGGATGCGGGTGGAGAACCCACATCTTGTGTCCGCCGGAGGCGCTGCCCCCCACATCTGGGGGGACAGGGGCGTAATTACACTCGCGTACTTACAGAGCTGTCAACGCTTTCAGGCACCGCGGAGCGAGTTTTTTCCGCCACGGGGCGCGATGCCTGCAACGGCGGGGCGCGCGGCGCCGCCGAGTAGCGTCCGGCAGGTGAGCGAACCCCGACCGGGCTCCCCCGGTGCACCCCTGTGGGACCCCGAGGCGGTCCCCGCGGCCACGGTGGTGGTCCTGCGCGACACCCGGGAGGGACCCGAGGTGCTGATGCTGCGCCGCGACGCCGGCCTCAGCTTCGCCGGGGGGATGTGGGTGTTCCCCGGCGGCCGGATCGACCCGGAGGACCGCCACCCCGCTGACGGTGACGACCCCGAGCCCGCGGCGCGCCGGGCCGCGGTGCGGGAGGCCCGGGAGGAGGCGGGGATCGTGGTCGAGGAGCCGGCACTGCGCCGCTGGTCGCACTGGACCCCACCGCCGCGGCAGGACAAGCGCTTCACCACGGCGTTCTACGTGGCGCCCGCCCGGGACGCGTCCGCCCGGGTGGTCATCGACGACGGCGAGATCCGCGACCACCGCTGGGTGCGACCGGCCCGGGCGATCGAGTTGCGCGACGCCGGCGAGGTGAGCCTCGCCCCGCCCACCTACATCACACTCGTGCAGTTGCTCCCCCACCGCAGTGCGGCCGAGGTGCTCGACGCCGCACCGGGGGTGGGGGCGGTGGAGCACTTCGCCACCCGGGTGGCGATCACCTCGGACGGCTCCGGTTGGGCCGCGCTCTACCACGGCGACGTGTCCTATGAGGACGACGAGCCCGACCCCGACCGTCCCGGGCCGCGCCACCGCCTCCTCATGGGCGACCGCTGGGAGTACGTGAGGGACGCACCGTGAGCAGCGACGGACCGGTGACGCCGCCGGAGACCATCACCTGCGTGGACTGCGGCGGCACCTGCCACCTGCTCACGCGACCGTTCGAGGACGAGGACGGAAGCGTCGGGTTCCGGGCGGGCGACGTGGTCGCGTACCGCTGCTCGGACTGCCTCGACCGCTGGGACGTGGAACTCACCGACGCCGACGACGACAGCCGCGGCGCGCCCTGAGGCCGCCCGGCGGCGCGAACCACTTCGGGCCGGGTGCACACGCGCCGCTACGCTGGGCCGTCCCCCGGACCCCGGAACCATGACCCGCACCGCCGACACCCCCGCTCCGACCCCCTACCCCGAGGTGCCGTCCCGGCCCGATCTCCCCGTCCTGGAGCGCCGCCTGCTCGAGCGCTGGACGGCCCGGCGGACCTTCGAGCGCTCCGTCGAGCGGCGTGACGCGGTGCGGCCCGACGGCACCAACGGCGAGTTCGTCTTCTACGACGGGCCGCCCTTCGCGAACGGCCTCCCCCACTACGGGCACCTGCTCACCGGCTACGTGAAGGACGTGGTCCCGCGCTACCGCACCATGAGGGGCGAGCGGGTGGAGCGACGATTCGGCTGGGACTGCCACGGCCTGCCCGCGGAGATGGCCTCCGAGAAGGAACTCGGCATCGCCGGGCGGGTGGCGATCACCGAGTACGGCATCGACCGCTTCAACGACCACTGCCGCACATCGGTGCTGCGCTACACCGATGAGTGGGAGCGCTACGTCACGCGCCAGGCCCGGTGGGTGGACTTCGCGGACGACTACAAGACGATGGACCTGCCCTACATGGAGTCGGTCCTGTGGGCGTTCCAGCAGCTGTGGGAGCAGGGGCTGATCTACGAGGCCTACCGGGTGATGCCGTACTCGTGGGGGGCGGAGACGCCGCTGTCGAACTTCGAGATCCGCCTCGACGACGCCACGCGGCCACGCCAGGACCCGGCCATCACCGTCGCGTTCACCCTCGACCGGGCCCGCGCCGGCCGGGCCGGGCAGCTGCTCGGGGACGGGCCGGCGGAGGTGTGGGCGTGGACCACCACGCCGTGGACGCTGCCGTCGAACCTGGCGCTCTGCGTGGGACCGGACCTCGCCTACGAGGTGGTCGAGGTGGTGGACGGTCCTCGGGCCGGCACCCGGGTGGTCATCGGGGCCGGGGCCCGCGGACGCTACGAGCGCGAGCTGGGCGACGGGGCCGTCACGCTCGGCACGCTCCGCGGCGCCGAGGTGACCGGGCTCCACTACGAGCCGCTGCTGCCCTGGTTCGCCGGTCACCGCAACGCCTTCGCGGTGCTCTCCGACGACTTCGTCACCGACGAGGACGGCACCGGCATCGTGCACCTGGCGCCCGGCTTCGGTGAGGACGACCAGCGCGTCTGCGAGGCGGCCGGCATCGTGCTGGTGTGCCCCGTGGACGACTCGGGCCGCTTCACCAACGAGGTGCCCGACCACGCGGGCGAGAACGTGTTCGACGCGAACCCGCTGATCATCGCGGACCTCAAGGCCCGCGGCGTGGTGCTCCGTCACGACACCTACGACCACAACTACCCGCACTGCTGGCGCACCGACACGCCGATCATCTACAAGGCCGTCTCCTCCTGGTACGTCGAGGTCACGGCCATCCGCGACCGGCTCGTGGAGCTCAACCAGGAGATCAACTGGATCCCCTCGCACGTACGCGACGGCCAGTTCGGCAGGTGGCTCGAGGGCGCCCGCGACTGGTCGATCTCCCGCAACCGGTTCTGGGGCTCCCCGATCCCCGTGTGGCGCTCCGACGACCCCGCCTACCCGCGCACCGACGTCTACGGCTCGCTCGACGAGCTCGAACGCGACTTCGGTGTGCGTCCGACCGACCTCCACCGCCCGACCATCGACGGGTTGGTGCGGCCGAACCCCGACGACCCGACGGGGCGGTCGATGATGCGGCGCGTGCCGGAGGTCTTCGACTGCTGGTTCGAGTCGGGCTCCATGCCCTTCGCCCAGGTCCACTACCCGTTCGAGCACCGGGACTGGTTCGACGAGCACTCCCCCGCCGACTTCATCGTCGAGTACATCGCCCAGACGAGGGGCTGGTTCTACACGATGCACGTGCTGTCGGGCGCGCTGTTCGACCGACCCGCGTTCCGGAACGTGATCTGCCACGGGGTCGTGCTCGACCACGAGGGCCGCAAGCTCTCGAAGAAGCTCCGCAACTACCCCGACCCGGAGGAGGTGATGGAGACCCTCGGTTCCGACGCGCTCAGGTGGTACCTGATGGCGTCACCGATCCTCCGGGGCGGCGACCTCCGCATCGCCACCGATGCGTCGGAGATCAGCGACGTGGTCCGGCTGGTCATCAACCCGATCTGGAACGCGTACGCGTTCTTCACGCTGTACGCGAACGCGGACGGACGCCGGGCCGTGGAGCGCACCGACGCCACCGGCGAACTCGACCGCTACGTGCTCGCCAAGACCCACGAACTGGTCGCTGCCGTGACCGCCCGGATGGACGACTACGACATCGCCGGGTCGTGCGCCGAGGTGCAGTCCTTCCTCGACGCGCTCAACAACTGGTACATCCGGCGCTCGCGGGACCGGTTCTGGGGCACCGGGCGCGTGTCGGAACAGGACCGGGCGGACGCCTTCGACACGCTCTACACGGTGCTCACCACCCTCGTGAAGGTGGTCGCCCCCCTCCTGCCGTTCGTGGCCGAGGAGATCCACCTCGGCCTCGTGGGCCCGGGCGACGACGAGACCGACTCCGTGCACCTGCAGGACTGGCCCGACGCGTCGTCGCTGCCGGCCGACCCGGGCCTCGTGGCCACGATGGACCGGGTGCGGGAGGTGTGCTCCGTGGCGCTCGGCCTGCGCGAGGACCACCGCCTGCGGGCCAGGTTGCCACTGCGACGGCTGACGGTGGCCGGCGCCGACGTGGCGCGGCTGGCCCCCTTCGCCCACCTCGTGCGCGACGAGGTGAACGTGAAGGAGGTCGTCCTCTCCGACGACGTGGCCGCGGTGGGCGACTTCCTGCTCCGCCCCGACGCCCGCACGCTCGGGCCGCGTCTCGGCAAGGACGTGCAGGCCGTGATCAGGGCCGCGAAGGCCGGCGAGTGGGTGCAGCTCGACGACGGTGCGGTGGAGGTAGCGGGCCACGTGCTCGCACCCGGCGAGTTCGAGCTGGCCCTGGAGCCCCGGGACGGGGCCGCAGCGGCGCCGCTCAGGGGCAATGACGCCGTGGTCGAACTCGACGTGGCGGTCACCGCCGAACTGGAGGCCGAGGGTGCCGCCCGTGACGTGGTGCGGCTGGTGCAGCAGGCCCGTAAGGACGCCGGTCTCGACGTGACCGACCGCATCTCCCTGCGGCTCGGCCTGACCCCGACCGTGCTGACCGCAGTGGCGGCGCACCAGGACTGGGTGGCCGAACAGGTGCTCGCCACGAACCTCGTCCTCGGGGATCCGGAGGGCGAGCCCGCCGGCACGGCTCTCGGCGACCCGGTGACCGTCGACCTCAGCCGCGCCTGATCGCCGCGGGGCGCTCAGCCCCGATCGCCGGCCAGGCGCATCGCCTCCTCGACGTCCACCACGTCGGTCACCTCGAGGCGCCGCTCACCCTCGAGAACGAGCACCGTCGCCGGGCCGGACGCGACCTGCTCCACCCTCACGTCGGTCCGTCGAGGGTTGAGCGACTGCAGGAACGGTCGGCCAGGCCGGTCGACGACCACCACGAGGCGGCGGTCGGTGCGGGCCACCATCGCCGGCAAGCCGCGCACCAGGCCGGCCACGGCGGCGTGGACCGACTCGCCCGGGGCCAGGGCGCCCCCCAGCAGCGCGGCGGCGCCGGCGGACCTCTCCACCGAGCGTCGGTCCGAACGACCGAGCACGGCGGACAGGCCGTTGTCGCCCGGATCCCCGGCAGCGGAGGGCGGTTCCTCGTCGCGTGCACCGGGGCCGGTGGGTCCGGCGGGACCCGGACCCCAGGGCGGCCGGGTCGGGCCGCCGGAACGGATCCACCCCTCCGCCGCAGCAGAGGCGGCCGCGCGATCCCGGCGGCGGCGGGTGGTGCCCGTCGTCGGGCGGCCCGGCTTGTTGCGGCGCCCGCGCCGACCGGGCGTCGCCACCGGGAGGTCCAGTTCCGGATCGGCCGTGCGGGCGGCCACGGGTTCCACCACTGCGGGCTCCGCCGGCGCCGCCACCGGCTCCGGCTCGACCGGCTCCACGACCACGGGCCCGCCATCCACCCTCACGGGCTCGGCCTCGGGCTCCGGCACGACCGGCTCCACGACCACAGGCCCGGCATCCACCCTCACGGGCTCGGTCACCACCACGACGGGCTCGGGCTCCGCGAACACCGGCGGCACCGACTCCGGCGCGGGCTCCACGACCGGCACCGGCTCCGGGAACACCGGCGGCACCGGGTCCTGGTCCACCTGCTCCGCGAACACCGGCGGCACCGGCTCCGGGAACACCGGCAGCACCGGGTCCTGGTCCACCTGCTCCGCGAACACCGGCGGCACCGACTCCGGCGCGGGCTCCACGGCCGGCACCGGCTCCGGGAACACCGGCAGCACCGGGTCCTGCTCCACCTGCTCCGCGAACACCGGCGGCACCGACTCCGGCTCGGGCTCCACGACCGTGGCACCGAACAGCGGCGCCGAGTGGATGACCGGCGGCTCCTCGACCACCGAGGGGACCTCGGACGGAACGAGCACCTCGGGCACCGGCGGCGGCGCAGCCGGCGCAGGGGCGGACACCGGCGCAGTGCCGGAACCGAACATCGGCGCGGCGCCCGATCCGAACAGGGGCGCCGGGCCGACCGGCGTCGGGTGCGGAACCGGCGTCGGACGCGGAACCGGCGCCGTCACCGGCTCGGCCGGAGCGGGGGCCGCGGCAGCGGCACCGAACATCGGCTGCGGGGCCTGCTCCGTGGCGGGCGGCGGCAGCAGGGCGCCGGTACGCATGGGAACCACCCAGTCGGGGACGGGCGGGGGGACCAGCAGTGGATGGGCCAGCGGCGCAGCGGGAGCGACCGGGGCCCGGCCGTACTCGAAATGGAACGCGGGGACGCCCCGGCGACGGCGACGCAGTTCGCGGGACCGACGGGGCCGGACCTCGAGGTCGCCCACGTCACTGACCGCCACCAGTGCCGGCACTCTCGACGCCCACCGGGCCGGGAGCACCGAGGCGGCCACCCCGAGGGCTGCCGCTGCCACGGCCACCACGACCAGGGTCGTGACCGGTACCACGAAGCTGTCGATCCCGGAGGAGGCCAGCGCCCGCAGGCCGAGCCGCGCCCCGAGCACACCCAGGCCGAGGCCGACCACGGTCCCGACGACCGCCAGCGCGACCCCCTCGGCGAGCACCAGCCGGAGCACCTGCCGGCGCGATGCGCCGGCGGCGCGCAGCAGGCCGAACTCGCGGCGCCGCTCACCCACCGACAGCAGCAGGGTGTTGACCACCCCCACCAGTGCCTGCACGAGCGTGAAGAGCAGCATCCACTCGATCACCCGCTGGAAGCCGCGGAGCAGGTCGGAGCGGCGGTCGACGAACTCCGACGGACGGAGGACGCTGTCGATGCCGTACGACGCCGACAGGTCCCGCACGGCCTCCCGCGCCGCAGGTGTGTCGGAGCGGAGGGTCACGAGACCCGCGATGTCGGTGGTGGCGGGCACCTGACGGTCGATCACCGAGCGGTCGACCACCCCGTCACCCAGCAGCACCCCGCCCCCCGAGTAGATCCCCGCCACCCGCAGGCTCTCCACACCCCCGGAGGTGAAGGTCACCGGCACGATCGAGCCGACCGACGCGCCGAGGGACGAGGCCGCCCGGTCCGACAGCAGGATCGACGTGTCGTCGAGCCGGGCCGGCGCGGCCCCCACCCAGTCGGGCCGGAGCACCTCGTCGAGGCCGTCCCCGTCCACGCCGGTGAGCCGGAGCGGCGTGAGACCCGACGTGGCACGCCCCACCTGCCAGCCGCTCACTGCGGCCACCTCCGGGAGGTCCCGGATCCGCTCGAGGAGGTCGGCGGGGAGGCCGCCACGGGTGAACGTGCCGGAGTCCACCACGAGGTCGGCGGACACGGTGCGGCGGACCTCGCCGTCCACCGAGGCGGCGAACGAGCTGAGGAACACGGCGAGTCCCGCCACCACCGCGGTGGCGAGGATCAGCGCCGCCGCGGTGGCCGCCGTCCGCGTGCGGTTGCGGCCCACATCGCGGGCGGCGATCCGGCGCAGCGTCCGTGGCCGCAACGGAACGAGCCGTACGCCGGCCGCGACGGCCGAGGCCAGCACCACCGGGAGCAGGCCGAGCACGGCGATGCCGGCGGCCACCCCTCCCCCGGCGGCGACCGCCCGGGTGGACGATCCGCCCTGCACGAGCAGGATGGCCGTGCCCGCACCTGCGAGGAGGGCCACCACCGCGGTGGTGGCGAGCGACCTGAGCAGCGGCCGGCCCCGCGGGGCGGCGGCCTCGGTCACGGCCTCCACCGGTGACACCCGGCAGGCCCGCGCCGCGGGCCATGCGGCGGCGACCACCGTGGCGAGGACGCCGAGCACCACCGCCCAACCGAGCGCCCGCCACGAGACCACCGACCCCGCCACGGGCACCGCGGTGTCGAGGGCGCCCAGGGCGGCCTCGATGAGGCGGCCGAGCAGCAGCCCGAGCGGGGCGCCCACGAGCGACGCGGCCACGGCGAGCAGCGCCGCCTCCACCAGCGCGGCGACCAGGAGTTGGCGGGGACGTGCCCCCACCAACCGCAGCGACGCGAACGTGCGGCGCCGCTCCCCGTAGAGCAGTGCGAGGGAGTTGGCGACGGTCACCATGCCCACGAGCAGCGCGAGCCCGGCGAAGCCCATGATGAGGCTGCGGATGATCGTGAAGCTGCGGGTGAGCCCTTCCTGGCGGTGGATCGCGGCGGTGGTCCCGTCGACCACCTCGATGCCGGTCGGCAGCGCCCGGCGCACCGCGCCCCGCACCTCCTCGACATCCGCGCCGGGCTCGAGGCGGAGGGCGATCGAGTTGTCGTCGAGCGGACGGTCGAAGACGGCCCGCGCCTCCTGGGTGGTGAACACCGCCAGGCTCGCCCCGTCGGGCAGGGCGCCGCTGTCGGGCCGGAGCACGCCGGCGATGCGGTACTCGGCCACCTTCCCCTTGCCCGCCACCCCGATCCGGTCGCCCACCCCCACGCCGGCCGCGAGGGCGGACGTGCGGTCGATCACGACCTCCTGGTCGCTGGTGGGGGGCCCGCCCTCCACGAAGCGCCACGGCGACACCGCAGGGTCGCTCGGCCAGTTCGCCCCGAGGGGCTGCTCGGAGAGCCCCGGTGACACCACGGGTGTTCCGTCCGGGCGGATGATCACGGCGATGTCCTCGATGCGGGGCGACACCGAGCGGACACCCGGGATCCTCCGCAGGGACGGCGTGATGGTGTCGGGCACGAGGCGCCGGACCTGCTCGATCGGCGACTGGTAGGCCACCCCGCCCTCGACCACCAGGTCGGCGTTCTCGGCGCCCGAGCGGGCGAGCGAGTCGAGACCCGCACCCACCCGGTCGAGGAGGGTCAGGGCACCCGCGAGGTACCCCACTCCGAGGGCGATCGCGACGGTGGCGAGGACGAGCCGTCGTCGTTGACGCAGCAGCGCGGCGACGGTGCGTCGGAGACCCGTGCCGGGTCGGGCCCTCGCACCGCGTGACATCGGCCGCACGCTACGCCTCCACCCGTGTGGGCGCATCCCGGACCCGCCTCCGCATCAGGGGAACGTACCGGTCGCGGCGGCCGCGCTGAACGGTCGCGGCCCCGGCCGGTCACATCTGCCCATCCCCGGGCCGGGCGACCCACTTCGCCCGGTCCGGGCCGGCGAACCCGCCGGGTCGGGGTCGTCCCGGCGTCAGACGCCGGCGCGCTCGAGGATCTCGTC
>CAIPVR010000002.1 GCA_903868545.1 uncultured Actinomycetes bacterium
CGCCGCCACCACCGCCACCGACCCCGCCACCGACCCCGCCGCCGACCCCGCCGCCGTCGCTGTCGCCGATCCGGCACCGCCGGTAACCTGACGACCCGTCAGGTCCGGCGCGTCGGCCGGCCGACCCAGCAGGGAGCGACCGCACCGATGTCCACCACACGCGTGCCCGCCGTGGAGGGATGGTTCACCGTCCCTCCCGAGGGGTCCGACGAGCAGCCCGCCCTGATCGGCACGAGGTGCTCGCTCAGCGGCACCTACTTCTTCCCGCCCGAGCGCGTGATGTCACGAGCCCCCGGGTTCGCGGACGCCGAGCTCGAGGAGGTGACGCTGTCGCGCACCGGCCGCCTGTGGTCGTACACGAACGCCGGCTACCGCCCGCCGGAGCCGTACGTGCCGGTGACCGACCCGCACGAGCCGTTCTGCATCGCGGCGGTGGAACTCGAGGCGGAGCGGATCGTCGTCATGGGCCAGGTGGTGGCCGGCGTGACCGTCGACGACCTGCAGGTGGGCACCGAGATGGAACTGGTGGTCGACGTGCTCAACACCGAGGTCGACGACGACGGCAACGAGACCGAGTACCTGATCTGGAAGTGGCGTCCCGTGACCGCCGCGGACACGACGGGGGGCGTGTGATGACGGTGGACCAGGTGGCCGTGCTCGGGGTGGGGATGCACCCCTGGGGCAAGTGGGGCCGGAACTTCGTGGAGTACGGCGTGGCCGCCGCGCGCGACGCGCTGTCGGACGCCGGGGTGGACTGGCGCGACATCGGCTTCGTGGCCGGCGCCGACACCATGCGCAACGGCTACCCGGGCTACGTGGCCGGTGCCACCTTCGCCCAGGCCCTCGGCTGGACCGGGGTGCCGGTCACCAGCGCGTACGGGGCCTGCGCGTCGGGCGCGATGGCCCTCGAGGCGGCGCGCCAGCGGATCCTCGCCGGCCTGTGCGACGTGGCGCTCGTGGTGGGCGCCGACACCACGCCGAAGGGCTTCCTGAAGCCCAACGCGGGCGAGCGCAACGACGACCCGGACTGGCTGCGCTTCCGTCTCCTCGGGGCCACCAACCCCACCTACTTCGCCCTGTACGCGCGACGCCGGATCGACCTCTACGGCGCCACCCCCGAGGACTTCGCGAGGGTGAAGGTGAAGAACGCCCGCCACGGGCTGGCGAACCCCTACGCCCGCTACCGCAAGGAGGTCGGCCTCGACGACGTGGCCGCCTCCCCTGTGGTGGCCAGCCCGCTGCGGCTCCTCGACATCTGTGCCACCTCCGACGGTGGCGCGGCGGTGGTGCTGAGCTCGATGGACTACGCGCGTCGCCTCCGGGGCTCGACCGACGGCACGGTCCGCGTGGCCGCCATCAGCACCGTCACGCCGACCTTCCCGAACACCGTCGTCGAGATGCCCAACTTCGCCACCGACTCCGCCGCCGGGCTGCCGGTGCCGGAGCGGAGCTTCAAGCAGGCCATCGGCGACGCCGCCTATGCGCAGGCGGGCATCGGGCCCGAGGACGTCGACGTCGCGGAGGTCTACGACCTCTCCACGGCCCTGGAGCTCGACTGGTACGAGGACCTCGGCTTCTACGGCCCGGGCGAGGCCGAGCAGTTGCTGCGCGACGGGGTCACCGAACTCGGCGGACGTCTGCCCGTGAACCCGTCGGGCGGGCTGGCCTGTTTCGGCGAGGCGGTGCCGGCCCAGGCGCTGGCCCAGGTGTGCGAGCTCACCTGGCAGTTGCGGGGTGAGGCCACCGGACGGCAGGCCGAGGGTGCGACGGTGGGGATCACCGCGAACCAGGGCCTGTTCGGCCACGGTTCGAGCGTCCTGCTCACCCGCTGACACCGTCGCGGGGACGGTCGCTCAAGGACGGCCGTCGACCGGTCGAAGAACGGATCGGGAACACCACACGGCGGGCACCGGGGGCCGGCCGGCCGGGCCTCACCCGGCGGGCCGATCCCCCCGCCCGACCACGAGGCAGACCGGGACGAGGGCCGCCGCGGCGGCCAGCATCCAGAGCCCCGTCGCCACCCCCCACCGGCCGGCCACGAGGCCCACGACCCCCGGGCCGAGCACGATGCCGAGGTAGCCGACGGCGGTGACCGAGCCGACCACCACACCCGGACGGTCGCGTCCCCGGCCCACCTCCGCCATCAGGAGCGGCCAGCAGACGGACACGCCGCCCGCCGCGGCCACCAGCCCCGCCGCCGCCGCGAGCGGCCACGGCGCGACCGCCAGCACCACGAGGCCGGCCGAGGCGGTGGACACGCCGGCCACGAGCAGCCGGCGGGC
>CAIPVR010000003.1 GCA_903868545.1 uncultured Actinomycetes bacterium
ACCTCCCGGGCCTCTAGCTCAACTGGCAGAGCAGCGGACTTTTAATCCGTCGGTTCAGGGTTCGAGCCCCTGGGGGCCCACCGTTCGCCTCAGACCTTGGTGGCCCGGATCGCCAGGTAGTGGTCGACGTGGCAGCAGTCCGGTCCGAAGGTCAGGAGTCCGCAGCCCGGCTGCAGGACCGGGGTGGTGAAGGTGACGGTGCTGCCGTTGCCCGGCTCGGAGTAGAGCGCCCCGTTCCAGTCGAGCCGGTAGTAGCCGATCCCGCCCTCGCCGCCGGCGCCGGTCTCGAGCTTCACGGCCGACGCCGTGTCGAGGCACATCACGACCGTGGCCACCGGTGCGCCACCCGGGTACTCGAGAGTGGGCACGCTGAGGTCGGCCACGTAGTTGCCGGGCACGTTGAGGACGGCCCGCGGGGTGCTCGTGCACGAGGCCAGCACCCCGCCGGCGAGGAGGAGCGCCGCCAGTGCGGCCGCCCGGCGGCGGCCCGCACGAGGGCGGCCCGGTCGACGGTGTCCCGACCGGTGGTGGGTGGTCGTGGTCATGACCCTCTCCCTTCGTCACCCGCCGGTGGCCCGCCATGTCCTTGCTAGTGCAAGCATAGCCGGACCTGCGGGGCCGGGAAAGGCCGGAGCCCGTCGACGCATGTCGGTCCGGACCCGACCCGGTGTGTTCAGGCCAGCAGGTCGGTCACCGCGTCGGCCACGTCGTCGAGGTCGAGTTGCGGTTCGTCGAAGCGCCGCACCTCCCGGTACGTGCGGTCACGGCCCGACGGGTCGGTGAACCAGTGCTGCAGGCGTTCCAGCACCGTGGCCCGCAGCACCGGCGGGAGGGCCCCGAGGTCCTGTGGGGTCAGTCGTCCCACCGCCAGCAGTCGTCCGAGGTCGTACAGGTCCGACGCCCGCTTCTCGGGCCGGAGCCCGGCCCGCAGCGGCACGACCACGGCCTTCATCGCCACCAGGCCCACGGTGGTGGCCACGGGGCGGTCCGCCGCCTCCGCCAGCACCTCGGCGGTGCGGTCCTCGACCGCCACGATGTCGAGCGCGGTGGCGTGGTCGTGGGCCCACGTGTGGGCCACCACGCTCAGTTCCAGGTCGGTGGGCCCGCCGGCGGCCACGAACTCGGCCTCCACCTCCTCGGCGTCTCCGGGCGCCACCTCGATCACGTCGAGGTCCATGCCGTCGGCGAACGAGTACCGGCCCGGGTCGGTGACCGTGGTGGCGAGGCGCCCGAGCGCGTCGCGGCCGTCGCCGGCGAGGTCGCGGGTGACCACGTCGAGGTCGACGGTGGTGCGGTGCGGCACCCCCACCCGGCACAGCACGGCGAGTCCACCGATGAGGCACAGTCCTGCCGGCAGCGACGCCAGGATCTCCACCTCCCGGTGGGTGGTGCCGCCCCGTCGGCCGGACAGCAGCACGGCGGTCATCGCCCGTCGCCCCCGGGCACCACGCCCCACGCCTCGACGATCTCGCGGCCCCGGGACGGATCGGCGGCCAGTCGGAGCGCACACACCAGCGGTGCGGCCACCCGCCACGGGTGCTCCTCGTCGGCCGGATGGTCGGCGTGGTCCGGCAGCCACCGCACCGGCGACACCCGGACCCAGCAGCGGGTGGGGCGGTCGCCGTCGGCGAGGCGCCGGGCCCGGCGGAGGGCCGCCTCGGAGGTGACGTAGGCGCGTGCCGGCAGGTCACCCGCGGCGGCGATCCGCGCCCCGCCGAGGGTGGCGGCCCGTTCGTCCACCCGCACCACGTGCTCCGCGCCGGCGACCCGGCCCACCTCCTCGAGGGGTGCGGCCAGCGCGGTCCAGCCGGTGTCGGGCCAGTGCGCCGCGGTCTCCCAGAACAGGTCGGGGAGGAGCGGACGGTGCGAGGTGCGGCCGATGAGGCCCTCCTCGCCGAAACGGACGAGCAGCTCGTGGGTGGCGCCCACGCTGCGCCCGATCGTGCGGGCAACGCGCCGGGCGGTCACCGGCTCGGCCGGGTCGATCAGCGCGGCGAGGGCCACCTCCAGGCCGAGCGGGGTCCACAGGTTGGCGGGCCGGCGGCGGGTGCTGCCGTCACCTTCGCCGGGCAGCGGGGTCTCCACGCGGATGCCGTCGGCCCAGAGTCGGAGGTGGCCGCGCCGGTCGTACCAGCCCCACCCGGCGTCGCGCAGCACGGCGCGGCCGGCGTCGCTGATGCGGTCGGCCACCACCACGGCGGGCAGGTGGCCCCGATGGTCGTGCACGACCTGGCCGAGGTCGGCAGGCGTGGGATGCGCCCGGGCGACCAAGGTGGGGGAGCACCGGGTGCCGTCGACCACGAGCGAGTCGCCGTCCACCCGGGCCGGGACGTCGAGCGACGCCAGGGCCCCGACGAGGTCGTCGAGCAGCTCGGAGATCGGCGTGTCGGCCACGGTGCTCCCGGGTGCGATCGGCATTCGTGCCGTCACGAACGCCGAACACAGGCTACCCGAGGTGGGCCACCGGGCCAACGCTCGCTGCTCGCGCCGTCACGAACACCGAACAGATCGTGCCCCTGAACGGAAATCCGGCGGCTGGACGCCCGTTCCGGGCGTTGCGGACCCCTATTTCGGGGTAGGGGTCAGGAGTCGGGGTCGGCGGCGCGGTAGTCGCCGAACGGCTCGTCCCGTTCCTGCAGCGCCCCGGTCAGGCCACCCTCCTGGTGCGACCCCTCGATGAATGCCCGGAAGCTGGGCTGGTGGATGGCGAGCGAGCACAGCTCGGTGCCGGCGCGGATCGCGGTCCGGAGACCCATCACGTCCATCGCCCGGTGCACGGTGCGCTTGTTGAGCTGCGCGATGTCCGGCGGCACGAGCGCGATCCGTTCCGCCCGCGCCACCACGAAGTCGTCGAGCTCCTCGGCCGGCACCGAGCGGTTGGCCCAGCCCAGCCGCACGGCCTCCTCGCCGGACATCCAGTCGCCGGTGAGCATCGACTCCATCGCCGCGCGCATCCCCATGAACCAGGCGTGGAACTGCATGTCGGGCACGCCGAAGCGGACCGCCGGGTACCCGATGCGGGCGTCGTCGGCCACGTAGACGAGGTCGCAGCCGGTGGCGAGCTCGCTGCCGCCGGCGAGGCACCAGCCGTGGACCTGGGCGATGACCGGCTTCGCCAGGTCCCAGATGCCCATCCATCCCTCGGTCACGTGGCGGGGCCAGTACCCCTCGCCGGCCGCGGTGAACCACGGCGGTTCGAGCCCCTCGTTGCCGTCGCCGAGGTCGTAGCCGGCGGAGAAACAGTCGCCGGCGCCGCGCACGATGCTGACGCGCACGTCGTCGTCCGCGTCGGCGGCGCGGAGCGCGTCGATGATGCCGCCGCGCACGGCGTGGTTCAGCGCGTTGCGCTTGTCGGGGCGGTTGAGGGTGATGCGGCGGACGCCCGGGACGGGATCGTCGAGCAGCACCGGGTCGGAAGGGCCGGTCATGGCGGGAGTCTCCCTCAAGGCGGACCGCCCGGCGTGCCGATCAGGGGCCATGCGCCGCCGTCGCCGTCTCGCCACCGCGCTCCTCGCCGTCGCGGCCGTCATCGGCCCGGCGGCGTGTTCAGGGCCGCCCCTCGCCGCCGGTGAGGCCGGCCCGCTCGTGTTCCCCGTCGCCGGGAAGGTCTCGTTCTCCGACACCTTCGGCGCCCCGCGTGCCGGCGGCCGCACCCACGAGGGCCAGGACCTCATGGCGGCCAAGGGCACGCCGCTCGTCGCCGCCACCGACGGCACCATCACCTGGCTCCGCTGGGGCACCACCACCATCTCCGGCAACATGCTGATCCTCACCGGCGACAACGGCTGGAAGCACTACTACATCCACATCAACAACGACTCGCCCGGCACCGACGACGGCGCCAACGTCTACGAGCAGGCGTTCGCGGACGGCATCCGGGTCGGCCAGCGGGTGAAGGCGGGCGAGGTGATCGCCTACGTGGGCGACTCCGGTGACGCCGAGGGCACCGCCCCGCACCTGCACTACGAGCTCCGCCGACCCGACGGCACCGTGACCAACCCGATCGACGACCTGCGCGCTGCGGTCCGCACCCGGCGCACCGACGCCGAGCGGATCGCCGACAGCCCGTCGGGTGCGCTCGAGGCCGTCGAGCGGGTGGCCGGGGCGGGCTCCGCATCCGCGGCTGGGCCCTCGACGCCGTGCGCGACGACCCGGTGAAGGCGAGCGTCTACGTGAACGGCAATCCCGTCGTCACGGTGGAGGCCAACGTGAACCGTCCCGACGTGGCGGCCGCCCACCCGGGCCGGGGCGCCCGTCTCGGGGTGGACATCGCGGCGCAGTTCGGCGCCGGGGGTGCGGTGGTGCCGGCCGGCGCGAGGGTCTGCCTGATCGCCCACTCGATCGGTGGCGGGGGTTCGGCCCGCGTCGGGTGTCTCGTGGCGCCCGCCTGATCCGGCGCGACCCGCCCGCCACGCGGGAGGATGGGCGGATGCGCAGCCGTCTACTGCTTCTGGCCCTCGCGTCGACCGTGGCGCTGCTCGCAGGGAACCTGGCCGTGGCCGACGCCGCCACCTACCCGTGCTCGTACGGCACCCCCGGCCGCACGCCGCTCGTCGACGACCCGCCGGAGGGCCGGCCCTACGAGCCGGGCACCGAGGTGCTCGCGCCGTCGGAGCGCAAGGCGCGTGCGCTGACCACCGCGAACGCCGACGGGTCGAGGGGCTTCTGCGAGTGCACCCGGCCGCGGCCCTGGGCCGAGGGACTCGACCTCGGCGCCGCCGCCTCGCTGCGCGCCGCGATGGTCGCCAAGGAGCAGGAGGCGTTCGCCAACTACGCGCGCTTCGGTGTGCCGCCCGAGGCGGTACCGGTGGAGGCCCGGACCATCTGGTTGCGCACGGCGTGGCGGTCGCGGGACGAACAGGAGTGCCTGTACTCGAGGTTCGGTCCCGACTGGGCAGCCAGGCCCGGCACCTCCCGCCACGAGTTCGGCTTCGCGATCGACCTCGAGGACTGGGGTCCGGCGTCGTTCGGCCAGGACGCCCGGCTGCTGCGCGCCAACGGCTGGTGCCGCACGGTGCCCGACGAGCCGTGGCACTACGAGTACCGGCCGGTCCTCGAGTTCTTCGGCCTCGGCAACCGCTGCGTGAAGTGACCGCGTCCCGATCCGATCGTCCCACCGTGGTGGATCCGCGCACGCCGGTCCTCGTCGGCGTGGGGGTCGCGCACCGCCCGGTCGACGGCTCCGGTGACGTGGAGGCGCTCGACCTCATGGCCGAGGCCGCCCGCACCGCCGCCGACGACGCAGGCGCCCCTTCACTGCTCGACCGGCTCGGCCTGGTGGCCGTGACCGAGGGGAACACCCCCTACGCCGACCCCGCCGGGCTGCTCGCCTCCCGGGTCGGCGCGCACGACGCCCGGACCGTGCGGGTGGACGTGGGGGTGCCGCAGTGCACGCCGCTGCGGGTGGCCGCCGAGCGGATCCGCGCCGGCGGACTCGACGTGGCCATGGTGGCGGGCGGGGAGGCGCTGGCCTCGCAGCGGGCCGCCGAACGGGCCGG
>CAIPVR010000004.1 GCA_903868545.1 uncultured Actinomycetes bacterium
CCAGCACCGCGCCGCCGGCCCCCACCAGCAGGCCGGCGTCGAGCTGGCCCCGCAGGTGCAGCACCCCCCAGGTGGCGATGCCACCCTCCACCATCGCGCCCAACGAGAAGGCCAGCGCCACACCCACGAGGCGTTCGCGCCGCAGCGTGCGCATCCCGTCGAGGAGGCCCACGTGCTCACCGGGCAGGCCGGCCGGCAGGTGCCGCCCCCGCCAGACCGCCGCGCCCCCCACCACCAGCAGGGACACGACCACCCACCACCACCGCCACCCGGCGGTGCCGAGCACCCCCAGCGCCACGGCCACGAGCGCCGCGCCGCCGGCCGAGCCCAGGTTGAACATGGCGTGGAGCCGCACGAGGTGCCCGGGGCGGTCGGCCAGCGCCGCCGTGCCGGCCACGTTGGCCACCACGTCCACCGCGCCCGCCGCGGACAGCACCAGCACCACGGCCGCCGCCACCCCCCACGGCGCCGGAGCCACCGACCCCACCAGCAGGGTGATCGACCACAGCACGAGGAAGGTGGTGAGGGCACGCGTCGTGCCCCACCGCTCGGTGAACACCCCGCCCGCCACGTTGGCGCCGGCCGCCACCAGCAACGCCCCGCTGAGCACCAGGCCCAGGCGCCCGGGGCCCGCCCCGAGGGCGTCCTCCACCTCGGGCGTCATCACCGTCCACCCGCCGAGGAACAGGCCGAGGAGCGAGAAGGTCCCCACCAGCGGCACCGGTCCCGGCAGCCCCGGCCGGCGGGCCTGCCGCTCGACGGCGGGTTCCGGCGGGTTCACCGGACCATCGTGGCACCTGCGCTCCCGTAGCATCGCACCCGATGCGCCGCCGCCCACCCACACCCACCGCGGCCGAGCGCGACGCGGGGACGGCCCGGTGAGCGGGATCCGCACCTGGGTCCGCACCGCCGACTCGCCAGCGGCCCGGGCGGTCCGATGGCTGCGGCGGGCGTCGGTGCGCCGCTCGGAACGGGCCCACCACGGCTCGGTGTCGGCCGCGATGGACGCGGTCGTCCGCGAGGCCACCGCGGGCACGGTGGGCTCCGCGCTCAGCCCCGAACTCCGCGTCCGGGCCCGCCTGGCCCGGGCCCGGCGACGGGACGCCCGGTGAGCGGCGACCCACGACTGCCCGACTCGGTGGCCGTGGTGGCCCCGTCGCCCGTGCCGCTGCGCCGCGGCGGAGCCGAACGCCTGTGGGACGGACTGGTGGGCGCCCTCCGCGACGCCGGGGTGGCCGTCGACCTGGTCAAGTTCCCCGTCCGGGAGTTCACCCTCCCCGACCTGCTCGACGCCTACGAGCAGTTCGCGCTGCTCGACGTGTCGCACGTCGACGCGGTGGTGACCGGCAAGTACCCGGCGTGGATGGTGGACCACCCGGCGCACGTGGTCTGGATGCTCCATCCGCTCCGCGGCCTGTACGACTCGTACCGGCCGGCGGTGTTCGAGGGCCGGCGCCTCCCCGACGACCCGGACCTGGTGGCGCTCACCCGCCTCCTCGCCGAGGGCCCGCGCCGGGCCGACCCCTTCGAGGTGATGGACCGAGCCCGTGCCGCCGCCGACCGCCTCGGGCCGGCCGCGTCCGGCCCCGACGGGGCGCTCTCGCTGCCGGGCCCGCTGTCGCGTGCCGTGGTGCAGTTCCTCGACCGCTGGGCGCTCGACGGACGCCGGATCCGTCGCCATGCCGCCATCTCCGGGGTGGTGGCCGGCCGCCCCGACTACTTCCCGCCCGAGGTCGCGGTGGAGGTGGTCCACCCGCCCGCGTCGCTGGCCGGGCCATCGCGGCCCGGGGCCCCGGGCCGCGACCTGCTCGTGGTGTCACGGCTGGAACGCATCAAGCGGGTCGACCTCGCCCTCGCCGCGTTCCGCCGCCTCGAGGTGCCCGACGCGACCCTCACCGTGGTGGGCGAGGGACCCGACCGGCACCGCCTCGAGGACCTCGCGGGCGACGACGGGCGCATCACGTTCACCGGCCGCATCGACGACGACGAACTGGCGGCGAGGTACCTCGGCAGCGCCGCAGTGGTGGTGACCCCCGAACGGGAGGACCTCGGCCTCGTGACGCTCGAGGCCCGGCGGTACGGCCGGGGCGTGATCACCACCACCGACGCGGGCGGACCCACCGAGCTGGTCGGCGACGGCGGCGACGGCGTGGTGACCGAACCCGACCCGAGGTCGCTGGCCGCGGCCATGGCCGCCGTGCTCGACCCGGCCTCCGCCACCTCGGCCGAGCGGCTCGCGGAGGCCGCCTGGACGCGACGCGACGAGCACGCCTGGGCCGAGGTGCCCGCCGCCCTCCTCGGCTCCACCGCACCGCGCCGACGGCGCTCCACCCACGGGGGACGCGGCCGGCTCGTGGCGGTGAGCACGTACCCGGTGGCGGGATGGCCGGGCGGCGGCGCCGAGCGCGCCCGCCACCTCCTGGGGGCGCTCGCCCGCGACGGCTGGCAGGTGGACCTCGTGGACCTCGCCACCGACGAGGGCCCGGCCGGGGACCACCGCTCCCCCGCCCCCGGGGTGGCCGAGACCACCGTGACCGTGTCGGCCCGGCACCACGAGGCCGAGGCCCGGCTCCGGCTCCTCACGGGCAACGTCGCCATCACCGACATCGCCGCCTCACAACTGTGGCCGGCCACGCCCGCGCTCGTGCGCGAGCTGGTGGCGGCCCTCGACGGCGCCAGGGCCGCCGTGCTGGTGCAGCCGTACCTGTTCCCCGCCGTACGGGCGCTGGCCCCCCGGTTGCCGGTCGTCCTCGACGCGCACAACCACGAGCGGGCCCTGAAGGCCGGGCTGCTCCCGTCCAACGAGGGCGGGCGGTGGCTGCTCGGGAAGGTCCAGTCGGTGGAGGGCGCGGCGTGCCAGGCCGCCCGCCTGATCACCGTGGTCACCGCCGAGGACCGGACGTCGCTGGCCACCGACCACAGCCTCGACCCCGACCGGGTGGCCGTGGTGCCGAACGGGGTGGACACCCGGGCGGTGCGCTTCACCGACGCCGCCGAGCGCGCCGGGCGTCGGGATGCGCTCCTGCGTCGGCTCGGCGCCGGGCCGACCGTGCGCCACCTCGCGTTGTTCGTCGGGTCCGGCCACGCGCCGAACATCGACGCCGGGCGGGCCATCGCCGAGATGGCCCCCGAGCTCGGTGAGTTCCTGTTCGTGCTCGCAGGGCGTCACAGCTCGTTCCTGAACTCGAGACGACTCCCGGCGAACGTCCGGCTGCTCGGCACCCTCGACGACGAGCAGCTCGCGGAGGTGCAGGCCGCGGCCGACGTGGGGCTCAACCCGATGCGCGCCGGTGGCGGGTCGAACCTGAAGCTCCTCGGCTACTTCGCTGCCGGCCTCCCCGTGGTGTCCACCCCGGTGGGGGCGAGGGGTGTGGCCCGGGCCGACCGCTACGTCCGCATCGCGGAGCCCGACGAGTTCCCCGAGGCGATCCGAGCCGTGGTGGGGGCCCCGGAACCCGAACGGGCGAGGGCGGCGCGGCGCCTGGTGGAGGAGCACTTCGAGTGGACCGTGCTCGGCGACCGCTTCGCCGGGCTCGTGGGGGAGGTCCTCGCACCGTGACGCCCGGACTGCCGGTGATCGTGGAGGTCACCAACACGCTCGCGCTCCCGTACACGACCGGTTACCAGCGGTTGGTGCGCTCGCTGGTGGCCGGGCTGCAGGGCCCGGCCGGTGACGGCCTCGACGTGGTCCCCGTGGTGTGGCCCACCGAGCTCGGCGGCTACCGCCGCCTGCTGCCCGACGAGGAACGACGGCTCGCCGCCCACCCGCCCGGCGGCCGGGCGACGCGGCGGGCCGACGCGTTCGGGCCCCTCTCGCCGATCGTGCGCGGCGTCGCCGACCTCGGACTGGCGCGCCGGGCCCGGGCCGGCGCCGACCTGCGGCGTCGACGCCGGGCGCTCACCCCGGACGTGCGGGCGCTGTCGATCGACATCCCGCCGCTGGGTTCGGTCTTCCTCGACCTCGAGCCCGGCTGGCACGACCCCGAGCCCCGCGACGTGCTGCTCCCCCGACTCCGGGCCAGCGGTGTGCACACCGCCGTGCTCGTGGCCGACGTGATGCCCGAGCTGTTCCCCGAGTGGTTCGACCCCTCCCAGCGGCGGCTGTTCGGCCGGTGGTTGCGGGCGCACCTCGCCACCACCGACCTCTTCGTGTGCATCTCGGCGTGCACCGAACGGGACCTGCAACGGGTGGCCAGGGACAACGGCGTGACCCGGGGGCTGCGGACGTCGGTGATCCCCCTCGGCGCCGACTTCCCGGTGGTGGAACCGGCGCCGGTGGCCCTGCCCCCCTCCCTGGGCCGCTTCCTGCTGGTGGTGGGCACGCTCGAACCGCGCAAGAACCAGCGGCTGGCCGTGGAGGTGTTCGACCGGCTGGCGCCCCGCCATCCCGACCTGGGCCTGGTGCTGGTGGGCAAGGAGGGGTGGCTGGTCGGCGACCTCGTGGCCGGGCTCCGGTCGCACCCCGAGTGGGGCCGCCGGCTGCTGTGGCTGGAAGGGGTCGACGACGCGGGTCTGGCCTGGCTGTACCAGCACGCCTTCCTCACCCTGGCCCCGTCGCGCTACGAGGGTCTCGGCGTCCCGGTGATGGAGGCGCTCCACCACGGCTGCCCCACGATCGCGTCCACCGGCGGGGCACTCGTGGAGGCGGGCGACGGCCGGGTGGAGACCCTCGACCCCGACGACCCCGACGCGCTCGAGGTGCTGGTGGAACGGCACCTGCTCGACGCGACCTTCCACGAGGCGGCCACCGCCCGTGCGGCCGGGTACCGGGCCCCGAGCTGGGACGACTCGGCCCGACGGCTCGCCGAGTTGCTGCTCGGCTTCGGCGAGGTGCCGCCCCCGCTGGTCGGCGGGCGCTGACCCCCTCACCGAACGGACCGGGGCCCGTCGCTAGGATCGCCGCCACGGTGCCCGCACCGGGACGCACATGCAGATCCTCTACCTCTCCAACCGCCCCGCGGTCCTGCGCGAGACGCTCGACCACGTCCGCCACTTCATGCCGTGGGTCGACGACGTGGTGGTCCTGGCCCCGGAGGCGACGCTCGTCCGCCTGCGCCAGGAGCTCCCCGACGACCTGCCCTTCACCGGTCTGGCCGAGGAGGAGCTCCTCGCCCGCGGCGAGCTCGACGACCTCGCCGCCACCGACCACTCGTCGCGCAACACGGTGCTGCGGGTGGCCGCCGCCCGCCGGGCGCCGCTGGCCGACGTGTACCTCGCCTCCGACGACGACTACCGGCCGCTCAAGCCGATCGACCCCTCGACGTTCGTCGACGACGGCCGCTACGTGGGCCACGTGTCCTACGACCTCGCGCGCTGGCGCCGCAACGAGACCAGCTTCGACCGCGCGCAGCACGCCAGCTACCAGGCGCTGGGCTACCTCGGCTGCGAACACCTCTCCTACGCGGCCCACATGCCCCAGCCCATGGACCGCCGCGTCGTGGTCGAGGCCTTCGACGCCGTGGCCCGGCTCACCGACTCCATGCAGTTCTGCGAGTGGACGATCCCGTTCAACTGGGGACGCCGACACCATCCCGAACTGTTCGCCGAGCCGCGGACGTTCGTGACGATGTGCTGGCCGCAGTACCCGCACGAATGGCCCTTCTGGGTGCGGCCGGAGGAGTACGCGTTCGAGAACTTCTACCCGGAGCTGTACCGGCCCGGGCACCTGTTCGACGGCATCCCCACCGCGCTCGACCCGGCCCGGGTGGAGCGCCACTCGTTCGACAAGATGCTCCGCTGGTACCGCTTCGACCTCGACGCCGGACGCCTCCGGTTCCCCGACGACGTGGCCAACCCGTGGCTCGGCGAGGGCGGCACCGGCCGCGGACGGGCCCGGCGCGCGTTCTTCTCGGCCCTGCGCCCCGTGCGCCGGGCCTACGAGTACCTGGCACTCGAGGAGCGGACGCAACTGGCCGAGCTCGCCGGCTCGATCGCCCGCCTGGAACGCCAGGAGGACCGTCGGAGCGAGGACCCGCCGACGGTCGACGAGCCGTGAGCGGACCGGACGACCGGGAACGGGCCGACGCGCCGCCGGTGGACCGCGGGCTGGCCGTGGTGGTGGGCCTCGCCGTGGCGGTGGGCCTCCTGTACCGGTTCCTGCCCCGCTCGGACCTCTGGCTCGACGAGGCGCTCAGCGTGAACATCGCCCGGCTGCCGCTGGGCGACATCGGCGACGCCCTCCGGCGCGACGGCCACCCACCCCTCTACTACTGGTTGCTGCACGTGTGGACGGCGGCCGGCACCTCGGACTGGTGGGTCCGGGCCCTCTCCGGGGTGATCTCCCTCGTGGGCCTCCCGCTCGCCTACCTCGCCGGCGGCCGCATGGCCGAACGGGCGGGGGGCGCGGCGCTGGGCCGTCGGCGGCTCGGGCTCCTCGCCGTGGCCACGTACGCCGTCCTGCCGTTCGGGGTGCGCTACGGCGCCGAGACCCGCATGTACTCGCTCGTCATGGTGCTGGTGCTCGCCGGGTACCTGCTGGTCGACGACCTGCTCACCGGCCGCACGCGCCGCGGCGGGCAGTGGGCGGGCGCGGCCGGGCTGGCGCTGGTGACCGCGGCGCTGCTGTGGACCCACTACTGGGCCATGTGGCTCGTGGCCGGGGTGGGGCTCCTGGCGCTGTGGCGCCTCTGGCGCACCCGCACCGATCCCGCCGGCCGCCGCGGACCCCTCGCCGTGGTGGGCGCGCTGGTGCTGGGCGGGGTGCTGTTCCTCCCGTGGGTCCCGAACCTCCTCTACCAGTCGGCCCACACCGGCACGCCGTGGGGGAAGACCTTCCGCCCCGCCACCATGGTCGTGGTCACCGTCGTCGACCTCGCCGGCGGCAGCTTCAGCGAGCCGCAGGCCGGCTCGTACCTGCTGGTGCTGCTCATGGTCCTCGCCTGCGTGGCCGTGCCGGCGGGGACCCGGCTCTACCTCCGATGGGGCGTCGACGACCGCGTCCGCAACGAACTCGTGGTGGTCGCGCTGACCATGGGGATCGCGTGGGCCGTGGCGTTCGCCACCTCGAGCACCTTCGCCTCCCGCTACGCGGCCGTGGTGGTGCCGCTGCTGGCCCTCTGCATCGCCGCCGGGGTGGCCACCGCCCGCTCCCGCACCGCCACCACCGTGCTGATCGCGCTCGTGGCGCTCGTCGGCGTGTTCGGCTCCACCGTCGAGGTGTTCCGCGACCGCACCCAGACCGGCGTGGCGGCCACGGAGATCCTCGCCGACCGGGCGCGCAACGGCGACGGCCCCGCCGTGGTGGTGACGTGCCCCGACCAGCTCGGGCCGGCCACCAGCCGGGCGCTCGCGAACCGCACCGACGACCCACCCGAGGTGATCCCCTTCCCGACCGGCGGCGACCCGCGGTTCGTGGACTGGGTCGACTACGCGGAGCGGAACCGGGCCGCGGACCCTGCGGCGTTCGTGGCGTCGGTCCGGCCGCGCATCCCCGCCGACGCCACCGTGTACCTGGTGGCCAACATGAGCTACCTCACCTTCGAGGACAAGTGCGAGCAGGTGCTGGCGCAGCTGGCCGCCGACCGTGACGTCACACCGATCGTGTCGGGCGACGCCGACAACTTCTACGAGGCCACGAGCCTGTGGGCGCTGCGGCCCCGGGCCTGACCGGCCCCTCGCGCCGCTGGACCGACGGGCTGGCCCCGGCGCTGGCCGGGTTCCTGTGGGCACGGGTGTGCGTGGCCGCCGGGTTCCTGGTGGCGCACCTGGGTTCGGGGAGGGTGGCGCTGCCCGACGGTCGGCTCCACCTCACCGAGGGCCTGCTCACGTGGGACGGCTCCTTCTACCGGGTGCTGGCCACCGGCGGCTACGACGCCGCACCCACCGAGGCCGCCCGCTTCTTCCCGCTCTACCCCGCCGCGGCCCGCGTGCTGGCGCCCCTGGCGCTGGGCCGCGAGGACGTCGTGCTGGTCGTCGTGGCCAACCTCTGCGCCCTCGCGGCCGCAGTGGTGCTCTGGCGCCTCGCGCTCGAGGTGCTCGGCCCCGACGGGGACGGCGACGCCGTGGCCCGCCGGAGCGCCTGGATGCTGGCCGTCGTGCCGCCCGCGTTCGTGCTCGCCTTCGCGTACGCCGAGGGTCCCGCGCTGCTCGTGGTGTCGGCCGCGCTCCTCGCGCTGCACCGCCGGAACTGGTGGTGGGCCGCGTTGTTCGGGCTGCTCGCCGGGCTCGTGCGACCGGTC
>CAIPVR010000005.1 GCA_903868545.1 uncultured Actinomycetes bacterium
CCCCGGCGGCCCGGCGGCCCCGCCGGGGACCGACACGATCGAGCGCCAGCTCGAGGAGTACCGCCGGCACGTCGAGCGGATGGAGGCACGCCGCACGGAGGACACCGCGGTCCTGCGGGGCGCCGTGGAGGACCTGCGGCGCTCCAGCCAGGAGGCCCGCGACGAGACACGCTCCCTCGCCGGCGCCCTCCGCGACGGCCGGGTCCGCGGTTCGTGGGGCGAGATGCAGCTGCGGCGGGTGCTCGAGCTCACCGGCATGCTCCCGCACGTCGACGTCACGGAGCAGGCCACCTTCCGCGGCCCCGACGGCACCGGTCGGCCCGACGCAGTGGTCCACCTCCCCAACGGCCGCTGCGTGGTGATCGACGCCAAGGCGCCACTCGACCGCTACCTCGACGCCACGGCCACCACCGATCCGGCGGAGGCGCGGCGCCTGCTCGCCGAGCACGCGCGCGCCGTGTCGGCCCACGTGGCCGCGCTCGCCGGCCGCGACTACGCGGGCCTCGTGCCGGGGGCGGTCGACGTGGTGGTGCTCTTCGTCCCCGGCGACGCCTTCCTCGCCGCCGCCCACGAGGCCGACCCGGCCCTGCTCGAGCACGCCTTCGGCCACGGCGTGGTCCTCTCCTCGCCCTCCACCCTGCTCGGGTTCCTGCGGGGGGTGGCGCTCGGCTGGCGCGAGGAGCGCCTCGCTGCGGAGGCCCGGGCCGTGGCCGACCTCGGCGTCGAGCTCCACGAACGCCTGTGCACCTTCGCCGGGCACCTCCAGAAGGTCGGCACCGGCCTGGGCCAGTCCCTCGACGCCTACAACCGCGCGGTGGGGTCCTTCGACGGTCGGGTGCTCGTGTCCGCGCGCCGCCTCCACGACCTCGGCGCCGGCTCGGTGCGGGCCGTTCCCGCCGTCACCGAGGTCGAGGACCGTCCACGGTCGTTGCGCGGCGCCTCCCGGCCGGCCTGAGGGCCACCGCGCTGCGCTACCCTCGCCCGCCATGGAGGCCGGCCGGCACCTCGTCGTGGTCGTCGCCCATCCGGACGACGAGACGTTCTCGTGCGGCTCCGCCATCGCGGCCGCCTCGGCCGGCGGGTCCACGGTCACCGTCCTGTGCGCCACCCGTGGCGAGGCCGGCGAACGCCGGCCCCACGCCGCCACCGACCACCTCCCGCTCGCGGAGGTCCGGGAGGCCGAACTGCGGGACGCCGCCGAGACGCTCGGCGTGTCCGCCGTCGAGCTGCTCGGGTACGCCGACTCCGACTTCGCGGGCCCGATGCCGGACGGCGCCCTCTGCTCGGTCCCGCTGCCGGAGCTCACCGCCGTCCTCACCGAGCGCTTCGCGGAGCTGGCCCCGGACATGGTCCTCACCCTCGACGGTAGCGACGGCCACCGGGACCACCTGCACGTCAGGGCGGCGACGGAGGCCGCGCTGGCCGCGGGCGACCAGCCCGTGCTCCTCCGGCTGTCGTGCCTGGCGAACAGCCTGATGCGCCGTTGGGTCGACGAGATGCGCGCCACCGGGTCCGGCACGGCCTATCTCGACCTCGACGTGAGCACCCTCGGCACGCCCGACGAGCTCCTCACCGCTCACGACGTCGGCCACGTCCTCGAGGTCCGGGAGGCGGCGATCGCCTGCCACCGTTCGCAGCGGTCGCCGTTCGAGGACCTCTCCCCCGGGCTGCGCCGCGAGTTCCTCGCCACCGACCACGTGATCGACACCGTGCTCGGCGGCACGGGCTGACCCGCGGCGGTCAGCGCAGGCCGAGCGCGGCGCGCACCCGGGCCCGGTGCTGGTCGGGGCCACCCGCCTGCGCCGAGAGGGCCCACGCCCGCTTCATGAACAGGTGCAGGTCGTACTCGACCGTGTAGCCGATCGCCCCGTGGCACTGGAGCGACGCGTCCGCCGCCGTCCGGGCCGCGGACGAGGCCTTGGCCTTGGCCATCGACACGTGGAGGCCGGCGTCGGGATCCCCGTGGGCGAGCGAGTTGGCGGCGCGCAGCACGAGCGGCGCCGCGAAGGCCACGGCGAGGGAGGCGTCCGCCAGCTGGTGCTTGACCGCCTGGAAGCTCCCGATCGGCACACCGAACTGCCGCCGCTCCGACGCGTAGGCCACCGTCATCGCGAGCATGCGTTCCGACAGGCCCACGAGCTCCGCCGCGGCGCCGAGTGCCGCGCGGTCGGCCGCGGCGGCGCTCACGGTGGCCGCCGCCGGGCCCTCCACCAGCGCCGTGCCGGCCGTGGCCGCGCCGCGGAGCCGGGCGAGGCCGCGTGAGCCGTCCACCGACTCGAGCGGCTCGAGTTCCACGTCGCCGGCCGGGATCCACCGCAGCACCGCGTCGTCACCCACGAGGAAGGCATCCGCCGTGAGCGCCCCCGCCAGCGGTGCGTCGCCGAGCGGGCCCGCCGCCACCGCCACCTCGCCGGCCGCGAGTCGGGGCAGCCACCCGTCGGCCACCTCGCCACCCACGTCGCGCAACGTCGCAGCCGCCACGTACGCGGTGGCCGTCACCGGGTCCGGCAGGGCGGCCCGCCCGCACTCCACGAGCAGCGGCACCATGTCCTCGTCGTCCAGTCCGAGCCCACCCGCCGACTCCGGCACGAGCACGCCCAGCACGCCCATCTCGGCGAGGGCCGACCAGGCCGCCCGCACCCGACCATCGCCGCCACCGCCGCCGGTCTCCTCACCGACCCGGCCACCCCACGCGGCGCGCACCGCTTCGGGCGGGCACGTGTCGGCCAGCAGGGCGCGGACGGCGTCGCGGAAGTCGACCTGGTCCTCGGTGGGTGCGAAGCGCATGTCAGGCCCTCACTTCCGCGGCAGCCCGAGCACGCGCTCGGCCACGATGTTGCGCTGGATCTCGTTCGTGCCGGCGTAGATCGGCCCGGACAGGGCGAACTCGTAGCCCTTCATCCAGGGCCCGTCGAGCTCGGCGTCGGCCCCGAGGAGCTCGAGGGCCACCTCGTGCAGGCGCACGTCGAGCTCCGACCAGAAGATCTTGTTGTAGCTCGACCGCGCACCGGGCGACCGGCCCTCCACGATGTCGGTCACGTCGCCGAGGGTGAACAGCGCGTAGGCCTCCGCGTCGATCCAGGCGTCGGCCACCCGGTCGGCCACCAGTTCGCTCAGGCAGCCCGAGGCGTCCACTTCGCGCGCCAGGTCGACCAGCCGGCCCGCCGTGGCCCGGAACCGGCCCGGTGACCGGAGGGTGAGGCCGCGCTCGGAGGTGGTGGTGGCCATGGCCACGCCCCAACCCTGGTCGACCGCGCCCAGCGTGCCGCCGCCGGCGGGGTCGGTGTCCCCGTCGGGCACGAACACGTCGTCGAGGAACACCTCGGCGAAGCCCTCGTCGCCGTCGAGGCGCCCGAAGCCCCGCACGGTGACGCCCTCGGCGTCGAGCGGCACCAGGAAGTAGGTGAGCCCCCGGTGGCGCTCGGCGTCGGGGTCGGTGCGGAACAGCCCGAACAGGTGCGTGCAGAACGCGCCCCGGGTGGTCCATGTCTTCTGGCCGGTGAGCCGCCAGCCCCCGGCCGCGTCGTCGCGGGCGGCGCGGCTGGTGATGCCCGCGAGGTCGGACCCGGCGTTGGGCTCCGACCAGCCCTGGCACCAGAGGTCCTCGGCCGAGCTCATCCTCGTGAGGTAGTGGTCCTGCTGGGCGGGGGTGCCGAACTCGAAGATGGTGGGGGCCAGCAGGAAGATGCCGTTCTGGGTGACCCGCTGGGGGGCACCCACCCGGTAGTACTCCTCCTCGAAGATCAGCCACTCCCACAGGGATGCGCCCCGGCCACCGTAGGCCTCGGGCCACGAGACCACCGCCCAGCGGTCGCGGTGCAGCAGGCGCTCCCACTCCAGGTGGAGGGCGAAGCCCTCCGACGTGTCACCGGAGGGGAGGCCGGGCCGGGGCACGTGCTCCTCCAACCAGGAGCGGCACTCGGCCCGGAACGACTCCTCGGACGCGCTCCAGGTCAGGTCCATGTCCCACAGTCTGCCGCGGCATCTGACGACCCGTCAGATCTGGCGACACCGGAGGGGCCCCGGACGTAAGGTTCCTCGCCCGCCCGGGCCACGCCGGGCCCGACGGAGGGGAGGATGTGGTGACGGACCCCTACGCGCCGCGCCCGGAACACCGGTTCACGTTCGGGCTCTGGACGGTGGGCAACCGCGGGCGCGACCCGTTCGGTCACGAGACCCGCCCGCCGCTCGACCCGGTGGACGCCGTGGAGCGGCTCGCGGCCCTGGGTGCCCACGGGGTGAACTTCCACGACGACGACCTCGTCCCGCCCGGGTCCACGCCCGCCGAGCGCGACGCGATCGTCGGGCGCTTCCGCGCCGCGCTCGACCGCACCGGCCTCCGGGTCCCGATGGCCACCACCAACCTGTTCTCGGACCCGGTGTTCAAGGACGGTGCCTTCACCGCCAACGAACCCGCGGTCCGCCGCTACGCCATGCGGAAGACGCTGCGGGCGATGGAGCTCGGCGCCGGCCTCGGCGCCGAGGTGTACGTGATGTGGGGCGGGCGCGAGGGCGTGGAGTGCGAGGCGGCCAAGGACGTGGCCGACGCACTCGACCGCTACGCCGAGGCGGTCAACGTCTGCTGCGCCCACATCCGGGCGCAGGGCCTCGGCCTCCGCATCGCGCTCGAGCCCAAGCCGAACGAGCCCCGGGGTGACCTGTTCCTGCCCACCGTGGGCCACGCCCTCGCCTTCATCGACCGGCTCGAGTGGCCCGACATGGTGGGCCTCAACCCCGAGTTCGCCCACGAGACGATGTCAGGGCTCAACTTCCACCACGCCGTGGCGCAGGCGCTGTGGGCCGGGAAGCTCTTCCACGTCGACCTGAACGCGCAGCGCATCGGCAAGTACGACCAGGACTTCCGCTTCGCCTCGGAGGGCCAGCGCGACGCGTTCTGGACCGTCCGGCTCCTCGAGTCGAGCGGCTGGGACGGCATGCGGCACTTCGACGCCCACGCCTACCGGACCGAGGACCCGGAGGGCGTGTGGGACTTCGCACGCGGGTGCATGCGCAGCTACCTGATCCTCGCCGAGAAGGCCCGGCGCCTCGACGAGGACCCGGAGATCGCAGAGGCCCTCGCCGCGGCCCGGACCGCGCGCCTGGCCGAGCCACAGGTCGACTGGCGCGACCCCGCCGCCGTGGCCGCGGTGCGCGACGAGGAGTTCGACACCGAGGCGTTGGCGGCGGTCGGCTACGGCCACGAGCGGCTCGACCAGCTGGTCAACGAACTCCTCCTGGGGGTGCGGTGAGCGGTCCCGGCACCGAGCGGCCGCTGGTGGCCGGGGTGGACTCCTCCACCCAGTCCACCAAGGTGGAACTGCGCGACGCGACCACCGGCGAGCTGGTGGCCCACGGGCGGGCCGCCCACCCGGTGACCACGCCGCCGCGCTCGGAGCAGCACCCCGACGACTGGTGGGCCGCCCTCGTCAGCGCGATGGCCGACTGCGGAACGGCACGCTCCCGGGTGGCGGCGATCTCCATCGCCGGCCAGCAGCACGGGCTGGTCTGCCTCGACGACCGCGACCGGGTGCTGCGGCCGGCCCCGCTGTGGAACGACACCACCTCCGCGGCGGAGGCCGACCGGCTGGTGGCCCGCCTCGGCCGCGAGGCGTGGGCGAGCTCGTGCGGCAGCGTGCCGGTGGCGGCGTTCACGATCACGAAGCTCGCCCACCTCGCCGAGCACGAACCCGACGTGATCGACCGGGTCGCCCACCTGCTCCTCCCCCACGACGAGCTCACCCGGCGCCTCACCGGCCGGCACGTCACCGACCGGGGCGACGCCTCCGGCACCGGGTGGTGGTGCCCGTCCACCGGCACCGCGCAGGCCGACCTGCTGGAGCTCGCCGCACCCGAGGTGGCGGACCCGGACTGGCTGCCGCAGGTGCTCGGACCCACCGAGACCCCGGGGCCGCTGCTGCCGGGCGCGGCGGAGCAGCTCGGCCTGGCGCCGGGGATCCCGGTGGGCCCCGGCACCGGCGACAACATGGCCGCCGCGGTCGGGCTCGGCCTGGCACCCGGCGACGTGGCCCTGTCGCTCGGCACGAGCGGCACCGTGTTCACCACCTCCGACACCCCGACCGCCGACCCCACCGGTGCCGTGGCGGGGTTCGCGGACGCCACCGGGCGGTACCTGCCGCTGGTGTGCACGCTCAACGCCATGCGGGTGACCGACACGGTGGCCACCCTGCTGGGCGCGGACGTGTCGCGCTTCGACTCGTTGGCCCTGTCGGGCGAGCCGGGTGCCGGCGGGCTCACGTTGCTGCCGTACTTCGACGGCGAGCGCACCCCGGACCGTCCGCACGCGACCGGCCACGTGGTCGGCCTGCGGACCTCCACCGGCCCGGCCGAACTGGCCCGCGCCGCGGTGGAGGGGGTGCTGTGCGGACTGCTCGACGGCTACGACGCGCTGATCGCCGCGCTGGGCGGCGCAGCACCCGGGGGCCGGCACCTGCTGGTGGGGGGCGGTGCCCGTTCACCGGCCTATCGGCAGGTCCTCGCCGACCTCACCGGCCACGGCTGGAGCGCCGTGCAGGGCGAGGAGACGGTGGCCCGTGGTGCGGCCGCACAGGCCGCCGCGGTGCTCACCGGCATGCGGGTCGACGACGTGGTCGCCATGTGGGGCCCACCGCCCGCGGTGGAGGTGCGCCCGGGACCCGACGCCGTGGCCGGGCCGCACGTCCGCGCCGCCTACGCGGCGTTCCGCGACCGCAGCTGACCCGGCCCGCCGTCAGGCACCGAGACGGCGCAGGGTGGCATCCGCGGAGTCCATGATCCGCTCGAGGAGTTCGGCCACCTTCGGCAGGTCGTCGATCGCCCCCGTCACCTGGCCGGTCGGCAGGATGCCCACCTCCACGTCGCCGTCGACCACCGACGCCTTCGTCATCATCGGGGCGTTGGCGGCGAGCGCGACCTGGGCCCACGTGAGCTCCTGGTCCTTGCGCATGCGCAGGCCGGTGCGGAGGAGGTCCGGCAACGACACGCCCGACTCCCGGGCGAAGGTGAGCGCGTTGCGGGCCGCCCGCGGGAACCGGAGCAGGCCCGGCGACCGCTCGAGCGCGTCGATCATCGCCGTCCGGATCACCCGCTGCGGCGCGCCGTCGATCGCGCTGGTGACCACCGTGCCGGTGAGGGGGGTGTCGAGGTACACCTGCTTCACGTCGTCGGGGACGCGGGACTCCTCGGTCAGCAGGAACCGGGTGCCCATGGCCACGCCGTCGGCACCGAGGGCCAGCGCCGCCACCAGCCCGCGGCCGTCGTGGAAGCCGCCGGCACCGAGGACCACCACGTCGGTGCCCTCGAGGGCGTCGGCCACGCCGCCGAGCAGCAACGACGTGGGCACCGTCCCGGTGTGGCCACCGCCCTCGCCGCCCTGGGCGATCACCGCCCGCACGCCGAGGGCGGCCACCTTCTCGGCGTGGCGCTTCGCGCCGACGGTCACCACGGTGACCACCCCGGCGTCGTTCAGCCGGGCCACCTGCTCGGGCCGCGGCGCGGCGGCGAAGCTCGCCACCGGCACGCCCTCGGAGATGATCAGGCCGATCCGCTCCGCCGCGTCGGGCTGGCTCGGCAGCAGGTTCACGCCGAAGGGCCGGTCGGTGCGGTCCTTCACCTTGCCCACCGCGGCGCGCAGCTCGGGCAGGGTCATCGTGGCCGACGCCAGGATGCCCAGGCCGCCGGCCGCGGACGTGGCGGCCGTCAGGTGGGCGCCGGACACCCACCCCATGCCGGTCTGCACGACCGGGTAGTCCACCCCGAACAGCTCGCAGGCCCGGGTGTGCAGCGCGGGGTGCCGCTCGCTCATCGGGCGCTCACTCGTCCGGCACCTCGGCGAAGCGGAGGCCCTGCGGGTCGAGCCGTCCGAGTTCGGCGGCCTCCGCGGCATCGGGCCCCCGCGACACGCCCACGTCGTCGGGCACCACCACGTCGCACCCGGTGGCCGCGAGCACCTCCTCGACGGTGGTCCACGGGTGCACCGAGCGGAGCCGCAGCGTTCGCAGCCCCGCCGGGTCGGTGGCGTCGAAGTCGAACACGCACAGGTTCGTCACCACACGGCGCACCTCGTGGAACCGCGAGGCCACCGGCCCGAGTTCCGCGGCACGGTCGTAGCCGATCCCGCAGACCACGTCGACGGACTCCACCACCACCTTCGGGGAGTGGTTGGGCACCCAGTAGCTGGTGGTGTGGTTGATCGTGTTGCCGGGCGCCCCGCGGAAGCCGAGGAGCTGGGCCCGGGGCGCCCGCCAGTCACCGATCGCCGCGATGTTCTGGTTGCCGTGGCGGTCCACCTGGGTGGCGCCCATCATCACGTGGCGCTTCCCGCGCCACAGCAGTCCGAACATCTCGCGGTACGGGTTCCACTGGCCGATCACCCGCTGCGCCACCCGCTCCTCCTCGGGGAGGCCCACCGGGGGCACGTTGTCGAGCAGCGTGTAGTAGCCGTCGGTGATGGCGAGGTGCGGCTCGAAGGTGGCCGCAGCGAGGCGGCCACCCACCAGGGGAAGGTTGCCGATCGGGTTGCAGAGCCGCTCGCCGTCGCCGCGGAACGCCTCGGCGATGGCCACTGCGCAGACATCGGCCCGCTTCGGATCGCTCATGACTGCAGCTCCCGGATCTTGGCCTGGTAGCCGGCCTCGTCGAGGTCGAGGAACTCGGCCCGGAACCCGTCCCACGCCTCATCGGACTTCGCGGTGGCCGCGTAGCGCTTCTGGAACGCCTCGTCCCGGCCGTAGTCGGGGAGGCACTCGGTGAAGTGCGCCCCGTGTGGGGCCTCCACCACGCCGGTCACGTCGAGGCGGGAGATCCGCTGGTGGGTCACGTCGGCGCCCGCGGCCAGCTCCGCGGTGGGCACCACCCGTTCGCAGCTCACGAAGGCCCGCTCGGCGGCCCGCACCATGAGGTCGTCGAAGAACGGGTCCTCGCCGAGCCAGGTGGCGTTGCCCGACGCGTCGGCCCGGTGCTGGTGCACCAGGGCCACGTCGAGCTGCAGCGCGGGCACCGCGATCAGCTCCTCGTGCTCGCCGCTCGACGGCTCGGGATACGGCGACGTGACCGTGCGGATCTCCGGCATCAGGCGCGGCACGTCGGAGCCGAGCCCGGCACGTGTGGGCAGGAACGGCACCCGCCACGCGGCGGCCTGCAGGCCCAGCAGGAACATGCCCTCGTCGAGTTCCATCGGTTCGATGCTCCCCGCCTGACGGGCCGCCCGGTAGTGCGGCTCGAGCGGGATCGAGTCGAGCGACACGAACCCCGACACCACCTTCCGGGCCTGGCCGGACCGGCACAGGAGTCCCACGTCGGGTCCCCCGTAGGCGACGATCGTGAGGTCGCGCAGGTCGGAGCGCAGGATCGCCCGGACGAGGCTCATGGGCTTGCGCCGGCTGCCCCAACCACCGATGCCGACGGTCATCCCCGGGCGCAGCTCGGCGACCACGTCCTCCTCGGTGCAGCGCTTGTCCGGTCCGGGCACGGGCCGGTCCCCCTTTTCTGACGGTGTGTCAGGTCACCGTAGACGGGCCCGGCGCGCCGCGGAAGCGGGCCGCAGGGGCTCTGGTACGTTGCGCCGCGACGACGGGACCCCGATGCCTCGCACCGCCACCACCTCCCGCCGCCGCACCCGTGCCGCGGCCGCCGCCCTCGTGGCCGTCGCCGCCCTGTGGCCCGCCGCGTGCGGTTCCCGCACGGAACGGGCCGCCACGACCACCACCACACCCAGCTACACGCGCTGTCAGCTCCACAAGGCGCTCGAGACCATGGCTGCGCTCCCCCCGCCCCGCACACCGGCAGAGGGGAAGGCCGCGTCGGACTTCATCATCTCCGTGTACACCCAGATCGCGGACGACGCCCCGCCCGAGCGCCGGGAGGCGGCCGACCTCACGCGTCGGATCATGGCGGCGTTCCGCGAGGAGGGCGAGGCCGCCCGTTACTCCGGCAGCTACCTCGAGGGTCCACCGCTCGCCCTGCAGAGCTCCGACATGGGCCTCGTGAAGGAGATCTTCCGCGAGGACTACGCGGACGCGTGCGTCGGGGAGGGCGGCCCCGTCACCAGCACCACCACCACCAGCACCACCACCAGCACCAGCGGCGCCGACGGACCCGGCTGAGCGGACCCTCCGGGTGGGGTGGGCCCCGTCCCCGGCCCCGCTACCGTGACGGTATGTCACGAACCCGTTCGATCCTCGCCGCGTCCGTCGCGGCCCTCTGCGCCCTCACCCTCGTCGCCGGCGCCTGCAGCTCCGACGAGTCCGGGAGCAAGAAGACCACCACCACCGAGAAGAGCTCGGGCGAGAAGGCCTCCGACAAGAAGGGCGGCGACGGCTCCAGCACCACGGAGCCGGCACAGACCACCTCCACCGTGACCGACAAGGAGTTCGACTCCACCATCAAGGAGCTGGAGGCCAAGCTGGACGCGGCGGGCACCGACCAGTGCCAGCTCTTCGCCATCTTCTCCTCGCCCACCCCCGACCCGACCGGCAAGGACCAGGGCAAGCAGGCGGTGGAGTTCATCTCGAAGCTCCTCACCGCGGTCGCGAACGCGGCGCCCGCCGAGCAGGCCACGGCCGCCGCCACCCTGAAGACCGCGGCCACCGACCTCACCAAGGAGGCCGAGGCCGCCGGCTACTCCGACCAGTTCCTCAACGGGGGCCAGCCGCCGAAGGCGCTGAGCAGCACCGAGTTCACCCAGGCCATCCAGACGATCGGGTCCGCGGCGCAGACCAAGTGTGCGCCCAGCACCAGCGCGGCCCCCGGCAACTGACCGTGCGGCTCCGTGCCACCGCCTGCTGCGTGGCGGCGCTCCTGGCCGGCGGCTGGGCGCTCGGGGCCTGCAGCGGTGACGACGACACCGCCGCACCGAAGCGCTCCACGTCCACCTCCACCTCGGTCGCTCCACCGAGCACCGTCGACGACGCCCGCTTCCGGACCACGGCGGAGCAGGCCGAGGGCCTGATCACCTCGTCGGGGAGCGACCCCTGCACCCTGGCCCGCAACATCGGACAGGTCTCGGCCCTGCCCGCCCCGGCCAACCCGACCCAGGCCGAGCGGGGCGTGACGGTGATCGCGTCGCTCCTCACGGCCATGTCCACCGCGCTGCCCGCCGGGAGCGAGGCCGACGGCCCGGTCCTCGCCGCCGCCGGTCCGGCCCTGCTGGCCGAGGGCGAGCAGCGCGGGTGGGACCCGGCCTGGTTGTCCGACGGCGGGGGGCCGGCGGCCCTCACGCCCCAGGTGCAGACGGCGCTGCAGAACTACGTCACCAACGCGGCCAAGCAGTGCGGCACGGCCGGCGCGGCCGGCGCCACCGGCAGGTAGCCGCTCACTTCGAGAAGTCGGCGTCCCGCTTCTCCACGAAGGCGTCGCGGGCTTCGTCGGACACACCCGAGAGGTTCAGCTCGAAGGTGAACCCCTGCTCGAAGCGGTAGCTGCGGTTGACGTCCACGGGGTCGATGCCGTTGAGCGACTCCTTCGCCCGCCGGATCACCAGCCGGCTCTTCTCGCAGATGCGGGCGGCCACCTCCATGGCCGCGTCGCGGAGTTCGGCGCGGGGCACCACCCGGCTCACCGACCCCCACGCCGCGAGCAGCGACACGTCGATCGGATCCGCCGTGTAGACCATCTCCCGCATGCGGTGCTGGGGCACCAGCCGGGCCAGGTGGGTGGCCGCACCCAGGGCGCCCTGGTTCACCTCCGGCAGACCGAAGCGGGTGCCCTCGGCTGCCACGATGATGTCGGCGTTGCCCACCAGCCCGATGCCGCCGCCGAGGCAGAAGTCGTGCACCGCGGCGATCACCGGCACCTCGCACTCGTAGACGGCGCGGAACGCCGCGAAGCAGCCCCGGTTCGCGCCGATGAGCGCGTCGAACCCCTCGGTCGTCTGCATCTCCTTGATGTCGACCCCCGCGTTGAAGCCCTTGCCCTCGGCCCGGAGCACCAGCGCACCCACCTCGGGGCGTCGCCCCGCCGCGGTCACCTTCTCGGCGAGGTCGAACCACCCGGCCACCGTGAGCGCGTTCACCGGCGGGTTGTCCATCACCACCTCGGCGATGCCGTCCTGCACGTCCACGGTGATGCCCACGCGGTGTCCCCTCGTCGTCGTCGCCGGTCGGCCGACCCGCCCGGCTCGCCGGTGCACCCGGCTCAGCGGCGGAACGGTACCGGGCCGGGGACGGTCAGGTCGGCCAGTGCGTCCAGCAGCACCCGGTCGGAGAGGTAGGCGCCGTGGCCCCGGCCGCCGGTGGGCAGGCGCGGGAGCCGGCCGACCGGATCGGGCCCGTGGAGCGGCCCGGCCACCGCCGCGGCCCACGCGATCGGGTCGTCGCGCTCGCGGGCCGTCACCACGGTCATCGACGCCGGCACCCGGCCCAGGCCGCCCGGAGGACCCTCCCCCGGCGCCCCGAGGAGCACCGCCACATCGGGCCGGGCCGGCCCGACGGACGGTCCCGCCGCCGTGGCGGCCACCAACCGTCCGGCCACCAGTGCGCCGTAGCTGTGGCCCACCACCACCACCCGCCGGGCACCCGCGGCGCGACGGGCCGCCACCTCGTGGGCCAGCAGGGCGGCACCCTCCGACGCCGGCCGCGGGTCGGCCGCGCCGGGCACGGTGTCGGGCGGGTCGTAACCGAGCCACGACACGACGGCGACCGGCTCCGACGACGCAGCGGCCAGGACCGTCCACACCCGGGTGGCGTCACGCCGGAGGCGCTGACCGTCGGTGAGGTCGGTTCCCACGCCCGGGACGAGCAGCACGACCACCGGAGCATCGACCGGACCGACGCGCTGGACCAGCCGGCCCCCGGCGGCCCCGGCGGCGCGTTCGGTCACCGGCGCGGGAACCACCTGCGACGCCGATCGCTGCTCACGGGCCGCCGACACCACGCGCCGGGCCAGCGCGTGGAGGTCGCGGGCCAGGCGGGCGGCGGGACGGGCGGCCGAGCGGCGGAGCCGGACGCGGAGCTCCTCGGCGTCCGGACCGTCCCAGCCGCGCGCCGCCGACGCCAACGAGGGCAGGTTCGCGAGCCGGTCGGCACCCGAGCGCAGGTGTCGGGCGAACTCCTCGAGGGCCTCCGGTTCCGCTCCCCACCGCACGGGCGGCGAACCTACGGGTGGCCCCCGGCATCGTCAGCGGGCCGCGCGCCCCGGTAGCGTCGGACGCCATGCAGGCGCCCGAGCAGGATCGGCTGGACCACACCGGCAAGGTCGTCGTGATCACCGGCGGCACGAAGGGCATCGGGCGCGTGCTGGTGGAGCGCTTCCTCGACTGGGGCGCCGAGGTCGTCACCTGCGGGCGCACCGAGCCCGATGCGCCGATCACCTCGTCGGGCCGGACCGCCACGTTCGTGGCCGCCGACGTGCGCGATCCCGAACAGGCCGCCGCGATGGTGGATGCCGCAGTGGAACGCCACGGCCGCCTCGACGCGGTGGTCAACAACGCCGGGGGCGCGCCGCCCGCCGACGCAGCCACCGCCTCGCCGCGCTTCAGCGAATCGATCGTCCGGCTCAACCTGCTCGCCCCGCTGCACGTGGCCCAGCGGGCCAACCACCACCTGCAGGCGGGCGACGGCGGCGTGATCGTGAACATCGCGTCGGTGTCCGGGGTCCGGCCGTCGCCGGGCACCGCGGCCTACGGCGCGGCGAAGGCCGGCCTGCTGAGCCTGACGCAGAGCCTGGCCGTGGAGTGGGCACCGAAGGTCAGGGTGACCGCGGTGATCGCCGGCATGATCGCCACCGAGCAGGCCGAGCTCCACTACGGCGACGAGGCGGCCCAGGCCCGGGTGGCCGCCACCGTCCCGGCCGGCCGGCTCGGCACCCCGGAGGACCTCGCGCAGGCCTGCCGGTGGCTCACCTCGCCGATGTCGTCGTACGTGAGCGGCACCGCGGTCTGGCTGCACGGCGGGGGCGAACGGCCGGCGTTCCTCGACGCCGTCTGACCCCCCATCACGCGATCTCCGGCGCCTGCGCGCCCGTTCCGGGCGTTGCGGACCCCTATTTCGGGGGATCAGAGCGGGAGGGCGGCGGCGAGCTCGCGCCACTCGGTGCGGGGCAGGTGGAGCAGGTTCTCGTCGATCACCTGGATGCACACGTGGTCGGCGCCTGCGTCGAGGTGCGCCTGCACCCGCGCCACCGCCTGCTCCACCCCGCCCCACGCCACGATCGCGTCCACCACGCGGTCGGAGCCGCCGTCGGCGAGCTCCTCCTCGGTGAAACCGAGACGCAGCAGGTTGTTGGCGTAGTTGGGCAGTCCGAGGTAGATCGCCATGTTGGCGCGAGCCGCCGCCCTCGCCGCGGCCGGGTCCTCCACCAGGCACACCATCTGCTCCACGGCCAGCAGCGGCTCGGGACCCATGGTCTCCCTGGCGATCGCCGTGTGCTCCGGCGGCACGAAGTAGGGGTGGGCCCCTGCGGTGCGATCCGCGGCCAGCCGCAGCATCCGCGGGCCGAGGGCCGCCAGGACCATCTGCGCCGGCGGCTCACCCTTGGGGGCGAAGAACCGGGCCTTCTCCATCAGGTCGAGGTACTCGACCATCCCCGAGTAGGGCTTGTCGTAGCCGTGCTTGCGCACGCCCTCCACGAGGTGCTGGTGGCTCACTCCCAGGCCGAGCAGGAAGCGCCCCGGGTACGCCTCGTTGAGGGTCTGCATCGCCGCGTTGCACGCGAGCGCGTCACGGCCGTAGCGGTTGACGATGCCGGTGGCCACCTTCAGGTCACGGGTGGCCTCGAGCAGGAACGCCGCGTGGACGAAGGGCTCGCGGAAGACCGTCTCGGGGATCCACAGGGCACCGAAGCCCAGTTCCTCCACCTCCGCCGCGCACTCCCGGGCGACCGAGGACGGTTGCATGTCGAGCGCACCGGTCCAGATGCCGTACGTGCCGAGGTCGATGTGGGGGTTCTGCACGGCGGCACCCTACGGCGCGCCGGGCGTTCTCGGCGGTTGGGGGCGCCGAGAGCGACCCGAGGACCCCTATTCGCCGGAGAGGGTGTCGAGGTAGAGGAAGCCGAAGGCCTCGTCGCGTACATCGAGGCCTGCCTCGCGCAGCGCGGGCGACCAGTCGCCGCCCACGCCGGGCCGGCTCTCCTCCATGCCGTGGTCCGCGCACAGCAGGAACGCGCACCGCTCGAGCACACCGCGCCGGTCGAGCGCCGCGAGGAGCTCGCCGATGCGGCCGTCGGTGTCGCGCAACGAGGCGCGGGCGATCTCCGAGTGGGGCCCACCCTCGTGGAACGCCGAATCGGTGAGCGTCACGTTCCACCACAGGAACCGGGGCACCGGATAGGTGGTGCCGAGGTACTCGCCGCCCACCAGCCCCACGGCCTGCTGCACCCCGTGGTGGTCGACCTGCGTGAACAGCGCGTAGTCCTTCACCGGACGGACGAACATCTCGCTGCTGTGGGGCAGCCCCTCGGCCGAACGCGGGAAGTCGGTGCGCACGCCGCGGCGCATGAGGTCGAAGGTGGAGAACCCGGCGCCGTGGTCGGCCGGCTCGTTGATCGAGGCGCTGAGGGCGTCCGGCTCGGCCCGCCGCAGGGCCAGGTGCACGCTGTCGGTGCCCGGAGCCAGGTCGTCCATGGCGGTGGCCCACGTGGCCGGGCTGTTCGTCACCACCCGTTCGCCCCGGCTGCGGTCCCACCACGCGTTGTGCAGGATGCCGTGGTGGCCCGGGTGACGACCGGTGAGGCACGTGGTGTGGTTCGGCAGGGTCACGGTGGGCAGCGAACTGACCAGCCCGTCGCGCAGGGTCGATCCCTCCGCCATCAGCCGCGCGATGTTCGGCAGCTCACCCCGCGCCGCCATGTCGTACATCACGTTGGGGTTGGTCCCGTCGAGCAGGAGGCCGATCACGTGGTCGGGCCGCTCGGTCGGGTCGAGCAGGTCGAGCAGCGGGTCACCGTCCTGGTGGGCGAGGACGGCGTCGGGCCGGGGGCGGCCGTCGAGGCCGCGGCCGTCCTCCGCCGGCGGGACGCCGAGGAGGGCCAGCAGGGTGGGCGCGACGTCCACCATCTGGGCGGCGCGCCCGTCCACCATCCCGCGGCGACGCACCCCCCGACCGGCCAGCACCAGCGGAGCCCGGCACTGGACGCTGGCCAGCGAGCCGTGCTCGCCGAGGTGCCCACCCTGTTCGGCCCAGTGGTGCGCCGAGGTGTGGATCACGCACAGGTCGGGCGCGGCGGGGTGGTCGAAGAGTTGGGCCACCTGCTCATGGGCGAAGGGGTAGGCGTTGGCCGTGCGGTCGGGGAACCGGTGGGCGAGCTCCGCCTCGAGCGGGGCGAACCGGTCGGTGGCGGTGTCACCGAGCGGGTCGCGGCCCCGCACCTCCTCCACCTCGAACGCCCAGTCGTGGCCGTCGTCGCCCGCAGCCTCCCCCGGGCCCCGGCGGCGGAAGCGGACCGACCCGTCGTGCGCGTGGGCCTCGTAGCCGCCGTCCCGGGCCAGGAGGACCATCTCGACGATGGGCTCGAGGTCCGACCCGGTGAGGACACCGAGCGCGGTGTCGACGCGTTCCGGGTCGGGGAGGTGGGTGTCGGCAGCGCTCATGCCGGGAGCGTAGGGCCGGCCGGCGACCGGACGACCGCGTGCCCGGCCCCGGGCGGTCGACCGACGACTGCACGAAGGACGAACAGCTGCAGGAGAACGACGACGACCCGGCCGGAGCCGGGTCGTCGTCGCGTGACGAGGACGATCCTCCCTCCCCCGACCGGATGTCCGGTCGGGTCCTCCGGGACCAGTCCGTGCGGCAGTCGGGGCGACTCGCCGCGTCACGTGATGAACGATTTCTACAACAGGAGCGTGCGGACTGCAAGACGGAACGTCAGTGAAGGCAGCACCTGTCCGGTGACGAGCACGAGAACCTTGATCCACCAACGATCCGAGCTGAACTCCAGGGGCACGCCACCATAGCGGACACTACGGCACGGCGACCCGGCCGGTCAGCGTCGCCATAGCGTCCACTACGGTGATCACCGTTCGACGGACGGACCCTCGGGAGGTGGCCATGGGCGGCCGGGACGGAACACGGGAGCGTCTGGTCCGGGCGGGGGGTGAGCTCGCCCTCTCGCTCGAGTTGCCCCGGGTCTTCGCCGGTGTCACGACGGCGGCGGTGGCCGAGCGGGCCGGTGTCACCACCGGGTCGTTCTTCCACCACTTCCCCACCACCGCGGCCTTCGTGGACGCGGTGTGCAGGGCCTGGATGGAGGACCGCCAACCCACCCGCGACTCCGTCGACGAGATGGTGGAGGCACTCGAACACGCGGACCTGGCCGAGATCGTGGAGGGCTCGCTGCGCGAGGTGTGGTCGGTGGCGGCCACCGACCGGGCCTGGCACGACCGGGTGCGGGGCCAGATGGTGCTGTTCAGCCACCACGACCGTCCGCTCGCGGAGCCGGTGGACGGACTCCGCACCGCCGGCGACCTGCTCGGGGAGACCTACCGCCGCCGGACCGAGGACGCAGTGGCCGGATGGGCCGACCTGCTCCACCGCACCGGCCTCCGCATGGCGGAACCCCACACCCTCGAACACATGTCGGTGGCCATGACGGCGCTCATGACCGGGCTGCAGATCCGCCGGGCGGTGGACCCCGACGCGGTGGACGACGAACTGTTCGCGAGGGTGGGCACGCTGCTGAGCGCGGCGATGACCACGAGGGCCGGCCCCGGGCCGAGCCCGGCGATCCTGCCCGGCGCGCTCGCCGGCGACGAGGAGGACGAGGGCCGCTCCCCCCAGGCCCGCGCCGGCGCCCGCCGGCGCCGCGACACCCGGCGGCGCATCGCCGAGGCCGCGACCGGCCGGTTCCCCCGGGGGTGGGAGGACGTCAGCGGCAGCGACGTGGCCGAGTGGTCCGACGTCTCCACCCAGACCGTGTTCAACGTGTTCCGCTCGGTCCGGGCCGTGGCCGCGACCACCTTCGCCCGCCACCTGCCCGAGCTGGAGCGGGCCGCCGCGATCCACCGCGACGACGACCCCCGCGAGGCCCTGCACGACACCCTCCGGGCCCTGGCACGGCTGGCCGGCGCCGACCCCGAACCGGCGCGTGCCCTGCTCGGCGAGCGACTCGAGGCCACCCTCCACCACGGCGCTGAGCTCGGCGAGCACGACATCCGCCGGGAGGTCCCGCTGATCGCCGTGCTGCTCCCGCTCCTCGAGCGCCTCGACCTCGGCGACCTGGACCCCGCGGACGTGGCGGGCAGCCTCATCAACTTCACCATCGCCCAGGCCGTGCCCCGGCCGGGGCGGGCCGAGGAGACCGCCGGGCTGGCCATGCGGCTCCTGCCCGCCACCGCCGCCGCCACC
>CAIPVR010000006.1 GCA_903868545.1 uncultured Actinomycetes bacterium
CGGCTCCCGCCAGGATCTGCGCGTCGTGGCCGACCGCCTGGACTCGGCCGGCCGGGACCGCTGGTCGCTCGTGCTCGCGGCCGGCGCGCCGCTCCCGTGGGGGAGCGACGCACCGTGGATCGTCACCGGTCGGGAGCGGCTTGGTTCCTGGGAGATGGTGGCGGTGGCCCGCCGTCCGCCGCCTCAGCTCCACGAACACGCGTTCGGGGGGTAGGCTCCGGGCCCGATGGCGCCGCGAACCACCCGCTCCACGGCCGACGCGCTGGTGATCCGGGGGGCGCGGGAGCACAACCTGTGCGACGTCTCCCTCGAGCTCCCGCGCGACCGCCTGATCGTCTTCACGGGTCTCTCCGGCTCGGGCAAGAGTTCGCTCGCCTTCGACACGATCTACGCCGAGGGCCAGCGCCGCTACGTCGAGTCGCTGTCGGCCTACGCCCGGCAGTTCCTCGGCCAGATGGACAAGCCCGACGTCGACGTGATCGAGGGCCTCTCGCCGGCCATCTCGATCGACCAGAAGTCGGCGTCGCGCAACCCGCGCTCCACGGTCGGCACGGTCACCGAGGTCTACGACTACCTGCGCCTCCTGTTCGCACGGGTGGGCGTGCCGCACGACCCGGAGACCGGTGAACGCCTGGTGCGCCAGACCCCCCAGCAGATCGTCGACCGGATCCTGCACCTGCCCGAGGGCACCCGCTTCCAGGTCCTCGCCCCGGTGGTGCGGGGGCGCAAGGGCACCTACGAGCAGCTCTTCGCCGATCTCGCCTCCCGCGGGTTCGGGCGTGTCAGGGTGGACGGTGAGGTGCTGGAGCTCCCGGTGCAGGTGGACCTGGCCCGTTACGAGCAGCACACCATCGAGGTGGTGGTCGACCGGCTCGTGCTCCGCGAGGGCATCGAGCGCCGCCTCACCGACTCGATGGAGACGGCCCTCGAGCTGGCGGAGGGCGTGGCCCAGATCGAGATCGTGCCGGCCAAGGGCGACGCGGGAGCCGGCGCCTCCGAGCCCGAGCTGCTCACCTTCTCGGAGAAGCTGGCCCGGCCGTCCGACGGCAAGAGCTTCGAGGAGCTCGCACCGCGGAACTTCTCGTTCAACTCGACCTACGGCGCCTGCTCCGCCTGCGACGGCCTGGGGACCGTGTTCGAGGTGGACCCGGAACTCGTGGTGCCGGATCCCGAGCTGTCGGTGGCCGGGGGTGCCATCTCCCCGTGGGCGTCCGGGCACGCGAAGTACTTCCACCGCCTCCTCGAGTCGGTCTGTGCCGAGTTCGACATCGACGGGTCGGTCCCGTGGCAGGACCTCCCGAAGAAGCACCGGAAGCTGCTGCTCGAGGGCATCGGTGACGGCCAGCGCATCGACGTGCGGTTCCGCAACCGTTACGGCCGCACCCGCACCTACACCGCACGCTACGAGGGCGTGCTGCCGTACCTGAAGCGTCGCCACGCGGAGGCCGAGTCCGACTCGGCCCGCGAGGCGGTGGAGGGCTACATGCGCCAGGTGCCGTGCCCCACCTGCGACGGCGCCCGCCTGAACCCCTACGCGCTCGCGGTGACGGTCGACGACCTCAACATGCACCAGCTCTGCAGCCTCTCGATCAACGAGGCCGCGGACCGCCTGGCCGACCTGCACCTCGACGACCGCCAGCGCATGATCGCCGAGCGGGTGCTCAAGGAGATCAACACCCGGCTCCGGTTCCTCTGCGACGTGGGCCTCGAGTACCTGTCGCTGTCGCGCTCCGCCGCCACGCTGTCGGGAGGTGAGGCCCAGCGGATCCGCCTTGCCAGCCAGATCGGCTCGGGGCTCGTGGGGGTCCTCTACGTCCTCGACGAGCCGTCGATCGGCCTCCACCAGCGAGACAACCACAAGCTCATCGAGACGCTCGTCCGCCTGCGCGACCTCGGCAACACGGTGCTCGTGGTGGAGCACGACGAGGACACGATCAAGGTGGCCGACCACGTGGTGGACATCGGCCCCGGCGCCGGGGAGCACGGTGGCCAGGTGGTGCACTCCGGCACCGTGGCCGGGCTGCTGAAGAACCGGAGGTCGGTGACCGGCCAGTACCTCTCCGGGAAGCGCACCATCCCGGTGCCGGAACAGCGCCGCTCGCCGGGCGACGACTGGATCACGGTGCGGGGCGCGCGTGAGCACAACCTCCGCAACATCGACGTGCGGTTCCCGCTCGGGTGCTTCGTGGCCGTCACGGGCGTGTCGGGGTCGGGCAAGAGCAC
>CAIPVR010000007.1 GCA_903868545.1 uncultured Actinomycetes bacterium
CCCGCTCGACGCGCCGCTCCCGCCGCCGGACGCGGACGTGGTCGACCACTTCCTGTTCGAGTCCCGCCAGGGCTGGTGCCAGCAGGTGGCCAGCAGCCTGGCGGTGCTCGCCCGCCTCAACGGCGTGCCCGCCCGCGTGGCCGTGGGCTACACGCCCGGCGAGTACGACCGGGCCACCCGCCGGTTCGTGGTCCGCGCCCGCGACGCGCATGCCTGGACCGAGGTGTACGCGCCCGGGGTGGGCTGGCTCACCTTCGACCCCACCTCCCGGGTGAGCCCGCTGGGCGACCAGCCCCGCCGCGACGCCGCGCCGGACGCCACCGACGACCCCACCCGACTGATCCTCCTCCTCGCCGCGGTGGTGGCGGTGGTGCTGCTGGCCCGGCCCGTCGCCCGCCTGGTGGTCCGCCTGTCCCGACGATGGCGGGCCCGTCGCGACGCCCGTCGTGAGGTCGCCCGGCGGCGGGCGGGTCCGTGGGACCAGCGGGCCGAGCTGGAGCTCGAGGAGAAGGGCCGCGACGCGGGTCGGCCCCGCGGGCCCGGCGAGACCGTCACCGTCTACGCCGATGTGGTGGCCGAGCTCGTGGAGGAACCGGAACTGGCGTCGGTGGGGGAGCGCATCCACCGCGACCGCTACTCCGGGGCCGGTCCGGGTGGTCCGGGGGAACCGCCCACCTGAGCGGATTCCCGGGTGGCCAACCGCTCGGGTAGATGTGCCCCCGGCCCGCCGTTGACACCCCTTCGGGGCCCGCGGGAGGCTGGTCATCTCGGTCCCATCAGGCCGCGACGGGTGGCCGTACGGGTCGCCGGCACAGGAGTTGGAGAGGTCAGCGGTGCACATGCTGCGGGCGTTGTCGCAGCTGGGGTGGGAGTCGTCCCGTCCCGGCGCGTCCCGGCGCCGGCGCACACAGGCCGGCTCCTCCCTCATCGAGGTGCTGGTGGCGGTGGGTCTCGCCGGCACCGTGATCGCCGCGCTGGCGGCCGGGATCCTCGCCATGCTCCGCTCCTCCTCCGCCACCTCGTCCCAGCAACGCCTGCAGGCCGCGCTCACGAGCTCCACCGAGAGCGTGAAGTCCCTGCCGTACGTGGCGTGCACCGCCGGGGCCGCCGCCACGGCCGGCCAGGCCGCATCGCCGGCCGCCTACGACGCCACCTACGCGGCGTGGCCCGGCCGTTGGCAGCCGTCGGCCGCCGCCGGGGTGGCGTCGGTGCGGATCACCGGCGTCGAGTACTGGACGCCGGCGTCCACCAACGCGGCCCTCGGGTCGTTCCTGCCCGCCTGTCCGGCCGCGGTCGCCGGCGGCGACCGGGGCGCCCAGCGACTGACGGTCCGGGTGGTCATGTCCGACGGCATCGCCAAGGACGCCCAGGTCGTGCTGCGGAGGGCGTCGTGACCCGGGGCGTGCTCCCCGGGCCCCGGCCGGTGTGGCGGCGCCGGCCGGCCGGCCAGGCCGGCCTCACGCTGGTGGAGCTGCTGCTGGCGCTCGTCATCAGCGGGGTGGTCATCGTCCCGCTGGGGGCGTGGACGGTGAGCGCCCTCGGCGGCCAGGCCACCACCCGCACGCAACTCGACGCCGCCAACGGCACCGGTCTGCTCACCACCTGGTTCACCCGCGACGTCACCTCGGCCAGCGCGGTCACCGCGGCCACCTCGTCGGACTGCACCGGCGGCGGTGGCGGCAGCGGCGCCGGCACCGTCACGGTGGTGGGCATCACCAGGGCCGGCGCGGCCGCCACCCGCGTCTTCTACCGGCTCGCCCCCGCCGACGGCGACGCCGGCCGCACCAGCCTGTGGCGCCGCCAGTGCGACCCGGCCGGCGGGCTCGTCGACGCCATCGAGGTGTACCCGAACCTCGTGCCCCGCGGCGCGGCGATCACCTGCCCCGACACGGCGGGCAGCGGTGCGGCCGACCCCTGCGCGGTCGACGCCAACCGGCAGGTGCAGCTCACCCTCACCCCGGTCGCCGCGAGCGAGCTCACCGTGCGGGCCACCCGCCGCACCGACAGCGCCTCGATCGGGCTGGCCCCGGGCGCCGGCATCCCGCCCACGCCCGACATCACGGTCAACCAACTGTCGGGCTACCGCGACAGCGAGTTCGTGATGGACGCCTCGGCCTCGGTCGGCCGCGCGGGCGCCACCATCAGCTCGGTCACCTGGTCGTTCCCCGTCGACGCGCCGTGCACCGCGGCCGACGGCACCACCACCACGCTGGTGGGCCCCGTCGGCAAGGACGCCAAGGTCCGCTGCCGGTTCTCGCCCACCGCCGGCGGATCGGGCGGCGCGTCGGTGGCCGTCACCGTCACCGTGACCGACAGCCGGGGCACCTCCAACACGGCGAGCACGTCGCTGGCCATCCGGAACCGCTTCCCCAGCGCCGAGGCCGACGGACCCACCTCGGCCGTCGCCCGGGGCGTGGCGTTCACCCTCGACGCGTCGCGCAGCTCCGACCCCGACAGCTCCGATCCCGCCCAGCTCCGCTACGACTGGGACCTCGGCGACGACCTCCCCGACGGCCAACGGTTCCTGTCCGGTCGCACGGTGAGCGCCACCGTGCCCACCTCCGCCCTCGGGGGGCCCCGGCAGGTGACGCTCACCGTCACCGATTCGGCCGGCGCCAAGGACCAGGCCGTGGTGACGGTCGAACTCGACGGCGGCCAGAGCACCGGGTCGGTGGTGCTCACCCCGGCCCCGGTGGTGGTGGGCGGCGGCCGTGCCCCGCGGGTGGGCACCGTCGGCCCCGGGCTCCCGCCCGTGTCGGTCACGTTCACGCCCCAGATCCCGGTGCCGCCGGGTGGCACCGGATGGCGGCTCACCCGTGCCGACGGCTCCGAGGTGACCCTCGACTGCTCCGACCCGGCCACCTGCACCCACCGGTTCGGCGAGGACGACGCCGGGGTCTACTCCGTGGTGCGCCTCTCCGGTGCGGATGCCTCCGAGCCGGTGACCTTCCGGGTCAACCGTGCGCCCACCGCCGCCATCTCGGTGACCGCGCAGGCCGGCACGGTGCCCCGGATCATCAGCTTCGACTCGGCCGGCTCCACCGACGCCGACGGCACGGTCCTCGCCCGGCGCTGGAACTTCGGGTTCTTCGACAACTGGCTCTCGAGCGATCCCGCCCCCACGCAGTCCTTCACCGCCGCCGGCACCTATCTCGTGACCCTGCAGGTCATCGACGACGACGGCGCGGTGGGCACCGCCACCCGGGTGGTCACCGTCGGGGCCGCCCCGGCCGCGCCGCCCGGCCCGAACTTCGCCGGCTGGGACCTGGTGTGGGACGCCGTGCCCGGCGCGCAGGGCTACACGGTCTCGCTCGACTACGGCAGCTGCGGCACCCCCGGCGTGGTCACCGTGGCGGTGCCGGTCTCACCCCTGCCGAGGATCGCCGTGGTGCCGCCCTCGGCCCGGTGCGGCACGGCCGGCACGGTGCTGGCCACGGTGGCGGTGAGGGCCAACGACCAGACCGGCCCGCCGTCGTCGCCCGCGGGGAGTTCGGGATGAGCCCGGCGCGTCGCCTCGTCGCCGCGCTCCGGCTCCGCCGGGCCGCGGCCCGCTCCCAGCAGGGCTACACGCTGCTGTTCGTGCTGGGGGTCATGGGCCTCACGTTCCTCACCACCGGGGCGTTGCTCGGTCTGGCGCTCACGTCGTCGCTGGTGGCCGACAACCAGGCCACCGCCGCGGAGCGCAGCCGTGCCGCCGACGGCGCGCTCGAGGCCGCCGTGGCCCGCATCGCCCGCACCACCGCCGGCTCCCCCTGCGCGGCCGTGCCGCCGGCCGGGGGCACCGTGGCGATGGCCCCGGGGGACGTGACCGTGGAGTGCAGCTACGGCGCGTCCACCACCCAGCCGGACCAGCCGATCGGCGTGGGTCCGGTCGACCTGCTCGGTGCGGACCCGGACCAGCCCTCGGCATCACGCGCCGGGCTCTACCACCGCAGCTCCGTCGGCCCGCTGCCGTTCGACGCCGAGGTGGTGGTGCGGCGCAACGCGGACGTGGCCGGCACCGCGGCCGGCCCCGCGGTCAGCACCACCGGCCAGTACGAGCAGGGCCAGCCCGGCCCGGGTGCCAGCGGCACGTCGTGCGGGCCGCTCGGCACGCCGGGCACCAACCAGGTGAAGGACCGTGACGGTGCCCCGGTGTGCGGCAGGAACTTCACCGCCACCACGCTGTCGGAGGCCGACCCGATCGCGAACTACGCCACGCAGGACGCGCCGCCGCTACCGAGCTGTCCCGCCTCGGGCCCGAGAGTGCTGCGGTTCCTCGCCGGGCCCTACCGCGCCGACCAGGTGAAGACGCTCAACGCCCTGCTGCGCACCTGCAACGACGCCACGTTCCTGTTCGAGTCCGGCGTGTACGAGTTCGACGCCAACGACCCCGCCGCCACCGACGTCGACGCGCGCACCGGCCTCGTGATCGACAACCCCACCGTGTCGCTCGTGTTCGGCCGACCCTCGGGCTGGGACCCGGCGGTCTCGATCGCCCCCGTGGGAGCGTTCCCCCAGGCCTGCGACCCCGGCGTGGCCGGCGCCAGCGTGCAGCTCTCGGGCCGCACAGCGCTGCGCCACAAGGCCGGCCGGGTGGCGATCTGTCCGGCCCGCAGTGCGTCGGGTGCGCCGTTGCCCGCCGTGGTGCAGGTGCCGACCGCCAGCAACCTGCCGCGGCCCACGCTGGTGGCCAGCGACTTCGGGGCCGCGGGCGACCCCAACAACTCGGCGACCGCACTCGTGGCCGACGACGGCGGCTCGGCCCGGGCCCGGCTGCCCTACTGCCCCGGCGCCCTGTCCACCACCTGCTTCCAGAGCCGGTCGTTCACCCTGCAGTGGGCGAACCTCCCACCCGGCAACATCTCGGGTGCCCGCCTGCTGCTCACCACCCGCGAGACGCCGAGGGCGCACCTCGCCGACCGCAACGTGGGCGTCACCTTCCGCGACGCCGCCAACGCGGTGATCGCCTCGTGCAGCAACGTGCAGGTGGGCCGCACCAACCAGATGACCAGCACGATCGACCTGGCCGCGTGCGCGCCGTCGCTCGTCGGTCGGCCCGCCACGGTGCTCGAGAACAGCCGGATGCAGGTCAGCTACAACTACTCGTGGGCCTGCATCTGGTTCGTCGACTGCTACCCGGTGCCGAGCTCGGGCGAGGTGGTCGACCTCTACCTCGCCAACGCCCGGTTGGAGGTGACGTCCGCGGCCAGCTCCGGTCTCGCCACCGGCACGAGCGCCACGTCGTCGTCCACGAACGGGGCGTCCACCTTCGCCTCCCCGGCCAACGTGCTCGCCAACGACGGTCAGCTCAGCACCGCCAACCAGCCGAACGACTGCGCCATCAACGCCTTCTTCCCCGACCTCAAGTGCTCCAAGGACGCGATGACGAAGGTGCAGTCGTCGCCCGACCTCTGGCGGGGCGCCACCCGGTCGGTCACGGTCAAGGACCTCCGGTTCGCGAGCGGCGACCCGCTCGGCGACAGCTCCCGGGCGCTGACGCTCAATTCGCTGTACGCGCTGGTGGCGAGCGCCCCGAACGGCGGCAACACCGCCTCGTACGTGTCCGACCCGATCGACGAGACGCAGGTGACCGCCGAGCTCCGGCTGCCCAACGGGGCGACGTGCCAGGTCACCCAGCCCGGCTTCGCCGTGGCCCCCGGGATCACCCGGCTGAACCTGCTGAGGAACTCGTGCGCTGGCCTCAACAGCCGTGACGTGGTGGGGGCCGACCTCACCCTCAGCTACCGCAGCGGCTGCGCGTGGAACGGCCAGTTCCGGTTCCCCATCGTCGACGGGAAGTGCGAGACGCTCGCCGTCCCGCCCGTGCAGTTCCTGGCCCTGCAGGCATCCACCTCCACCGTGCTCACGAGCCCGCCGCGGTCGTTGGTGACCGTCGACGTGGACGGCGCCGCGTCGGGCCGTGTGGCCGAGTTCCACGCCTTCGGGGGCGCCCGTCTGCCGGCGACCACGCTCGACCTGAACTGGGCGGGTGCGGCGCGGCAGGCCACGGAGATCGTCGACACGCCGTTGTTCGGCGGGCAGGTGGTGCTCAACGCTCTGCGGTCCACCGGGACCGGGACGCCGGGCACGGTGTGCTGCACGCCGCCGGGTGACGCCGTGACGCTCACCGCCAGGATGGGCGGCTCGGTGGTCGGCCGGGCGGTGGTGAAGGTGGACGCATCCACGGCCCCGAACGCCGGGACCGGTCGGCCGGTCCAGGTGCTCGACTGGCGCCTCGGCCCCGCCTGACCCCCCCACCAACCCCCCAACCCCC
>CAIPVR010000008.1 GCA_903868545.1 uncultured Actinomycetes bacterium
GAGCGCCGGGTCCACGTCGCCCAGCGACTCAGCGGTGATCCACACGGCCGACGGTGCCGCGCCGTTCCGTTCGGGGGTCGAGGGCCCGGCCGTGCGGACCGGGTCGGGGTCCCGGCGCAGACGCGAGGGCGGCTCGACCGGGACGAGTTCCACCTCCGGCCACGCCTCCACGGGGCAGTGGTCCCGCAGGTCGCAGGTGCTGCAGAGCCCCGGTGCCCGCCGCTCCACCTGCTGTCGGGAGAATCCGTAGGGGCGGCCGTTGCCGGCGCCGGTGGTCCACTGCCACCCGAGCCGGTTGGCGGCGCGGGAGCCGTCGAGGAGATGACGGAACATCTCGTCCTCGCCCTCGGTCCAGCGCCGGTGCCCGCGCACGGTCCACTGCGAGGCGAGCCACATGCGGGCCTGGTTCACCACCCAGCCCTCCTCCCGGAGTTGGCGCAGCGCCTCGCCCACACAGGGCAGCGTGCCGCCACCGGGCCGGGCGTCGTCCCACGGGTCGGGTGCCCGCTCGTCCACCTCGGGCGCGGCCCGCAGCGGTCGGGCGGTCCGCCCGCCCAGCCGGGCGGTGAGGTGCCGCGCGTACTCCTGCCACAGGAGCTCGTCGCGGAACTTGCCGACGTCGCGTGCCGGCCCGCCCTCCACGCGGTCCCACACCTCGCGGAGGGTCAGGAGCCCGTGCCGGATCCACGGGCCGAGCCTCGTGGCGCCCTGACGGGCGGCGGGCCACACCTCGTTGCGGCACCGGGCGTACCCGGTCACGTCGAGACGTCCGAGCGCGGCGACCGCGGCGCTGCGCCCGCCCCGGAACCCGGGCGCCGCGACCACGGGGCGGCCTGCAAGGTGCCCGAGGTGCTCGGCCACCCAGGCCACCTCGTGGCCCACGCCCGGCGGAGGGAGCTCCCGCGGCGGTACGTCACCCACGGAGTCGCACCCTGATGGGACCCCGGGCCGTGGACGGGTCGACCACCCGCCCGCCCTGGGTGATCTCGGCCCGCCCCGCTGCCACCAACCGCCGTGCCGCCATTCGGGCCGGCTCCATCAGGTCGCGCCAGTGCTCGGGGTCCACCCGCCGTGCGGCCTCCGACGGGCAGGCGGTGGCGCCCGCCGCCCGGCGTTCCAGCAACTCGACGAGCGCGGCCTCGAGCCGGCGGTCCACGCCACCGACGCGCCGGCGTCGGCACGCTGCCGAGCACCACCGCACCTCGACCCCGTCGTGGCGGGGGCGGGGGTCCATCCGCCGGCCGCAGCGGGCGCACGTCCGTGGCGTCGCGTCGTCGCCGGCGGTGGGCGCGGTGCGGCCCCGTCGGCCCCGTGACGTGCCGGTGCTCCGTCGGTCCACGGAGCGGGCAACCCGTGGAGCGGGACATTGCTTCCGCGGTGCGCTGCTGCACGGCCGACGGTGCCCGCCTCCCCGCCCGCGGCAAGACTGTGACGGGCGCGGCCGATCGAGGGGGACTCCGATGCACGACCTGGTGATCCGAGGCGGCCGCATCGTCGACGGGACCGGCGCACCGGCCCGCACCGGCGACGTGGCCGTGACCGACGGCGTGCTCACCGAGGTGGGTGGCCGCGTCGACGGGCCGGCGCGCCGGGAGCTCGACGCGGACGGGGCCCTCGTCACCCCGGGGTTCGTGGACGTGCACACCCACTTCGACGGTCAGGTCACGTGGGACCCTCTGCTCACCCCGAGCGGGTGGCACGGGGTGACCACGGTGGTGATGGGGAACTGCGGGGTGGGCTTCGCCCCGGCCGCCCCCGACCGGCACGAGTGGCTGATCGGGCTCATGGAGGGCGTGGAGGACATCCCGGGGGCCGCGCTGAGCGAGGGCATCCGCTGGGGCTGGGAGACCTTCCCGGAGTACCTCGACGCGGTGGCGTCGGTTCCGATGGCGCTCGACGTGGGGGCGCAGGTCCCCCACGGCGCCGTGCGCGCGTACGTGATGGGGGAGCGCGGCGCGCGCAACGAGCCGGCCACCCCGGAGGACGTGGCGGCCATGGCCGGGATCGTGCTGGAGGCGCTGCGGGCGGGTGCGTTGGGGTTCTCCACCTCGCGGACCATCGCCCACATGGCCATCGACGGCGAACCGGTGCCCGGCACCTACGCCGCGGAGGACGAGCTGTTCGGCATCGGTGACGCGCTGGCCCGCGCCGGTTCGGGGGTGTTCGAGCTCGCGCCCGCCGGCGCCCTCGGTGAGGACCTCGCGGCGCCGGAGCGGGAGATGGCCTGGATGCGGCGGCTGGCCGCGAGGACCGGTCGTCCCGTGGTGTTCGCCCTCACCCAGAACGACCACGACCCGCTCGCCTACCGCCGGATGCTGGAGCTGTGCGCGGCGGCGCACGCCGAAGGGGCCCGCGTGATCCCCCAGGTGGCGGCCCGCCCGGTGAACCTGCTGCTCGGGCTCGAGACGTTCCACCCGTTCGCCTACTGCCCGTCGTGGGCGCCCCTCGGCTTCCTGCCGCTGGAGGAGAAGGTGGCGGCACTCGCCGATCCCGCGCTGCGCGCCCGCCTGCTCGCGGAGGCGGAGCACATCGATGCCGCGATGTTGCAGTTCGTGGACCCCGAGCGCGTGGTGCCGATGGGGGCGGTACCGGACTACGAGCCGTCGCCCGACGACACGGTGGCCGCCCGGGCCCGGGCCCGTGGCGTGTCGGCGATGGAGGAGTACCTCGACGCCCTCCTCGCGGAGGACGGCCGGGGACTCGTGATGCGACCGCTGCTGAACTACAGCGACTTCGACCTCGGGGCCGTGCGGGAGATGCTCACCCACCCCACCACCCGGTGGGGTCTCGGTGACGGCGGCGCCCACTGCGGCACGACGTGCGACGCCTCCACCCCCACGTTCGTGCTCACGCACTGGGCCCGCGACCGTGACCCGGGGATCCCGCTCGAACAGGCCGTGCGCATGCTCACCGCCGAGACCGCCGACCTCTACGGTCTCGGCGACCGGGGCACGCTGCAGCCGGGCAAGGTGGGTGACATGAACCTCGTCGACCTCGACACGCTCTCCCTCGAGCGACCGCACCTCGTGCACGACCTCCCCGGCGGGGCGCGGCGCTTCGTGCAGGGCGCCACCGGCTATCTCGCCACGGTGAAGTCCGGCGAGGTGACCGTCCTCGACGGCGCGGACCAGGGTGCCCGTCCCGGCGCGCTGCTGCGGGGTGCCCGGTGAACCGGTCCATGGCCGCCGGACCTGCGGCGACCCCGCGTCTCGGCCGCCGCTGCGCCCGGGTGGCCGTCCTGCTCGCGGCGGTGGCCACCGCGCTCGTCGTGGCCGGGTGCTCGGATGACGACGGCGGCGGGAGTGCCGGCGGTGCGGAGCGGTCGTCGACCTCGTCGACCGCTGCCGGATCGTCGACCGCCCCCACCGTGGCCCCGTACTCCAGCCCCACCTACTCGGACCCGGTGAACTGGTTGTGCCGGCCCGACCGGAGCGACGACGCCTGCGACATCGACCTCGACGCCACCCTCGTGCGGGCCGACGGCACGACCGAGGTGCAGCGGTTCCGTCCGGCCGCCGACCCGGCCGCGGACTGTTTCTACGTGTACCCCACGATCTCCGCCGACCCGCCGCCCAACAGCGACCTCTCGCCCGGCCCCGAGGAGCGTCTCGTGGTGGCGAACCAGTTCGCCCGGTTCGGGTCGGTCTGCCGGCTCTTCGCCCCCGTGTACCGACAGGTGCCGCTGGCCGGGCTGTCGGCACTCGGCGCCACCACCACGACCGGGGTCCCCGGCGCACCGACACCCGGGCAGGTGGCCTACGGCGACGTGCTCGACGCGTGGCGCCAGTACCTGGCCAACGACAACGACGGCCGGCCGGTGGTGCTCATCGGCCACTCCCAGGGATCGGGGCACCTCACGCGCCTGCTCACCGAGGCGATCACGACCGACCCGGTGGCCCGGGAGCGGCTGGTCTCCGCGCTGTTGGTCGGCAGCAGCGTGAAGGTGCCCGGCGCGCCCGGCGCCATCCCCGACCTCCCGGTGTGCACCGAGCGCGACGGCCGACCGGCCACCGGCTGCCTCCTGAGCTACGTGTCGTTCGCGGCGGACGCACCGCCTCCGGACGGTTCGCTCTTCGGCCGGGCCCGTGACGGCCAGGGCCGCACCGTCTGCACGAACCCAGCGGATCTCACCGGTGGCGCGGCCCCGCTCGACTCCTACTTCCCCGCCCGCCCCGACCAGGGCCTGAGCACCCCGTTCGTGCGCTACGAGGGTCTGCTCCAGGGGCGCTGCACCTCCGACCCGCGCTTCGACTGGCTCGAGGTGACCAACACGCACGCGCCCGGCGATGCCCGTCCCGCGGACGTGGGTGGGCGGATCACGCCGGTGTGGGGGCTGCACCTCATCGACGTGAACCTGGCGCTCGGGAACCTCGTCGACCTCGTCGGGCAGCAGGTGCGCGGGTTCGGGTGAGCCCCGGGGCCGGCCCCGGGCTGGCCTACGATCCGGCGTCGCCCCCACGGAGGTCACCGCCATGTCGAGCAGCACCGTCGCCGCCACCCAGTTCGACCTCGTGCTCCTCGTGCTCCGCGTCGTCGCCGGCGGGACGCTGTTCCTGCACGGCTACAACAAGCTGTTCCGCGGCGGGCGGATCGAGGGCACGGCCGGATGGTTCGAGAGCCTCGGCATGCGGCCCGGGAAGCTGCACGCCTGGGCGGCCGCCCTCACCGAGACCGGCGCAGGCCTGTTGCTCGTGGCCGGGTTCCTCACCCCGCTCGGTGCCGCAGGGCTGATCGGGATCATGGTGGTGGCCGCGCGGACCGACCACCGCGGTGCCTTCTTCATGTTCAAGAACGGCTGGGAGTACGTGATGGTGCTCGGGTTCCTCGCCTGGGGGATCTCCGGCATCGGTCCGGGCGGGTGGTCGGTGGACCACGCGCTCGGCATCGAGGACGCGCTCACCGGCGACTGGCGTGGCGTGCTGATCCCCACCGTGCTCGGCGTGGGGGTGGGGGTGCTCACCCTCGCGGTGTTCCACCGTCCCGACCCGCCGGCCGAGTCCGCGTAGCGCCGTCGGTCGACGGCAGCCGCACCTCCACGACGAGCCCGGTCCCCTCCGGGGGCCGGAGCAGGCGCAGGGAACCGCCGGAGGAGCGCACCAGTTCGTCCGCGATCGCGAGGCCCAGGCCGGTGCCGCCGGGGTGTGACCCGGGACCACGCCAGAAGCGGTCGGTCGCACGGGCGAGCCCGTCGTCGTCGAGGCCCGGGCCGTGGTCGCGCACCCGCACCACGACCGTGTCACCCTCGTTCGTGCCGCTGACCTCGATGGACGTCCCGGGTGGGGCCACCTCGGTGGCGTTGTCGAGCAGGTCGTCGAGGACCTGGTCGAGTGTGCCCGCCACGGCGACGGCGTGCAGGCCGTCGCCCGGATCCACCTCGAGCCCCACCCCGCGCTCGGCGGCCAGATCGGCCCAGCGGGCGTCGAGACCGTGCAGCACGGCACCCACGTCGAGATCCGTCCGGGTCGGGGTCGCCCCGCCGGTGCGGGCCAGCGCGAGCAACCCCTCCACCAGCCGGCCGAGCCGGTCGAGCTCGCCCATCACCGCGTCGAGCTCGCCGCGCACGGCGTCGAGATCCGGGGTGGCACCCCCGGGCGGATCGAGCTGGTCCTCGACGCCGTCGAGGCGAAGGCGGAGCGCCGTGAGCGGGGTGCGGAGCTGGTGCGACGCGTCGGCCACGAACGCCCGCTGCGAGCCCACGAGCGACTCGAGCCGGCCCGCCATCTCGTCGAAGTCGTCGCCGAGGCGGCGCAGCTCGGGCGGCCCGCGCTGGATGCGCACGCGGGCAGCGAGGTCGCCGTCGGCGAGGCGTCGGGCGCCGGCCTCCAGCTCCGCCACCGGTGCCACGGCCCAGGCGGCGACCACCCATCCGAGCGATCCGGCCGCGGCGAGCACGAGCAGTGAGAGGAGGCCGAGGCGCAGCCAGTTCGCCGTCACCTGCTCCCGGAGCCGGTCGGTGGGGAAGCTCACCCTCACGGCGCCGGTCACCGATCCGCCCGAGGTCACGGGCACCGCCACGTAGGCGAGTTCCTCGCCGAGCGTGCGCGACCGGCGGATGCCCGAGTCCTGCGTGCCGTCCAGCGCGGCCCGGAACTCCGGCCGGGTGGAGAAGTCGCGGCCGGCCGGTGCGCTGCCCGTGTCGACGATGCTCGTGCCCTCGGCGTCCGCCACCACCACGCGGGCCCCGGTGCGCGACTCGTATCGCGTCACCGTGGCGGCGATCCCCGCCGCGTCGCCCCGTTCGACCTGCTCCTCCACGAGGCTCGACAGCACCCGCGCGTCGCGTTCCACCTCCGACAGGAGCCGATCCTGCTGGCGGCCCGCGTACGTGAGTCCGAGTGGCAGCTCCACGACCACCAGCACGAACGCCGCCAGCGCCAGGAAGCAGAGGAGGAGTCGGGTCCTCACGTCGGGACGGTCAGGCGGAACCCCACGCCCCGGACCGCCTCGATCCACTCGGGATGGCCGAGCTTCCGGCGCAACGACGCCACGTGGACGTCGAGGGTCTTGGGGGAGCCGTACCAGTTGGGGTCCCACACCTCCTCGAGGATGTCGCGCCGCGTGTGCGCGGCCCCCGGGTCGCCGGCGAGGTGGGCGAGCAGGTCGAACTCCTTGGGGGTGAGCTCCACCTCGGTGCCGTCCACCTCCACCCGGTGGGCCCGCAGGTCCACCCGCAGCGGCCCCACCACGAGTTCCTCGGTGCCGACGGCGGCCGGCCCCGCACTCCGGCGGGCCACGGCCCGGATGCGGGCCACCAGCTCCCGCAGTCCGAAGGGCTTCACCACGTAGTCGTCGGCACCGGTCTCGAGGAGGACCACCCGGTCCACCTCGTCGCCGCGGGCGCTGACCACGATCACCGGGACACTGGTGAGCTCCCGGATCCGTCGGCACACCTCGGTGCCGTCGAGGTCGGGCAGGCCGAGGTCGAGCAGCACCAGGTCGGCACGCGGCGCGGCCGTGAGCGCCTCGGCGCCGGTCGCCACCGCCTCGGGCTCGAACCCGTGCCGGGCGAGGCCGGCGACCAGCGGCTCGGAGATCGAGGGGTCGTCCTCCACCACGAGGATGTGCACGGGGACAGGGTCGCACAGGGGGTCGTGGCCACGGGGAACTTCACCGAACCCTTACCGTCCGCCCCCCCGGATGCTGGACGGGCGCTCCGTACGCTGGCTCCATGCCGAAGAAGCAGATCGTCGCCGTCGCCGCCGCCATCGCACTCTCCCTCGCCACCGCGGCCACCGCGGTGGCCGTGAACCTCGGGTCGGACTCCGACTCGTCGCCGTCGCCGGCGGGCCGGCTGACCGCGGTGGAGTCCACCACCACGGCGCCGCCCCAGGTGCCCTCCACCGTGGTGGTCGACGTCACCGTGCCCGACCTCCCCCCGGTCACGCCGGCCCCCGTCGCCGCCGCCCCGGTCGATCCCGGGTCCCCGTCCGGCGGCGGTGCCCCCGTCGCCACGGCCCCCGCCGCGTCGCCCCGGAGCGGCGGTTCGGGGTCCTCCCGGGAGTACGAGTCCGACGACGACCGCGACGACGACTCCACCGGCCGGACCGAGGACCGTTCCGACGACGACGCCGTCGACGACGACCACGGCGGATCCGAGCGGGAGGGTTCCTCCGATGACGACTGAGCGGCACCCGAAGCCGACGAAGCGGCGGCGCCGTCACCCGGCCCGAACCTCCCGCACCCTGATGGCCGGCGGGTCGGCGTCAGCGATGTTCGCCCTCATCACCCTGATGGGGGCGGGGCCGTCGGGCCATCAACCGGCGGCGGCCGCCGCACCGGCCCCCACCCCGCCCACGACGCCGCCGACCACCACCACGGTCGCGCCGGTGGTGGTCATCCGGCGGATCCACGTCCCTGCGCCCTCGGCACCGTCCACCGCATCCCCCGGCGGGGGATCGACGGGCGGCGGAGTGGTCCGGCGTGCCCCGCAGGCGCCGTCCGCCGTACCCGCCACCACGGTGGTCACCCGGCCGGCCCCCGCTCCGCGGCCCGCGCCCGTGGCGCGGTCCGCGGCGAGCTGAAGCCAGTGGCGGGTGTTCCGGTGACGCTCACCGATCCCTCCGCGCGCCGGGAGGACGGTGTCGTTCGGGGGGACGGTGTCGTTCGGGGGGACGGTGTCGTTCGGGAGGACGGGCCGTTCCGGGAGGCCACGGCCCGGCTCATGGGCACCGACGCCCATGTCGTCGTGGTGGGTCCCGGTCCCGACCCGGCCCGACTGCTCGACGAGCTCCGCCGCCTCGAAGGGCTCTGGAGCCGGTTCCGTGACGACAGCGAGGTCGCGCGCCTGGGCCGTGGTGCGGGGGCCTGGACGCTCACGAGCCCGGAGACCGCGGGCCTGGTGGCCCGTTCGGTCCTGGCGTGGGAGCGCACCGGCGGCCTGTTCGACCCCACGGTCGCGGGGACGCTCGAGCAGCTCGGCTACGACCGCGACCTCACGGAGCTGCGGGGCGGTGGCCGCCTCCGTGCCGTGGTGCCTCCCACGCCGCGCGGGGTGGAGGCCGACGAGTCGGCACGGCTGGTGCGGCTCCCGGCCGGGGTGCGGATCGATCCGGGCGGCATCGGCAAGGGGCTCGCCGCGGACCTCGTGGTGGCCGCGGCGCTGGCCGGCGCCGACCCCTCGGTGGGCGTGCTCGTGTCGGTCGGTGGCGACCTCCGCGTGGGTGGTCGGCCCCCGCACGGCGGGTGGGAGGTCGAACTGGACCACGGGGCCGGGACGCTCCAGCGGGTGAACCTCTCCGCCGGCGCCGTGGCCACGTCGTCGGTCCTCCGGCGCCGCTGGGACACCGTCGACGGCCCGGCGCACCACGTGGTGGACCCGCGTACCGGGCTCCCGTCGACGGGCCCGGCCGTGTCGGTCACCGCGGTCGCCGGTGAGGCGTGGTGGGCCGAGGCGGTGGCCACGGCCCTGCTGGTGGGGATCGGGGGCGAGTTGCCCGCCCGTCTGCTCACGGAGATCGACGCCGGCCGGGTGGGCGCGGCGGCCACCCTGGCCGACGGGACCCGGATCCGTCTGGGCACCGTGGGCGACGCGATCGTCGACGAGCCGGGCACGCTGGTGGGCGTGCCCGACCACGAGGACCCGACGGACGACCCGGTCGGGGCCCAGGACCGAGGAGTGGCATGAGCGAGCAGTTCTGGTGGTACGTGGTCCGGGCCTCCGGCATGGTGGCGGCGGTCCTGATCGTGCTGACCCTGATCTGGGGACTGTTGCTCAGCACGAAGCTGATCGAACGGCGCGGCCTGCCCGCGTGGCTGACCGACCTGCACCGGGGCCTCGGGGGGCTCTCGTGCATCTTCGTGGGCATCCACCTCGCCGCGCTGTGGGCCGACAGCTACGAGTACTTCGGCCCGGCCGAGCTCTTCGTGCCGTTCGCCTCGGCGTGGAAGACGGGTCCGGTGGCCTGGGGCGTTGCGGCGCTGTGGATGCTGGTGGTGGTGGAGGGCACCTCGCTCGTGATGCGCCGGATGCCCCGCAAGGTCTGGCGGGGGTTCCACTACCTGTCGTACCCGGTCGGCCTGCTCGTGGGCGTCCACGCGGTCACCGCGGGGACCGATGCCGCCAACCCGGTCTTCGTCGGCGTGACGGTCGTGCTCGGTGCCGTGCTGGTGTTCCTCGTGATCTACCGCGTCCTCAGCCGCAACGGCGTGGACGGCGGCCGGGCTCGTTCGCGGATCCCGGCTTCGGCCCGGGAGGCCGTCGGTCGGTAACCTCCGCCCCGTGCCGCCCGCGGTGGGCGGCCGTGCGGAGGTGCAGGTGTCCACTGGCGACGGAACCACGGGCGGGGCGCCGATGGGCGACGTGACCCTGGCCGGCGACTTCCCCCCGGTGGGGGAGGAGGCGTGGCTGGCGAAGGTCGACGCCGTCCTCAAGGGTGCGCCGTTCTCCCGGCTCGAGTCACGCACCGCCGACGGCATCACCGTGGCGCCGCTGTACGTGCGGGCCTCGTCGCCCGGCTCGGCCGACGAGGCGGGCTTCCCGGGCTCGGCGCCGTTCACCCGGGGTGCGCACGCCGCCCCCCGGCCCCACGGTCTGTGGGACGTGCGGGCACCGGTCGACCACGACGACCCGGCCGAGGCCAACCGCCGCGCCCTCGAGGACCTCGGACGCGGGGTGACCAGCCTGCAGGTGCGCTGGACCGGCGACCCGACCGACCTGGCCCGGCGCCTCGAGGGCGTCTACCTCGACCTCGCGCCCGTGGTGCTCGACGCCGGGCCCCGCACCCCGGAGGCCGCGGCGGCCCTGGAGGCGCTGTGGGCCGAACGGGGTGTGGCCCCCTCGGAGGCACTGGGCGGCTTCGCGGCCGACCCCTGCCGCGACCTCGCCCGCCACGGGGGCGACGGCCGGTCGCCGGAGGAGCTGCTGGCCGGGCTGGGTGCGCTGGCGGCCCGTACCGCGGCCACCTTCCCCCGGGTGCGTGCCGTGGCCGTCGACGTCACCCCGGTGGCCGAGGCCGGCGGTTCGGAGGCCCAGGAGCTGGCCACGATGCTGTCGACCGGCGCGGCCTACCTGCGGGCCATGGCCGCTGCCGGCCTCGATGCCGACGCGGCCTGCGGTCAGGTGGAGCTCACCCTGTCCGCGGACGCGGACGTGTTCACCACGATCGCCAAGCTGCGGGCCGCGCGCCGGCTCTGGGCCGCGCTCGCGGCGGCGTGCGGCGCCTCGGGGGCCGCTGTGGCACCGCAACTCCACGTACGCACCGCCCGCCGGATGCTCACCGGGCGCGACCCGTGGGTGAACCTGCTGCGCGTCACCGCGGCGGCCTTCGCCGCCGGCGTGGCGGGTGCCGATTCGGTCACCACCTCGGCCTACGACGACCTCGGCGGCGATCCGGGCGACCTCGGTCGTCGGATGGCCCGCAACACCCAGCTGCTGCTGCAGGAGGAGTCGAACCTGGGCCGGGTGCTCGACCCGGCCGGCGGTTCCGGCTACGTCGAGTCCCTGACCGACGAGCTGTCGGCCGTGGCCTGGGCGCTGTTCCAGGAGTTGGAGTCGGTGGGTGGCATGCCCACCGTCCTGCTCGACGGCTCGCTCGCCGCCCGGGTGACCGGCGTCCGTGACGCGAGGTTGCGCGAGGTGGCCACCCGTCGCCGGCCGCTCACCGGCGTGAGCGAGTTCCCGGACCTCGACGAGACCGGCGCCGTGACGGTGACCGTCCCGGCCGGTGCCGGCATGCCGCTGCTGGTCCCGGTGCGCTGGTCCGAGGAGTTCGAGGCGCTGCGCGACGCGGCCGACGCCCACCGGGCCCGCGCCGGCGCCGAGCCGGTCGTGTTCCTGGCCAACCTGGGGCCGGTGGCGGTGCACACGGCACGGGCCACGTTCGCCAAGAACCTCTTCGAGGCCGGCGGCATCCGAACCGTCACCTCCGAGCGCGGCGGCACGAGCGGGTTCGCCACCGCCGAGGAGGTGGTCGCCGACGCCACGGCGGCGGGGGCCCGGGCGGTGTGCCTGTGCTCGTCCGACGACGTCTACGCGGAGCGGGCGGCCGACACCGCGGCCGCGCTGAAGGCGGCCGGTATCGGCCGTGTGTACCTGGCGGGCAACCCCGGCGAGCGCCGGGCGGCCGAGGAGTCGGCCGGGGTGGACGAGTTCGTCCACCTCGGCGTGGACGTGCTCGACGTGCTGCGTCGGGCGCAGGACCACCTGGAGGTGTCCCGGTGAGTGGTTTCGAGGTTCCCGACTTCACCACGGTCGCGCTGCCGGCCGCGGGTGCCGCCCCGTCCGGCGCGAGGGCGGCATGGACCGCGGCCGCGGAGGCCGCCACCGGCCTCGAGCCCGGCAAGCAGGTGTGGTCCACGCCGGAGGGCATCGACGTGGCGCCGCTCTACTCCGCCGAGGACCTCGCCGGCCTCGACTTCCTCGACACCTACCCGGGCCTCCCGCCGTTCCTGCGCGGGCCGTACCCCACGATGTACGTGAACCAGCCGTGGACGATCCGCCAGTACGCCGGGTTCTCCACCGCCGAGGACTCCAACGCCTTCTACCGGCGCAACCTCGCGGCCGGCCAGAAGGGCCTGTCGGTGGCCTTCGACCTCCCCACGCACCGCGGCTACGACTCCGACAACCCGCGGGTGGCCGGTGACGTGGGCATGGCCGGTGTGGCGATCGACTCCATCTACGACATGCGCGTCCTCTTCGACGGGATCCCGCTCGACAGGATGTCGGTGTCGATGACGATGAACGGCGCCGTCCTGCCCGTCATGGCGCTCTACATCGTGGCGGCCGAGGAGCAGGGCGTCCGCCCCGAACAGCTGTCCGGGACCATCCAGAACGACATCCTCAAGGAGTTCATGGTCCGGAACACCTACATCTACCCGCCGGCACCGTCGATGCGGATCATCTCCGACATCTTCGCCTTCACGTCGTCGAACATGCCGAGGTTCAACTCGATCTCCATCTCCGGCTACCACATGCAGGAGGCGGGGGCGACGGCCGATCTCGAGCTCGCCTACACGCTCGCCGACGGCCTCGAGTACGTGCAGGCCGGGATCGACGCCGGCCTCGACGTGGATGCGTTCGCCCCGCGCCTCAGCTTCTTCTGGGCCATCGGCATGAACTTCTTCATGGAGGTGGCCAAGCTGCGGGCCGCGCGCCTCCTGTGGGCGAAGTTGGTGAAGGAGCGCTTCGCTCCCGCCAACGAGAAGTCGCTGAGCCTCCGGACCCACAGCCAGACCTCCGGCTGGTCGCTCACGGCCCAGGACGTGTTCAACAACGTGGTCCGCACGTGCGTGGAGGCGATGGCCGCCACCCAGGGCCACACCCAGAGCCTGCACACGAACTCCCTCGACGAGGCCCTCGCCCTCCCCACCGACTTCTCCGCCCGGATCGCCCGCAACACCCAGCTGTTCCTGCAGCAGGAGTCGGGCACCACGCAGGTGATCGACCCGTGGGGCGGGAGCTACTACGTGGAGCGCCTCACCGCCGAGCTCGCCACCCGCGCGCTGGCCCACATCCGAGAGGTCGGTGAGCTCGGCGGCATGGCGGCGGCCATCGAGGCGGGCATCCCCAAGCTGCGGATCGAGGAGGCGGCGGCGCGAACCCAGGCCCGCATCGACTCGGGTCGGCAGCCGGTGATCGGCGTGAACAAGTACCGGCTCGACACCAACGAGGACATCGACGTCCTCAAGGTGGACAACTCCGCCGTGCGCGCCGGCCAGGTGGCCAAGCTCGAACGGCTGCGGGCCGAGCGCGATCCCGACGCGGTGGCGGCCGCGCTCGAGGCGCTGACGAACTGCGCAGCGTCGGGCGACGGCAACCTGCTGGCCCTCGCCGTGGACGCGGCCCGGGCCAAGGCGTCGGTGGGGGAGATCAGCGACGCGCTGGAGAAGGTCTACGGCCGCCACCGCGCCGACATCCGGTCGATCTCCGGCGTCTACCGCAGCGAACTCGGTGAACGGGGAGGTGCCGTGGACGAGGTGCGTCGGATGGTGGAGGCCTTCGAGGCGGCCGACGGTCGCCGGCCGCGGATCCTGCTGGCCAAGATGGGCCAGGACGGCCACGACCGCGGCCAGAAGGTGATCGCGTCCGGGTTCGCCGACCTGGGCTGGGACGTCGACATCGGCCCGCTCTTCCAGACGCCGGCGGAGGCGGCCCGCCAGGCCGTGGAGGCCGACGTCCACGTCGTCGGTGCGTCGTCGCTCGCCGCCGGGCACCTCACGCTGGTGCCGGAACTGAAGGCGGCGCTGGCCGACCTCGGACGACCCGACATCATGATCGTGGTGGGCGGGGTGATCCCCCCGCAGGACTACGACGCCCTCCGCGAAGCCGGCGCCGTGGCGGTCTTCCCGCCCGGGACGGTGATCCACGAGGCGGCGGCGGGGCTCCTCCGGGAGCTCGCCGACCGGCTCGGCTACGACCTCGGCTGATCGTCGTCCTCGACGGGTTCGCTGAGCCCGTCGAGGATGGCCCGCATGCCCAGCTGGACCAGGCCCCAGTCCTCCTCGTCGACGCGGACGGTCCGGTCGACCAGCTCCGGCGAGGTGCGGTGACGGAGGATGCTCCCGTAGAGGTAGGCCTCCGCCAGCACGATCACCTGGTCGAGCGTGAACGGCTCCCGGAGCCGGCGGCCGGCCCGACGCAGGTACATCTCGTAGTACTCGCGGAACCGGTCGCGGCCGTGGAGGAGGAGCTCCCGCACCTCGGGGTTCGCGGCGTACGTGTAGAAGCTGAAGCGGGCCAGGAACGCCGGGTCGTCGCGCAGGCGGCGGAAGGCGAAGTCGTTGAGGCGCCGCATCGACCGCCCGGGATCCTCGTCGCGCGGGACCTCCTCGATGAGGGTGGCGGTCTCCCGGATCCCCACCTGTGCCTCGAGTTCGAGGAGGTGGATCATCAGGTCGTGGCGGAACTCCTCCTGCGATTCCCAGATGTGGTAGAGCGCCCCTTTCGTCACCCCGGCCCGTCTCGCCACGTCCGCGAGTCGGATGTTGGCGAGGGCATCCACCGGCACGGTGGCGCCGCGCGACCGGTCGAACTCGAGGACCATCTCGGCGCCGATGGCCAGGTAGTCCTGGCGCCGCTCCTCCGCCGTGGGGCGTGCCATCAGGAACGGTCCCCGTCGGCGGCGACCTGGTCCCCGTCGGGTTCGGTGAGGGCGAGCACGAGGGCCTCGGCGCCCACCGAGAACAGCCCGCGGGTCACCCCGTCGAGTTCGAGGGTGGGCGCGCGGTCGGGGTCGATCCGGTGCTCGAGGCACATGCCCTGCAGCAGGGAGGCGAGCGCCACCACCAGGTCCTCGGCGCTGACCCCCGGGAGCAGCCGGCGACCCCGCACCCGAAGTGCCTCGGCGATGACATCGCCGAAGCGGGCCACGGCGGTGCGGAAGTCGCGGTCGAGCGCCGAACGGATGTCGTCGTCGAACAGGTAGGAGTGGAGGCTGATCCGGGCCAGGTAGCGGGCGTCGTCGCGGAAGTGCTCGAAGACGAGGTCGGCATAGGCCCAGGGATCGGTCCGGTCGTCGAGCAGGGTGCGGGCGCTGTGGAGGATCTCCGGCAGGTCGGACTCACCGGCCCGGCGGTCGTGGCGCAGCACGTGGGCGAGGAGGTCGTTCCAGTAGTCCTCCTGGCTGGGCCACAGGTGGTAGAGCGCGCCCTTCGTCACGCCGGCGCGCGCCGCCACGTCGGCCACCTTCACGTGCGCCAGCGCCAACCCGGGGTCGGGTGCACTCCCCGTGGCCGACTCCGCCACGAGCTGCGCACCGATCTCCAGGTAGTCGCGGCGACGCTCGTCCTTCGTCCTGCGTCCCATTCCCGGGCCGGATCCTACGGGCCGCGCCCGACCCGGCCACATCGGGCCGGATCGGCGCGGGTGTCGCCGGCCGGCCGGCGATCGGTGGAGGGCCGCCGCGCCGGTAGGGTGCGCGTCGATGGCCGGACTGCTCCCCGTCGACGACTACGTGGCCGGCGTGCGCGCCGCGGATCCGGCCGTGCTGGCCCGCACGATCACGCTGATCGAGTCGAGGAACCCCGCCCACCGCCGCACGGCGGGGGAGGTGCTCGGCGCCCTGCTGCCCTTCGCCGGGGGTGCCCACCGGGTGGGTATCACCGGTGTGCCGGGAGTGGGCAAGAGCACGTTCATCGACCAGCTCGGCGTGAACCTGACCGCCGACGGGCACCGGGTGGCCGTCCTGGCCGTCGATCCGACCAGCTCCCGGACGGGAGGCTCGATCCTCGGCGACAAGACCCGCATGGAGCGCCTGTCGGTGGACCCGGCGGCGTTCATCCGTCCCTCGCCCGCCGGTGAGACGCTCGGCGGTGTGACCCGCGCCACCCGGGAGACCATCCTCGTGTGCGAGGCTGCCGGCTTCGACGTGGTGCTCGTGGAGACCGTCGGGGTGGGCCAGTCCGAGACCGTCGTGGCCGACATGGTCGACTTCTTCCTGGTGCTGATGCTGTCGGGTGCCGGCGACGACCTGCAGGGCATCAAGAAGGGTGTGCTCGAGCTGGCCGACATGGTGGCGGTGAACAAGGCCGACGGGAACAACCGCACGCGGGCCGAGCTGGCCGCCGCGGAGTACCGAGGCGCGCTGCACCTGATGGCACCGGCGTCGCCCACCTGGACGCCGCCGGTGCTCACCTGCTCGGCGTTGGCCGACGAGGGACTCCGGGAGCTGTGGCACCAGATCGAGGTGCACCGGGAGAAGATGACGCTCACCGGTGAGCTGCAGGCCCGGCGACAGGAGCAGCAGGTGCGGTGGATGTGGTCGATGCTCGACCAGCGCCTGCGCGACGACCTGCGGTCGCGCCCGGACGTGGTGGCGGCGCTCGACGCCGCCCAGGCGGGGGTGCGGTCCGGTGAGCTGCCCGCCACGGTGGCGGTCGAGCAGGTCTGGGACCTCTACCGCTCGCCGACCCCCCGCACCTAGGTCGCACGGGCGCGTGGGGCATGTGCCCACCGCCCGGGAGTGGCGCCCGGGCCCCTCAGGCGGTTCCCTGTCGGTGTGGCGAGGCGAGCGCTGGGGGCCTTCGTCGTCGTGGTCCTGGTGGTCGCGGTGACGGTGGTGGGATCCCGACAGCTGCACCGGTGGGGGGCCGACCGCGCCCAGCCGGTGGCCAGCGTCGCCGGCGCCTCGCTCGAACGGACCGCCGTGCCCGACGAGGTCGCAGGTCGGGCCCGCGCCTCGCTCCTCCGGGTGGCGTCCACCGCGTGCGGCCTCACCCGTCAGGGCACGGCCACCGTGGTGCGGCTGCCGGGGGGCCGCGGCGACTCCCCGGTCGTGCTCACCAACCGGCACGTGGTGGCGGGCACGAGTCTCGCCGTGGCCGACGACGGGGCGTGGGTGGGCGACCTGGTGGTGGCCGGTTCGGTGCCGCGCCGCGACGCCGTCCGGCTCCGGGCGGCCGGCGACCTCCCCGCGGACGCCGCGCTCGAGGTGGGACCGATGCCCGAGGTCGGTGCGCCGGTGGTGGTGGCGGGCTACCCGGGCGGTGGGTTCATGGCGGCCGGGGGGACGGTGGTGGCGGTGGAGCGGCGTCACGGTTACGGCGGAGAGACGCCGATGCTGCTGGTGGACGTGGACGCCGAGCCGGGCCTCTCGGGCGGGGTGGTGCTCGACGCCGCCGGTCGGGCGGTCGGGCTGGTGGCGGCCCGCGACCCGTCCACCCGCGACACGGTGGCCTACCCGCTGGCCGCCGTGTCGGCCCGTGTGAGGGCAGGGCCGCCGTCGTGCTGAACGTCGACTGGTACCGTCCGTCGCCATGAGTGAGGCCCGCGTGGTGGTCACCGGCGCGGCCGGGATGATCGGATCCCATCTGGTGGAGGCGCTCCTCGCCCGGGGCGACCGGGTGGTGGGCGTGGACAACCTCCTCACCGGCGACCTGTCGCACCTGGCGGGAGCGCTGGGCCACCCGGGCTTCAGCCTCGTGGAGGCCGACGTGGCCGACGGGGTCCCGGTCACCGGTGAGGTGGACGCCGTGTTCCACCTCGCCTCGCCCGCGTCGCCGCGCCACTTCCTCGACCTGCCGCTCGAGATCCTCCGGGTGGGCAGCGGGGGCACCCTCCACGCGCTGGAGCTGGCCCGGCGGACCGGCGCGACGTTCCTCTTCGCCTCGAGCAGCGAGGTCTACGGGGAGGCCCTGGTGCACCCGCAGTCGGAGGACGACCGCGGCAACGTCGCGACGGTGGGGGAGCGGGCCTGCTACGACGAGGCCAAGCGCTTCTCCGAGGCGGCCACCGACACCTTCCGGGCCCGGTTCGGTGTCGACACGAGGATCGTCCGGATCTTCAACACGTACGGACCGAGGCTCCGCCCGGAGGACGGCCGGGTGGTGGTGAGCTTCCTCGACCGGGCCCGTCGGGGACAGCCCCTCACCGTGCACGGCGACGGCTCGCAGACCCGCAGCTACTGCTTCGTGGACGACCTCGTGCAGGGACTCCTCACGGTCGCGGGGTCCGGCGAGCAGCGGCCGGTGAACCTCGGCAACCCCGTCGAGGTGACCGTGCTGGAACTGGCCGCCGCGGTCCTCGAGGTCACCGGGGCGGACGTCCCCCTCGAGTTCCTCCCCCGCCCGGAGAACGACCCGACCCGGCGTCGCCCCGACATCACCCGGGCGCGCTCGCTCGGGTGGGAGCCGAAGGTCGCGCTGGCCGACGGCCTGGCCCGGACCCTGGAGTGGCTCCGGGCCACGGGAGCCTGACGGCCCCGGATCCCGCGGCCGGCCCCGTTCAGGCCAGCTTCAGGAACATCTTCTGCACGTCCGCGGGGTCGTACCCCGCGGCGGCCGACTCCTCCGGATGCCGCAGGCACCAGGTGAGGCCCTCGGCCACGAGCACGAAGCCCACCTGTTCCAGTGCCTTGTTGGCCGCCGCGATCTGGGTGACCACGTCCTTGCACTCGCGGCCGTCGGTGATCATCTGCTGCAGCCCCCGCACCTGGCCCTCGATGCGGCGCAGCCGCGTGAGGACCTCGTCGACGACGCCCTCGGGCAGTTCCATCGGGCCGAGCTGCGAGGTGGGGTTCCCGTCCGTCACGCCACCGAGGATAGCTGGTACCCCAGGGGGTATTCAGCTAGACTTGCGGACACAAGCAACGGCACCGGCGGGGCGGCCCCGGCCGGAGGGAGGCCCCATGGCACGTCACGTGGTGATCCTGGGCGGTGGCACCGGCGGCACCCTCACCGCCAACCGGTTGCGGCGCCGTTTCCCGGAGGACGAGCTGCGGATCAGCGTGGTCGACGAGGACGACGTGCACGTCTACCAGCCCGGCCTCCTGTTCGTGCCCTTCGGTCTGGCCGACCCGGAGCACATCGTGCGCCCGCGGGGCCGCCAGCTCCACCGCGGAGTGGAGTTCCACCGGTCCGGCGTCGAACGGGTGGACGTGGCCGGTCGGCAGGTCGTGCTCGAGGACGGGACGCGACTCGACCACGACGTCCTCGTCGTCGCCACCGGGGCCGCGCTGCTGCCCGAGGAGACCGAGGGCCTGCTCGGGCCCCAGTGGGGCCGGTCGGTCCACACCTTCTACACACTCGAGGGTGCGCGGGCGCTCCACGAGTCGCTCGCCTCCTTCGAGGGCGGCCGCCTGGTGGTCAACGTGGTGGACCTGCCCATCAAGTGCCCGGTGGCACCGCTCGAGTTCTGCTTCCTGGCGGACTGGTACCTCCGGGAACGGGGTATCCGTGACGACGTCGAACTGACCTACGTCACCCCGCTGGACGGCGCGTTCACCAAGCCCGTCGCCGCGGCCACCCTCGGCGGGATGCTCGACGACAAGGGCGTGCGACTCGTGACCGAGTTCAACACGGGCGAGGTGCGCGAGGGCGCCCTCGTCTCCTGGGACGAGCGGGACGTGCCCTTCGACCTCGCGGTGGTGGTGCCGCTCCACGGAGGGCAGGCCTACGTGGGCCGGAGCGAGGGCCTGGGCGATGAACTCGGCTTCGTCCCGACCGATCCGGCGACCCTCCAGAGCACCGTCGCTCCCGAGATCTTCGCCATCGGCGACGCCACCACGCTCCCGGCGTCGAAGGCCGGCTCGGTCACCCACTTCGAGGGCGACGTGCTGGTGGAGAACGTCGGCAGGTTCCTCGCGGGAGAGGAGCTCGACGCCTCCTACGACGGTCACGCCAACTGCTTCATCGAGACCGGCTTCGGCAAGGCGATGCTCATCGACTTCAACTACGACCAGGAACCGGTCCCGGGGCACTACCCCGCCCGGATGGGGTTGCCGCTGCTCAAGGAGTCGCGGCTGAACCACCTCGGGAAGCTGATGTTCCAGTGGTTCTACTGGCACAGCCTGCTCCCCGGACGTGACGTCCCGGGGATCGGATCGGACATGCCCACCGCCGGCAAGCGCGCCGGCTGACGAGAGGAGACCCCATGCCCACCAGGACGGTTGCCGGTACGACCGTGGAGGTCAACGACGAGGGGTTCTTCGTCGACCCCGCCCAGTGGACCGAGGCCATGGCCCCCGAGCTGGCCGCGGAGGAGGGCATCGCCGCCCTCACCGACGACCACTGGACCGTGATCCGGTTCATGCGGTCGGAGTACGCGGAGAAGGGCACCGGGCCCACGGTCCGGGTGCTCGGCAAGACCTCGGGGGTCCCGGTGAAGGAGCTCTACCAGCTCTTCCCGAAGGGCCCCGCCAAGATCGCCGCCCGCGTGGCGGGCATCCCCAAGCCGCGCGGGTGCCTGTGAGCACCCGTTCCCGAGGAGGAACCATGACGGACGCCGACACACACACCGACACCCACCCCGACGCTGCCGGGGCACCGTCCCGGCCCGAACCGATCACGAAGGTCTCGATCGTCATCTCCAAGGGCTCGCTGGACGGGGTGTACCCCGGACTCATCATGGCCAGCGGCGCCCGAGCCGAGGGGATCGAGGTGAACCTCTTCTTCACCTTCTTCGGCCTCGATGCGGTGCACCGCAAGCGCAGCGAGCACATCAAGGCGGCCACGGTCGGCAACCCCGGGATGCACATGGCCACTGTCGTCGGCGCGTTGCCGGGCATGTCGGCGATCGCCACCCACATGATGGAGAAGAAGATGACCGCGCTCGACATCCCGTCGGTGCCGGAGTTCATCGAGTTCATCTCCGACACCGGCGCCGGCATCTACGGCTGCCAGCTCGCCTGCGACATGTTCGGCTTCACCCAGGACGACCTGGTGGACCAGGTGCAGGACATCATCACCGTCGGCGAGTTCTACGAGATGGCCGCCGGCGGCGAGATCATCTTCACCTGAGGTCGCGGGCCGCTCGTAGCACATACCCCTAGGGGTATGTGCTACGATGGCCTCATGTGCAGTCGAGCGACATGTCGTAGTTGCGGGAGGCCCACCTACACCGGGTGCGGCAACCACGTGGAGCAGGTGTTGGGCGACGTGCCCGCTGCCGAGCGGTGCCAGTGCGCGCCGGCACCGCGCCGGGGCCTCGGCGGCCTCTTCCGTCGCTGAGGAGCTCCTTTCCTGCGCAACGGATTCGTGGTCTGATGGACCCATGAAGGCCTACCGACTCACCAGCTGGCAGCACGACGGGGAGTTCGCAGAGGTCCCACAACCGGACCCGGGCCCGGGCGAGGTGCTCCTGCGGATCGGAGCCGCCGGCGCGTGCCACTCCGACCTCCACCTCATGCACGACTTCACCGAAGGCGTCCTGCCGTGGGGTCCACCGTTCACCCTCGGCCACGAGAACGCGGGCTGGGTGGAGGCGCTCGGGCCGGGTGTGCGAGGGCTCGAGGTGGGTGAACCGGTCGCCGTGTACGGGCCGTGGGGGTGCGGCCGGTGCCATCGGTGCCGCACCGGCGCGGAGAACTACTGCGTGCACCAGCAGGCCCTGCCGTACGCCGGCGGCGGCCTCGGTGCCGACGGTGGGATGGCGAGCCACATGCTCGTGCCCGACGCGCGCTGGCTCGTGGGCCTCGGTGACCTCGACCCGGTGGAGGCCGCTCCGCTCACCGACGCGGGCCTGACCCCGTACCACGCGGTGAAGCGGTCGTTGCCGGTGCTGCTCCCCGGCTCCACGGCGCTCGTCATCGGTGTGGGCGGGCTCGGCCACATGGCGGTCCAGATCCTCCGTGCGCTCACCGCCGCTCGCATCGTCGCGATCGACGAGCGGCCCGACGCACTGGCCCTGGCCACGTCGCTGGGCGCCGACGTGACGATCCCCGCGGACGAGGACGCGGCGGCCGCCGTGATGGACGCCACCGGCGGCGTCGGCGTCGACGTGGCGCTCGACATGGTGGGCTCCGACACGACGCTCGCCCTCGCCGCAGCGGTGACCCGCTCCCTCGGACACCTCACGATCGTGGGCCTGGGCGGCGGCACCCTGCCGCTCAGTTTCTTCGGGGTGGCCTACGAGGCGTCGGTGGCCACCACCTACTGGGGCACCCTCCCCGAGTTGGTCGAGGTGGTCGAGCTCGCCCGGGCGGGTCGGCTCCGGGCGGAGGTGCACCGGTTCGGCCTCGACGAGGCGCCGGACGCGTACCGGCGCATGCAGGAGGGCGCGCTGTCCGGGAGGGCGGTGATCGTCCCGTGAGCGGATTGGTCCGCTGTTTCGACGACCTGCGGGCCGCGGACGTGGCCGAGGTGGGTGGCAAGGGAGCGAACCTCGGTGAATTGGTGGCCGCAGGGCTGCCCGTGCCACCGGGTTTCGTGGTCACCGCCGCCGCGTACCTGGCCGCGCTCGACGAGGCCGGCGTGCGCAGTCGGGTGCTCGAGGCGTACCGCCACGCGCTCGGCCTCGCCGACGGCCCCGACCGCGACGCCGCCGTGCAGGCCCTGCGCGGCATGGTCCGTTCCGCCGGGCTCCCCCAGGCCCTGGCCGCGGAGGTCGACACGGCGTACGCGTCGCTCGGTTCCGGCCCGCACGGCACCGCCGTGGCGGTGGCGGTCCGCTCGAGCGCCACGGCGGAGGACACCGCCGCGGCGTCCTTCGCCGGGATGCACGACACCTTCGCCGAGGTGGTCGGCGTGGCCGAGCTCCACGAGCGCCTCCTCGACTGCTGGGCCTCGCTGTTCTCGCCGCGTTCGCTCACCTACCGGCTCGAGCGGGGCATCACCGACGAACCCGCGATCGCCGTGGTGGTCCAGCGCATGGCCCCCACCGATCGCGCCGGTGTGATGTTCAGCACCGACCCCACCGGGACCGACCCCCACCGCCTGGTGATCGAAGCGGCCCGGGGACTGGGCGAGGCCGTGGTGTCGGGCGCGGTGGAGCCCGACACCTACGTGGTCGACACGTCGTCGTGGCGGGTGGTCGCCGCCCGGACGGGGGACCAGCGGAGGATGCTGCGGCGGGGCGAGTGGGTCGAGGTGCCCGCGCCCGAACTGGGTGCCCGCGTGCTGGCCGACGACGAGGTGCTGGACCTCGCCCGTGTCGGACGGCGCATCGAGGAGCACTACGGGCGGCCCCAGGACGTGGAGTGGACCTTGGGCGACGGCGCCGCATGGATCGTGCAGTCGCGGCCCCTCACCACCGGTCCGGCGGCGGAGGCCTCGGGCCGTAGCGCCGGAGACGGTGCCGGCGGCGCTACCGCGCCAGAGGACGACGGGACACCCCTGCTGCACGGGCTCGGGGCCTCCCCGGGCCGCGCGGTGGGCCGGGTGCGGATCCTCGCCTCCCCGAAACAGGGCCACCGCATGGCCGACGGCGAGGTGCTCGTGGCCGCCACCACCTCGCCCGACTGGGTGCCCACCCTCCGGCGTGCCGCCGCCGTGGTGACCGACGCAGGCGGGATGACGTGCCACGCGGCGATCGTGAGCCGCGAGCTCGGCGTGCCGTGCGTGGTGGGTGCCCGCAGCGCCACCACCGACCTCCGCGACGGCGACCTCGTCACCGTCGACGGCGCGAGCGGGGAGGTGTGGCGCGGCGACCGGGTGCCACGGGCCCCGGCGGCCGGGCCGGTACCGGCCGCGTCGTCGGCCGCGTCCGTCGCTCCGGAGTCGCTCGGCACGAAGATCTACGTGAACCTGGGCGTGGCCTCGGGCGCGGTGGCGGCCGCGGCGCTCCCGGTGGACGGGGTGGGGCTGCTGCGGGCCGAACTGATGCTCACCGACGCGCTGGCCGGGGTGCATCCGGCGGCCATGGTCGCCCGGGGCGGGTCGGCCGAGTTCGTGGACCGGCTGAGCTCGTCGTTGCTCACCGTCACACGGGCGTTCGGGCGTCGACCGGTGGTGTACCGGTCGATGGACTTCCGCACCAACGAGTTCCGCGGCCTGCAGGGCGGCGAGGAGTTCGAGCCGGTGGAGGCCAACCCGATGATCGGCTGGCGGGGCGCCTACCGCTACGTGACCGACCCCACGCTGTTCAACCTCGAGCTCGAGGCGTTGGCCCGGGTGCGGGAGGAGACTCCCAACCTGCACCTGATGATCCCGTTCGTGCGCACCGCGTGGGAGCTGGAGGCGTGCCTCGAGCTGGTGGACGCGTCGCCGCTGGGCCGCCAGCGGGGCCTGCGCCGGTGGGTGATGGCCGAGGTGCCGTCGGTGGTGTACCGCATCCCCGAGTACGCGGCGATGGGGATCGACGGGGTCAGCATCGGCTCCAACGACCTGACGCAGCTGATGCTCGGCGTCGACCGCGACAGCGAGGTGCTCGCGGACCTGTTCGACGCCGCGGACGCCGCGGTGCTCGACGCCATCGAGCGCATCGTCCGGGCGTGCCGGGAGGCAGGGATCACGTCGTCGTTGTGCGGCCAGGCCCCGTCGAACGACCCGGCGTTCGCCGAGCACCTGGTGCGGTTCGGGATCGACTCGATCTCGGTGACGCCCGACGCCGTGCCCGCCCTCCGGGCCGCAGTGGGGGCCGCTGAGCACCGACTCCTCCTCGACCACGCCCGCTCCGGCGAATAGGGGTCCTCAGGGCGCTCTCGGGTGCTCTGACCGCCGAGAACGTGGGGTGGTGGGTCAGTCCGTGGAGCGCAGCACCCGACCGGCCAGCGCGCCGGTGTGCTCACCGGCCTCCATGAACGGCTCGCCGTTCACCACCGTGTGGTCGAAACCGCTGGCCCGCTGCACGAACCGGGGCGCGTCGCCCGGGAAGTCGTGGACGATCTCGGGCACCGACAGGGCCAGGCCGTCGAGGTCGATCACGTTCAGGTCGGCGAACGCCCCTTCGCGGACCACGCCGCGGTCGCGGTAGCCGATGAAGTCGGCCGTGTCGGAGGAGAGGCGCCGCACGCCTTCCTCCACGCTGAGCACGCCGCGGTCGCGCACCCAGTGGGCCAGCAGCCACGTGGGCTGGCTCGCGTCCATGATCTGGGTGGCGTGGGCCCCCGCATCGGCGAGGCCGAGGATCGTCACCGGTGACGTGAGCAACTCCTCGATCGCCGTCTCGTCGGAGTTCATCACGGGCCAGTTCACGACGGTGGTGCCGTCGGAGCGGTCGAGTTCGTCGAGGTACGCCTCGACCACCGTCACCCCACGGCGCCGGGCCAGCGCGGCGAGGGAGTCCTCGGCGCCGTAGACGTAGGAGGCGGGCCGGTCACCCGGCATCACGAACATCGACTCGTAGGGCGCGACCGGTCGGTCGGTGCCCTCCGCCACGAGGCGGGCCCGCACCTCCGGGTCGCGGACCGCCGCGAGTCGCTCGGCCGGGCCCAGCGGGCGGAGCGGGGCGAACGACGGCAGGTCGTCGAGCAGGGAGTTGCCGGCCAACGAGAAGAGCACGCCCACGCTCCTCGGGGTGATCTGGGGTCGCAGCGAGGCTCCGTCGCGGTTGGCCCGTTCGGCCAGCTCGAGGACCCGCCGGTAGTGGTCGCCGAGCGAGTTGATCTGCTGGAGGTTGAAGCTGAACGGCCGCCCGGTGCGGCGCGACAGCTCGGCCATGAAGGCCAACTCCTCCTCCACCCGGTCGCCGGGCTGGTTCTCCAGGTTGTAGCGGGGGGCGCTCTCGAGCACGCCCCGGCCGAGCCGGGCGAGGGGCTCGGCGATGGCCAGGAACTCGTCGGGAGCGCTCCACGTGCCGGGCACGTTGCGGCCGTCGGGCACCCGGTGGAACAGGCTGCGCGAGATCGAGTAGCCGAGCGCCCCCTGCTCCATCGCCCGGCCCACCAGCGCGGCCATCTCGCCGAGCTGCTCGTCGCTGGCCACGAAGTCGGGCTCGCAGGCGGCGTCGCCCGCCACGTACAGCCGCACCGCCACGTCGCCGACGTACACGCCGGCGTTGAGCCCCCGGGGTCGGCGTTCGACGGAGTCGAGGTAGCCGCCCACGTCCTCCCAGTCCCACGCGAGCCCGTCGAGGATGCAGGCGGCGGGGATGTCCTCCACCGACTCCATCGCCGTGGCCAGCAGCTCGGCCTGGCCGGGCCGCACCGGGGCGAAGGTCATGCCGCAGTTGCCCATCACGACCGACGTGATCCCGTGCCAGCAGGAGGAGGTCATGGCCGGGTCCCAGCCCACCTGGGCGTCGAGGTGGGAGTGCAGGTCCACGAACCCGGGGGTGACCAGCCGGCCCTCGGCGTCGATCACCCGTGCCGCGCCGCCGGCGTCGACCTCCCCGACCGCCGTGATCCGGTCGCCGTCCACCGCCACGTCGGCCCGTCGGGCCGGCGCGCCCGTGCCGTCCACCACCGTCCCGCCCCGGATCACCAGATCGTGTGCCATGGCCCGCATTGTTACCGGTGGCAGTCGGTACAGTCCCGCGGATCGACACGACCGGCCCCCGGCCCGCCATCGGTCCCCAGCTCGCGATCGCCCGGCACCTCGTCCGGTGGGTGCTGCTCGGCGCGCTCGTGGGCGTGCTCGCCGGCGTGGCCTCCGCCGTGTTCCTGGCCACGCTCGACTGGGCGACGGCGGCCTTCGACACCGACGGGTGGCTGCTCTACCTGCTGCCCGTGGGGGGCCTCGCCATCGGGTGCGCCTACCACTACCTCGGCGGCCGTTCGGAGGAGGGCAACAACCTGATCCTGGGCGAGATCCACGACCCCACCGCCTGGGTGCCGCGGCGGATGGCGCCGATGGTCCTGGTGGGCACGATCGTCACCCACCTCTTCGGCGGCTCGGCCGGCCGCGAGGGCACCGCCATCCAGATGAGCGGCAGCCTCACCGACGCGGCCTCCCGGATCCTCCGCCTCGACGAGGCCGACCGCCGCACGATGCTCGTGGTGGCGATCGCCGGTGGGTTCGGGTCGGTGTTCGGGGTGCCGATCGCCGGTGCCGTGTTCGGTCTGGAGGTGCAGGCCGTCGGCCGGGTCCGCTACGACGCGCTGGTGCCCTGCCTGGTGGCCTCGGTGGTGGGCGACCTGGTGGTGGCCGGCCTCGGGGTGCAGCACACGCCCACCCCCGAACTGCCGTCGTTCGCGCTCGCCGCCGGACCGGTGCTGAAGGTGGTGGTGGCAGGGGTGCTGTTCGGCCTGGTCGGCGTGGTGTTCACCCGCCTCACCGCGCGGATCAAGAAGTTCCTGGGTCGCACGGTGGGGTGGAAGCCGGCCCGCCCCGTGGTCGGCGGTCTCGTGGTGATCGCGCTCACGCTGGCGGTCGGCAACCGCGATTACAACGGCCTGTCGCTGGGACTGGTCGCCGAGAGCCTGCGGGGCGACGACGTGGCGACCTGGGCGTTCGCCCTGAAGGTGCTGTTCACCGCCGTCACGTTGGGCAGCGGGTTCGTGGGTGGCGAGGTCACCCCGCTGTTCGTCATCGGCGCCACCCTCGGCGCCACCCTCGCCGGACCACTCGGGCTGCCGGTCCCGCTCGTCGCCGCGCTCGGCTTCGTGGCGGTGTTCGCGGGCGCGGCCAACACGCCGCTGGCCTGCACCGTGATGGGTGTGGAGCTGTTCGGCGGCGGTGCGGTGCCGTACTTCGCCGTGGCCTGCGTGGTGGCCTATGTGTGCTCGTCGCACCGCGGGATCTACGGGACCCAACGGGTGGCGGTTCCCAAGTGGTCCTCGAGGGGCGTCGGTCGTGGTGGTGGTCGGGGCGGTGGTCGGGGTGGCGCTCCGGGCACGTCCCCGGCGGTCGGCGACGCCGGGGACCACCCCCCACCGCCCGGGTAGCGTTCGGGCGGTGACCAACGCCGTGGTCGTCCTGCTCGACTCGTTGAACCGCCACCTGCTCGGTGCCTACGGATCCGACGAGTTCGACACGCCGAACCTCGACCGGGTGGCGGCCCGCAGCGCCCGGTTCACCCGTCACCACGCCGGGTCGTTGCCGTGCATGCCGGCCCGCCACGACCTGCTGACCGGCTCGCTCGACTTCCTGTGGCGGCCGTGGGGCTCGCTCGAGTTGTGGGACGAGCCCATCACCCGCACGCTGCGCCGGGCCGGTGTGGTCACGCAACTGGTGACCGACCACCCGCACCTGTTCGAGACCGGCGGGGAGAACTACCACTGCGGGTTCACCGCGTGGGACTACGTGCGTGGCCATGAGAGCGACCCCTGGCGTACCCGGCCCGATCCGTCGTGGGTGGGTGCGCCC
>CAIPVR010000009.1 GCA_903868545.1 uncultured Actinomycetes bacterium
CATCGACCCGGCGGCGGTCACCGACGCGATCGGGCGCTACGGCATCGACCCCGATGCTCCGGTGCCCTGGCACGGCTGAGCGCGGGCGCGGCGCGGGGTACCTTCCCGGCATGGGTTCCCCCGCCATCCCCATCACCGGCGACGACGCCGCCGACCGCCTGCTCCAGCAGGAGCCCCTCGCACTGCTCATCGGCATGCTGCTCGACCAGCAGGTCCCGATGGAGTGGGCGTTCCGCGGCCCGGCCACGTTGAAGGAACGCCTCGGCGGCTCGCTCGACGCCACCGCCATCGCCGCGATGGGCGAGGACGACTTCGTGGCCGTGTGCGCCGCCAAGCCGGCGATCCACCGGTTCCCCGCCAGCATGGGTCGGCGCATCCACGAACTGTGCGGGTTCCTCGTGGAGCACTACGACGGCGACGCCGCGAAGGTGTGGAAGGGCGTCCGCTCCGGCGACGCGCTCTACGCCCGGCTCCGGGAGTTGCCCGGCTACGGGGAGGAGAAGTCGAAAATCTTCATGGCGATCCTCGCCAAGCGCCTGGGCAAGGCACCTGCCGGCTGGGAGGAGGCCGCTGCGCCGTTCTCCGACGACCAGCCCCGCTCGGTGGCCGACGTCAGCTCCCCCGAGACCCTGCTGCAGGTCCGCGAGTGGAAGCAGATGATGAAGGCGGCGAAGAAGGCCAAGTCCGACCAGGTCTGAGCGGCGGTCCTCGGGGGCGGCGGACCGGCCCGCCCGGCTAGCCTCGGCGCCCGACACCGCCACGACTGCGCGGGGCTCGACCTGGGGAGAGATCAATGCGACGTGCGACCGCACTGCTCACGTTCCTGGCAGTCGCCGCGATCGGGCTCGTCGCCTGCACGCCGGCACCTGCGCCCGGACCGACCGGGCCCTATCCGGTCCAGGTGAGTGCCAGCGGCTTCTCCACCTGCGCGGTGATGAGCGACGGCACCGTCCGGTGCTGGGGCTTCGCACTCACCGGGGAACCCTTCCAGACCGAGCGGATGAAGATCCAGGGGACGTCGACCCCGACCGAGGTCGCCGGCCTGGCAGGGATCGTGCAGGTGAGCGTGGGGGTCCGGTTCGCGTGCGCGCTCGACGCAGCGGGCACCGTGTTCTGCTGGGGCGAGAACGAGAAGGGCCAGCTGGGCAACGGCACCACCGCCAACTCCCCGACCCCGGTCGCGGTGGTCGGACTGCCACCGGCCACCAGGATCGCCGTGGGTGTGGCCAACGTCTGCGCCACCGTCCGGGGCGTCGGCCTCAACGCCGGCGTGTACTGCTGGGGCTGGAACCAGGTCGCACAACTCGGCAACGGCACCACGGTCGACTCGCCGGTGCCCACCCAGGTCGTCGGCGTCGGCGACGCGGTCGACGTGTCGGTGGGACGCACCCACGGCTGTGCGATCACCCGCAACTCGTTCGTCTCACCCGCCGAGAACCGACTCCGCTGCTGGGGCGCCAACGACTTCGGGCAGCTCGGCGACGGCACCTTCGCGGACTCGCCGATCGCGGTACCGGTCGACGGTGACCCGACGGACTGGACCGACATCAGCGTCAACAACGACTACCAGATCACCTGCGGCATCCGCGGCTCCGGGCCGGGCAGCGTGGTGCAGTGCTGGGGGCGCGGCCCGGGGCCGAGCCCGGTCACCGTCTGGGGCTTCCCGGGCGAGGCCTCCGCCACCGCCGTCGTGTCGAGCGGCCTCAACCTCCTCCTCGTGGGGTTCGTCCAGAACTGCATCACCGAGGAGACGGGGACGGTCCGCTGCCAGGGCGACAACCCCGTGGGGGAGCTGGGGAACGGCACGACCACGCCGTCGCCCACGTTCGGCCCGGTCACCGGGATCACGAACGCCACCGGGAAGGTGACCCGGGGGGCGAACCACCACTGCGTCCTCCGCGCCGACCGGTCCGTGGCCTGCTGGGGCAACAACACCTGGGGCCAGCTCGGCGACGGCAAGGTCCTGTCACCGGCCATCTTCGACGACCTGACGGTCGAGAACTCGTCGCTGACCCCGGTCCTGGTCAGGTTCTGACCCGGGCGCGCCCGGCGCCGTCGGTCAGATCGCCAGTTCGGCGTCGACCTGCTGGCGGGCCAACCAGCCGAGGAGCACGGCCACGGCCCTCGGGTCGTGACGGAGCTCGTGGCCGGCGCCGCTCAGGATCCGCAGCTCGGCCGAGCCGTGGGCGCTGGCCACGGCCCGACCGTCGTCCAACGGAGTGAGGTCGTCGCTGTCGCCGTGCACCACCAGCAGCGGGCGGGGCGCCAGGTCCCGGGCCGCCTCGCGGGGGCGCACCTCGCGCAGCTCCGCGGCCCACCGGTCGAACTGGGCGGGGAACTCCGAGTCCCTGATCACGCCGGTCTGGCGGGCGTGCAGCAGCAGCCGCCGGGGATGACGGGCCCAGTCGTCGAAGTCGCCGGGCGCGGCCAGGGCGGCCACGCCCCGCACCTCCGGGTTGCGGGCCCCCTCGCACACGGCGAGCGAGCCCCCGGTGCCGAACCCGCACACCCATACGCCGTCCACCCCGAGGTCCGTGACGTGGCCCACCGCGGCGTGCACGTCGTCGAGCCAGCCCGCCAGCGAGAAGTTCCCCTCCGCCTTGCCACACCCCCGGAAGTTCATGGTGAGCACCAGCCAGCCCAGTTCGGCGGCGATGCGCTCGGCGAGCTCGGGGAAGGACTTGCCGGACTGCGGCGACTCCCGGCCACGGGTGGGGAACCCGTGGCACAGCACGAGACCCGGCACCTCCACCGTCGGATGGGCGGGCTCTGCGAGATGACCGGAGAGGGTGAGGCCGCCCGACTCGAACGTGGCGTCCATCACCGGCGCGGTCACCGGGCCGGGCTCCCCGGACGGGCCGCCGTCCCGCTCGACCACCGGTGCCCGCCCGGGCTCAGTCGGCCTCGGCGGCGGCCACCGCGGCGCGCTGCTTCGCGAAGAGCTTGTAGCCACGGTTGCGGGCCTCGGGGAGCGTGTCGGGCCCGAAGCACAGGTACGTCTCCGCCTCCATCAGTTCCTCGATGAGGTGGGCGTCCTCGTCGCCGAGGGCGTCGATGTCGTAGACGACCTGGGTGCGCTTGTCGCCGACGTAGCGATGGTGCTCGAACTTCGACGGGCGGTCCATGGTGGCGTGACTCCTCGCGTGTCGTCGGACGGCGTGATCGTAGGCGACCGGGGCCCGGCGGCCCGAGCCGGACCTCGGGCCGGGGCCCGGGCCGGGACTCAGCGCCCCGACGCGGCCGGGTCGCCGGGACCGTCGACCCGCGGCCCGATCGCGCCGATGGCCACGTAGTAGCGCTCCTCCACCGCGAGTACCTGCACGACCTGCTCGTCGGTGACCTCCACCCCGCGCTCGTCGAGCCGGCCGAGGATCCAGGCCACGGGTTCGTCGTCGGGCACCACCACCAGGCCGGAGCCGATGTCGGCCGCCGTGGCGTCGGAGGCGACGCCCTTGTCCGCGAGGTAGTCGCAGTGCGCCTCGAGCACGGCCTCCACGTCGTCGTAGGAGAGCGTGGCGGTGAGGTCCGCGGGCAGGCGTTCGGAGACGAACTCCACCGCCTCCTCGAGGTCGTAGACGCTGCGGCGCGGCCGGCGGGCGAGCGACCCGGTGACACCTCCGACGGTCGCCGCCGCGATCACGAAGGTGCCGAGCGCGGCCAGCACGATCCAGATCCACATGCGCCGCAGGCTACTGATCCCCGAATCCGCCGCCGTCGCCGCGAGCCCGACCTGCGGCACGCCGGCTCTAGTGGGTGCGCCCGGACGGGAGACGGGGTCGACACGCAGAACTCAAGCTGGCGGGAGACCGCGCCGACCAAGGGCACAGGGCCGGCGCGCCCGTCCACCGGTCCGGGGAGAACGACATGCGACGCAACCTCTACGCCCTCGCGACCTGCGCGTTCCTGATCGCCGCCGTGGCCTTCGGCATCGCCGGCAACTGGACGTTCGTGTTCGCCGACCTGGCCCTCGCCATCGCGTGCGCCCTGCTCGCCGTCAGGAGCGACGCCGCACGGACCGACCGCGACGCCACCGCCCCGTCGTCGCCCGCCTGACGCGGCACGACGCCGGCCCGCGCCCCGAGGAGCGGACCGGCGCCGTGGAGCGCGCGGTGTCGACTCAGATGCCGATGCGCTGGGCGAGCAGCTCGCGGTGGTACGTGGGGTCACCGAAGA
>CAIPVR010000010.1 GCA_903868545.1 uncultured Actinomycetes bacterium
CCCACCCCTGGCGCAGCGGCGCCCTCCGCGCCGGCGGGCGTGGTCGAGGAGGGCCTCGATGAGCTCGGCCGACGCGGGCTGCTCGCGCTCCTTGCGGTTCTTCTCCATGAGCCGGACGCTCTGGCGCTCGGGGTTCAGCGCCCCGACGGTCAGCGCCAGGATCCCGCCGCGGCGCGCACCGAGCTCGAGCGCGCACCACGTGATCAGCAGGTCGAGCTCGGGGTCGTTGCCGCCGCTGACCACCGTGGTGAGCAGTTCCTCGAGCTGGCCGGCGGCGAGGGCCCGGCGCCGGGGCTCGCCGCGCGTGCCCTTGTCGAGCTTCTCGGCGGGGTTCCGGTCGAGGAGGTCGTCGTCCCTCGCCCGCTCGAACATGCACCGCAGCGCGGACACGGCCATCTCCCTGCCCCCCTGGCCGTGGTCCGGCTTCGCCGACCTGCCCCGCGCCGCGCGTCGCCGGTTGTCGAGGAGGGCCTTCTTGCGGGCGTGGCGCTGGGCGAGCTCGGCGAACGGCTCCAGCTGGGTCCGCGTGAACTCGCGGTCGCGCAGCGGCCGGCCGCCCGCTGCCGGCCACTCGAGGGAGCTCGACGAGCACGACGCACACCCGCAGGTGCACGCACCGGAGCCGTGGAACTCCTCGAGGCACGCATCGCACTCGCAGGCGCACAGGCGGGCGACGCCCTCCTCGAAGCGCCGGAAGTGCGTCCCGTAGCCGCGCCGCGTGCCCTCGGTGAGCGTCGGCCGGAGGTCCGCGAGGAACTCCGACACGGTGGTCCCGCCGGGCGGCCCCTCGTCCCCGGCGCCGACGAAGGCCGCGAGGTCCTCGACGGTGAGCCCCTGGCTCCGGAGCAGCTCCGCGATCGGGCCGAGCACCTGGTCACCCATGGCTGCTGCCTTCGTCCGGTGACCGGTCGCGCAGCAGCGGGAGGGGTGCCCCCACGAGGAGGCGTGACGGGTGGCAGAGCGCCACCGCCCCGTGCCCGGGGAGGGCGAGCACCGCGACCTCGTCACCGGGCCCGACGCCGAGCAGGCGCCGCGTGGGTGCGGGGAGCCGCAGCCGGCCGTCGTCGCCGAGGCGGACGTGTCCGTCGTTGCGGCGCGGTGCGGCCGCCGGGTCGGGCCTCAGCACCACCCAGGCGCCGTCGGTGCGGGCCGCGAGCGGACCCGCCTCCCATCCCATGACCTCCCCGAGGGCACCGCCGCGCAGGCGGACCGACACACGGCCCTTGTCGTCGAGGGCACGGGTGGTGGGAGGGTGCTCGAGGTCGGGGAGCGGCGCCACCAGCGGGATGACCTCCGCGAGCGGTGCATCCGCAGCGGGAACGCTGCCGCGCGCGTCGGCCGCCTCGTAGGCGCCCCGGACGTTCGCGATGAGCTGCTCCGCCCGGGCACGCTGGGCGAGCCCGTTCCGTGCCACGTCGGTAACTGTCCCTGGACCCGGGACGACGTCACTCAACTCAGGCCCGTCCCGACGGGCGGTCCGCGGCGCAGGGTCGTTGCCGGAGGTGCCGGCCCCGGTGCGGCTCGGGCTTGGGCCGTCAGGGTCCCCGTCGGACCTGGCGGACGAACCGGGTCGGCGGCGCACCTTCCTCGCTGGGCGGTGCCTGGCCTGCGGACCGGTGCCTGGGGTGGGAGGAATCCCACCCCGGAGTGCGCGAGGAGGGACTTGAACCCTCACGTCCTTTCGGACACAGGAACCTGAATCCTGCGCGTCTGCCAATTCCGCCACTCGCGCGAGTGAAGGGCGCATCGTAGCGTCGGCCATCTCTGGCGGGAAACCGACCGGAACGGGCGTTGCGGACCCCTATTTCCGGGAGGGGGGTCAGAGTTGTGAGGCGTTCGGCACCTGGTTCACCACCGAGTAGGACTCGACCGGCGGGGCCGTGGCGCCGCCGGCGTCCCCGCCGGAGGACGGCCCGTGGCCGTGGGCGGCCCGGAAGGCGTCGGAGTTCCGCCAGGCGGTGAAGTCGTCCTCGGTCTCGAACTCCATGGTCGCCAGGTACGGATCGCCCTCGCGGTTGGGTCGCAGCAGCACCGACCGCACCAGGCCCTGCACGTCGCCGAGCGTCCGGTCCATGTTGGCCGCGAAGTGCTGCTCGAAGACCTCTGCCCGCTCGGGCTCCACCGTGATCCGGTTCATCACCACGTGCACGTCGGTCACCTCCGTCGTCGGCCGGGCCTCCGACCTTATCGACCGTCGCGCCCGCACCCCGGGCGGTGGTCCCAGCGGGCCACCGCCCGGACCGTCGACCACCCGGCGCCGGGGTGGTGCCACTCAGCGTCGCTATCGTGGTGGCCGATGGCTACCCAGGGCTTCGAGGCCCGCCTCGAGCGCCTCGTGGAGGGCACCTTCAGCCGGGTGTTCCGTTCGCCCGTGCAGCCGCGCGAGTTCGGCACCAAGCTCCAGCGGGCCATGGACGCCCACCGGACCGTGTCGGTCACGGGGCGCACGCTCGTCCCCAACTCGTTCCGTTGCGCCCTCGCGCCGTCGGACCTCGAGCAGTTCCACGACGTACTCGCCTCCCTGCGCCGCGAACTCTGCGACGTGGCGCGCGAACACGCCCGCGAGGAGGGCTACTCCTTCGTGGGCCCGGTCGAGGTCGACATCGTGGCCGACCCCGATCTGCGCACCGGGCAGCTCGAGGTCTCGGCCCGCCTGGTGGAGGGTGAGGGCGGCCTGCCCCCCGGTGGCCTGCTGCTGCCCACCGGTGACCGCGTCCCCCTCGGCGAGTACGTGGTGACGATGGGCCGGAGCCCCGAGTCCACCGTGGTCCTCGCGGACCCGAACGTGAGCCGCCACCACGCCGAGGTCCGCCCGGCGGTCGACGGCTTCGTGGTGGTCGACCTCGGCTCCACGAACGGCACCCGGGTCAACGGCGTGCAGGTGGGTGAGCACCACCTGCGCGACGGTGACGAGGTGCGCGTGGGCAACACCGTCATCCGGTTCGAGGCCTCCTGAGTCCCCGTGCCCGAGCAACTCCTCACCGTCCTCAAGTTCTGCCTGCTCGCGCTGTTGTACTTGTTCTTCCTCCGGGTCCTGCGGGCGATCTGGAGCGAGGTCTCACCGCGTCCGGCCTCCGTGGTCGACGCCGGCGCGGTCGCCGCCGCCCCGGCCGGCCCGGGGGCGAAGGCACCGCGGTCGACCCGCAAGGTCCGTCGCAACGCGACGCCCTCCGAGCTGGTGGTGGTGGAGCCGGCGGTCCGCGCTGGTGCCCGGGCGGCCCTCGGGCCGGACCTGACCGTCGGCCGGGCCGCGGGATGCTCGTTGGTGTTCGACGAGCGCTACGTGTCGCAGGTGCACGCTCGGATCTTCGTGCGGGACGGCTCGGTGTTCGTGGAGGACCTGGGCTCCACCAACGGCACCTGGGTGAACGGTGCGCGGGTGGTGGGCCAGATGCCGGCCCGCCTCGGTGACCGGATCCAGGTGGGCAACGTGGTGATGGAGGTCCGGTGACCCGCCTCGAGAGTGGCGCCGCCAGTCTCGTCGGCCAGGTGCGTCAGGCCAACGAGGACTCGCATCTCGTCACCTCCGACCTGGTGGCGGTGGCCGACGGTATGGGAGGCCACCTCGGTGGTGAGGTGGCCTCGGCCACCACCGTCGAGGTGCTGTCGGCCGCAGCGGGAGGCCGCACGGTGGAGGACCTCGTGGCGGCGGTCCACCTGGCCAACCGGCGGGTGAACGACCGCGCCGCGGACGACGAGGAACTGCGCGGCATGGGCACGACCGTGTGCGCCGTCGGACTCGTCACCTACGACGGGCGCGACGAACTCGCCGTGCTCAACGTGGGCGACAGCCGCGTCTACCTGTGGGCCGCCGGTGAGTTCGTCCAGCTCACCGAGGACCACTCGCTGGTCGAGACCCTGGTGCGGGAAGGTCGGCTCAGCCCGGCCGAGGCCGAGTCCCACCCGCAGCGCAACGTCCTCACCCGGGCCCTCGGGGTGGAGCCCCTCGTGGTGGTCGACGCGTGGCTCCTCGAACCGTGTGACGGCGACCGCCTGCTGCTGTGCAGCGACGGCCTCTTCAACGAGGTGGGCGACGAACGGATCGCCGAGGTGCTCGCCTCCGACGACGGCCCCGACGCCGCAGCGCGCCGACTTGCCGCGGAGGCCGATGCGGCGGGCGGTCGCGACAACATCACCGTGGTGGTGGTGGACGTCGGCGACACGGGCCGCGCCCCGGACGGGCCGGGCGACCGGCTCCGCCGGATCAGCACGCCGGCGGTGGACCTGTCCGACCTCGACGACGGCCCCCACACCGAGACGGTGATGGCCGTGGTGAGCCGTGGTGACGCCCTCGACGCGCCGAACGCGGGGGCGCGGGACGAACCGGCCGGGTCGCCCGAGGACGGGCCGCCGGTCGAGGCCGACGGGTCCGGCGGGCCCGGCGGGCCCGCCGGTGCGGACGATCCCGTTGGTTCCGGGGGAGCAACGCCCGGGGACGGTGGTCCCGGTGACCCGGCCTCGGGCGACGCCGGGCCCGACCCCGTCGCCACCGACGCGGGAGCGGACGTGCGGGTCGCCGCCGACGACACGACGCTGCGCCTCTACGACGGCGATCGCTTCCCCGGGCCGCTCGACAACGGCTGGATCAAGGTGCGCGGCGAGTGGATCGGCTACGCCACCCGTGCGGGCGACGAACTGCAGGGGCTCCGCCGCGGCCAGCGCGGCACGCGGCCTCAGGAC
>CAIPVR010000011.1 GCA_903868545.1 uncultured Actinomycetes bacterium
CCGAGCGCCGCGGCCGCCGCCGGGTCCGCTCCGGGGCCGACCGCGTCGGCGAGCGAGTCGCGCAGCAGTTCCAGCTCCGCGATGCGCGCCTCCAGTTCGGCGTCCTCCGCGATCGCGGCGGACCGCTCAGGGTCGTCCGGTCCGGCCGCCGCGGCACCGGACCCACCCGCTTCCTGCCGGGCGGCCTCCACCCGGCGACGGGCGGCCTCCCTCGCAGCAGCGGCGAACGCGTCGAGCGACCGGACACGTCCGGCGACCTCGCGTTCGAGGAGCTCCACCGCGGCCTCGGCCTCGGCGAGTTCGGCGACCCGACCGCGGTCGCCGACCATCGCGGGCGTCGCTCGACGCGGGCCGACGAACGCCGACAGGTCGACCACCAGGTCCACAGGACCCCCGGGGGGGAGGGTCGCCGCGCCCGGGCCGGCCCCGGCCCGGACCGACGTACGGAGCGCGGCGAGGTTGGCCTCCTCGGCCGGGAAGCTCACGCCACCCACGGCCACGCGGGCGCCCGGGTCGCCGCCGGCGGCACCACCCAGCACCTGCAACAGCGCGGTCAGGCGCGCGACGACCGACGCGGGTGCGCCCGCGAGCACCGTGAGCCGGGGATGGAACTCGAGGTCCTCCCCACCCGGTCCCGCACCGTCGAGTCGGAGCAGTCGCATGTTCGGTTCCCTGTCGGCCGCTGGTGCCGTACCGGTGAGGAATCCGGCCGGGTCAGTCGACCGGGATCCGGCGGACCCGTGCCCTCGGACGGGCCGGTCCGGCCCGATCGGCGGGCCCCGGCGGATCGGCGGGCCCCCGCGGACCGGCCGAGCCGTCCGGGGCGGTCGCCTCCGGCGGGTCGGTCGGCTCCACCGGCGCCACCGCCTCCTCCGGTCCAGCGGATGCTGCCCTTCCGGCCGGGTCGGCGGGCCGGGGCGGTTCCCACGACCCGGCATCCCCGGGGCGCGTCGCCGCGGCCTCCCAGGGCCGGGGCCGGTCCGGGTCGGTCAGACGCTCCCCCAACGGCCGGAGGACGCCGAGGACCTCGTTCACCGCTCCCCCGACCCCCTCGGCCAGGCCGGCCAACCGGTCGCGGTCCTCCACCACGCCCTCCACGGCGTCGAGGAAGGACCGGGCGGCGTGCAGCAGTTCCCGACCCGCCCGCTGGAGGTGGTCGAGGCCCTCCTCGGTCAGTTCTCGCGGTTCCGGCACCGGCCCATCATGTCCCGGCCGGGAACCGGACGCGCAAGGTGCCGTCGCGCAGCGCGGCCGCACCCACCTCGCGACGGCGGAGCGAGTCGGGCAGCACGAGGGTGCGCCGGAGCGGCCCGACCGTGACGATCAGTTCGTCGGAGAGGCGGTCCACCTCCACCTCGCCCCGCTCGACGTTCGGCAGCTCCAGCGAGAGCACGAGGTCGTCGCCGTCGGACTCCAGCCGTAGCGGACGGCCCGCCACCTGGGCCTTGGCCGGATCCCGGCCCTCCCACAGCGCAGAGCCCATCCGGCCGAGCGCGGGGATCCCGACCACCTCGTCGGGCGCCAGTTCCGCGCGGAGGACCGGGAGGCCGGCGAACGCCTCCTCCACCGCGGCGAGGTGGCCCGACTGGCTCCGGCGCCACCGGTCGAACCACGGATCCGACACCTCGTCGGGCAGCACCCGGTTCACCACCACGGCGTCCACCTGGTAGCCGAACAGCGAGAGGTAGGTGTGGGTGCGCCGCGACTCGGCCACCACCATCCGCTCCGGGGTGACCACCAGCCGCACCGACGTGCGGAGCGGGTCCGCGAGCACGCGGTGCACCGCGTCGAGGCGGTCGTAGAACCGCCGGCCGGCGCTGAACACGGCGTCGCCCGCGACCGGGAGGTCGGTGAGACGGCCCAGCACCGGGCCCACCATCCGGTTGAGCCGGCGCGAGGCGGGGAACACGCGCTCCATGTACCAGGAGAGCACGTCGGGCAGCGACAGCAGGCGGATCGTCTCCGCAGTCGGTGCGCAGTCCACCAGCACCACGTCGTAGCGCCCGCCGGCGCACGGGTCCTCCAGCTCGGCGAGGGCGACCACCTCGTCGAGGCCGGGCACCACGGCGAGCTCCTCGGCCTCCACCGAGCCCACCCCGGCCCAGTCGAGTACCTCGAGGAGCCAGTCCCGCACCTCGCCCCAGGTCTCCTCCAGGCGTCGGCGGGCGTCGAGCTGCTGGGCGTCGCAGCCGGGCGCCACCTCCGTCGGTTCGGAGCCCAGGGGCCGCTCGAACGCGTCGGCGAGCGAGTGGGCCGGGTCCGCGGAGGTGACCACCACCCGGTGGCCCGTGGCGGCGAGTTGCAGCGCGGTGGCCGCCGCGGTGGTGGTCTTGCCCACGCCACCCTTGCCGGTGAACACCAGGACCCGGACCGGGTGCCCGGCGGGACCGACCCCGGCCGACGGGCCCGCGGGCGCCCCGGATCGCTCAGGACCCACGGGGTGGGAACCGGCCGTGGAGCACACCCCAGAGCCCGCAGAGCGCCAGGGGCAGGATCGGGGCGAGGGTGCCGAAGGCGAGCGGGGTGAACGGGCGCACGGCGGCACCGGCGATCGCGACCACCAGCTGCACCAGCAGCGACCCGATCAGGTTGCGCTGCACCGACCGCGGCGCCGAGCCGGCGAGGAGGAACAGGCCGCCGATGCCCATGCTGGACTCCCGGCTGCGACCCGCCGCGAGCACCACCACCAGCGCGAACAGGGCGGAGCCGAGGAAGAACCACGCCACGGCCACCGCGAAGAACGCGCCGATCGCATCGTCGGGGTCGAGTGCGGCCAGCACGGTGACCACCGTCAGCAGGACCGTGGAGACCCACGACGCCACGAGGATCCACCGCCCGGGGGTGCGGTCGCCGTGGAGGGCCCGGAAGGCCGCCTCCCGCTCGGCCCGCTCGGCCGCCCGACGGGCCTCCACCTCGGCCCTGGCCTCCGCGGCGGACGGCGGTCGGTCAGGCGGGGCCACGGGGTTCATCTTGGTGCGCTGCGCCGCGACGGTGCCACAGCACCGGGCGGCCCAACCGGTGGGCGGCCCAGGCCGCGTGCTCGGCGAGGACCTCGTCGGGGCCCTCCTGGTAGGTGCGCAGGGTGGTGTCCCACCGGCCGTCAGCCGCATCGGCCGGCGGCGAGTTCCCCAGCACCACGAGCGCGTTGCGACGAAGCGCGGCAGGATCGCGGGCGGGGATGTACCAGCGGCCCACACGATCGAGGAGCTCGTCGTCGGGCGCCGTGAGCAACCAGCGCAGCTCCACCGCCGGGCCCGGGTCCGACAGGGCGACGGGCACCGCGGTGGCGTCGGCCCGGCGGTTGGGGGGACACACCTCCTGGCAGTCGTCGCAGCCGTAGATGCGGTCGCCGAGGGCGGCCCGGAACTCCTCCGGGAACGACCCGGGCGCCTGCACGAGCCAGGCGAGGCACCGGCGGGCGTCGACCACCCCGGGCGCCACGATCGCCCCGGTGGGACATCCGTCGAGGCAGCGCCGGCAGGTGCCGCACCCATCGGCCACCGGGGCCCCCGCCGGCTCGAGGGGGGCGTCGGTGAGGACCGAGCCGAGCACGAACCAGCTCCCGCGACCCGGGAGCAGCAGGTTGGCGTTCTTGCCGAACCATCCGAGCCCCGCCCGGTGGGCGGCCGCCCGGTCGACGAGGGCGTTGTCGTCCGCGAGGACGACAGCTCGGTGGCCGTGCCCGACCAGGACCTGCGCCACCTCGCCCAGTGCGGCGCGGAGGCCGCCGTAGTGGTCGGTGGCGGCGTAGCGCGCGACGCGTGCCGGAGCGGCGAGGGTGACCGGCCCTGACGGCGGGGTGGCCCAGGCGCCCACCACCAGGGAACGGGCCCCGGCCAGCGACCGGGACGGGTCGGTGGAGCGTGCGGGGTTGCGGTAGGTGAAGGCCATGCCGCCGTGCAGGCCCTCGGCCCGGCGTTCCTCCAGCACGGCACGGGTGTGCTCGAACGGTTCGGCGGAGGCGACCCCCACCGCGGCGAGACCGGCCGCCTCACCGGCCTCGCGGACCGCCGCGGTGAGCGACCGGTCAGGCCCGTCGGACATGACGGACCCGGGGCGCGAGACCTGCACCCTGCAGCAGTCGGACCGCCCGGACCTCCTCGAGCGGGATCACCACCGCGCCGTCGGACTCGCGCTCGCACAGGAACGTGACGAGGCAGTCCTCGCAGTGGTCGGTGTGGCGGTGCGCGCACTCCGCACAGTCGATGCGGAGCACCGACGGCGCGGGGCCCTCGGCGGCGACGGACGGGGAGGGCAGGGCGTGGGGCTCCATGGCGCGCACCCTACGGAGCGGGTGTGACATCCGGCGGGAGGTGCCGACCGTCGGCGCCGAGCTCCAGCGGCCGGACCCCGAGCACCGCCGTGGGCGGGATCGCCGCGGGTCGACCGTCCACCGGGTACAGGTGGGGGAACTGCATCCCACCCTCGGGGGGATCGCCGTCCTCCCACCGCAGCTCGCCGGTGAGGCGGTCGGGATCCACCAGCACCACCACCAGGTCGTCACGGCCCGCGAAGATCCGACCGGCCGGGACCAGCACCTGCTCGGGCGACGACAGGTGGAGGAAGTCCCCGACGGCGGCCCCCGCCGGTCGGTAGTCCACCCGGCCCCCGCCGCCGGCGTCCCACTCGGCGGAGGGCACGAGGTGCAGCAGCACCCCGGCACGATCGTCCGGCGTGTTCACCGGCGCCCCCAGTCGAGCAACGACGCGGAGGACGTGGTGTCGGCGCCCCGGCGTGCGGCGCCGTCGCGGACCTCCCGGTCCGAGGACACCACGAGCACGGGCCGGTCCACGGGCAGGCGGGCCACCAGGTCGAGCACCACCTCGTCGGCCTCCACCCCTGCGGCACTGAAGTGCACCCGCACCGGCATCGGGGCGAACACCGACGGCCGACGACCCTCAGCGTCGCCGTCGAACACCACGTGCACCTCGGCGCCCGTGCGGGCCACCACCCCCGACAGCAGGCGCAGGAGCTGCTCGCGCTGGCCCCCGTGGTCGAGCGCCGGCCAGCCCTCCATCGACACGTTGTAGCCGTCGACCACCGCC
>CAIPVR010000012.1 GCA_903868545.1 uncultured Actinomycetes bacterium
CCACGAGGCCGGCGCCGACCGGACCGGCGACGACCGGACCGGGCGGCGGGACGGGCGGCGGGACGGGCCGGACCACGTGCTCGTGGTGGGCGGCGGCTACGCAGGCCTCCACGCGGCGGCCGCCGCCCGCGGCGCCGGCGTGGCGGTCACCCTGGTCGACGACTCGGGCCGACACGACTTCGTCACCCGCCTCGCCGCCGTGGCCGGGGGCACCGCGCCGCCCGGGGACGCCGCTCGGCCCCTCGACGGCCTCGCCGACCGTGTGGTCACCGGACGGGTCACCAGGGTCGCCGAGGGAACGGTCACCCTCCACGGTGGGCGGACACTCGAGGCCGGGGCCGTGGTCGTGACCGTGGGCGCCGCACCGTCGCGCCCGCCGGTACCGGGCATCGAGCGGACCCTCCCGCTCCGTTCCGCGACCGACGCGATGCTGCTGCGGGCACGGATCGAGTGCTCCGGTTCGGTGGTGGTGATCGGTGCCGGTGCCACCGGGGTGCAACTGGCCGGTGCCGTCGCCCACGCCCACCCCACCACGACGGTGCACCTCGTGGACGCCGAGGAGGTCCTGCTCGCCGGGCTGCCACCGGCGCTCGGCGCGGGGGCGCAGCGCATCCTCCGGTCCCGGGGCGTGCACCTCCACCTCGGCCGACCGGTGGAGCGGATCACCACGACCGGGGTGGTGGTGGACGACGCTCACCTCGAGGGCACCGTGGTGTGGGCGGGAGGCTTCGAGGCCCGGGCCGGGGGACTCGGCCTCCCGGTCGACGACGGCGGACGTGTGCTCGTCGATGCCCACGCCCGAGTGCAGGGCCGGGAGCTCACCTTCGCCGCCGGTGACGTGGCGGCACACCCCGACCGGGCCGGCGGCACGGCGCCGATGTCGGCGCAGGTGGCGGTGCGGGCCGGGGCCGCCGCCGGGGCCAACGCCGCCCGCACCGTGCTCGGCCGGCCCACCCGGCCGGTCACCCTCGCGCAGCTCGGCTGGGTGCTCGACCTCGGTGGCCGCCGAGGCGTGGCACGGGTGGGTCCGCTGGACCTCGCCGCACCCGTGCTCGACCTGATCCCCCCGCTGCTCCACGAGATCATCGACCTCAAGGACCTCGTGGAGACGGGTGGGTCGGCCGCGCTCCGTTTCGCACCGTCGTCGGTTCACGCCCTGCTGCGACTGCCGGGGTGGCTGACCGGCCGGGGTGCCGGGGCGGAGGCCGACCGGCGGCCCCGGCTCGGCGACGGACCCGCGCCCGGGGCCGGGGACCGGGCGGTGCCGGCGTGAGGACCGTCCGGGTGCACCGGGAACTGATCGCAGGGCCGGCCACGGCGTGGGATCTGCTCGTCGACCCCCGCCGCTGGCCAGAGTGGGGGCCCTCGGTCCAGAGCGCCGAGGTGGACGGGGGTGTGCTCGGCCCCGGCGCCGAGGGCACGGTCACCACTGCGGTCGGCGTGCGGCTGCCGTTCCGGGTGACCAGCTTCGAGCCGGGCCGGCGATGGGCGTGGGCCGTGGCCGGACTGCCCGCGACCGATCACACGGTCGAGGCGACGTCACCCGGACGGTGCCGGGTGGGCTTCGGCGTGCCCTGGCCGGCCGCCCCGTACCTGGCGGTCTGCCGGGTGGCCCTCGACCGGCTCGACAACCTCGCCCGTCGCGTCGCGACCGACCACCACGACTGAGGTCCCGGGCACCGGCGAGCGGATGCGCGCCACCGGACGCCGGGTGCGCGAACCTCGGCGCGTGGCGAACCACGGAGGCGACGGACCCAGGGCAGGGGCACCGCGATCGGCGCAGGACGCCGCGACCCTGCAACGGTTCGACCACCTCATGACGCTCCCGCTGGTGCTGGCCGCGGTGCTGCCGCTGGTCCTCACCCCGGGCAGCCAGCGCAACGTCCTCGCCGCCGCGGTGAACGTGGTGGCCTGGGTCGTGTTCCTCGCCGACCTCGTGGTCCACGGCCGGCTCGTCACCCGCTACCTCTCCACGTGGATCGGGCGCTTCGACCTGGCGGTGGTGCTCCTCACCGCCCCCTGGTTCCTCGTGACGGGTACCCGCGGCGGGCAGTTCATCCTGCTCATCCGTCTGGCCCGCCTCGCCCGCCTCGTGGTGGCCGGACCGGACGCGCGACGACTGGTCCGGCGCGTCGGTCGGGTCGGGGTGGTGGCCGTCGGCGTGGTCCTCCTGGGGGCGGCCGCCGCCTACGCCGCCGAGCACCCCACCAACCCGCAGTTCGCCGACTACGGCGACTCCCTCTGGTGGGCGGTGGTCACGCTCACCACCGTCGGCTACGGCGACATCGTGCCGATCACCACGAACGGCCGCCTCGTCGGCGTGATGATCATGGTCATGGGGGTGGGCGTGCTGGGCGTGCTGGCCGGTTCGCTCGCCAGCTTCTTCCGACTGGCCCCGAGGACCCAGCTCCGGGCGCCGTCGACCGACGACCACGCCGAGGCGCTCCGCCGGGAGGTGATCGACCTGAGGGCCCAGGTGGAGCGGCTCAACGACGGGATCGCCCGGCTGCTCACCGAGGATGCGGAGCGGAACGGCCCATCGCGATCCGCCACAGGGCCCGGAGGCGACCCGACCGGGGCGGACGATCGTCGCAACCCCACGCCGCGCCCATGACGTCGGCACCGGTGACCACCTGCCCGTGACCGGGCAGCAGGTGCTCCACCGGCAGTGACCGCAACCGCTCGGCCGTGCCTGCCGAGCGCTCCGCATCGACGTACTCGGGGTTGCACCAGGCCCGGCCGGCGAAGGACACCACGGAGTCGCCGGAGATCAAGGTGCGTGTCGGTCGGTGGTAGAGGCAGGTCGAGTCGTCGGTGTGGCCGGGGGCGTGCACCACCCGCCAGTCGGGAGCGCCGGGCAGGGCCGCGCCGTCGTCGAGCCAGCCGTCGGCCGCCACCGGGAAGGCGATGCGTCGGCCGTCGTAGCCGACCGTGCCCATGAGTGGCTGCAGCTCCCGGACGGCGGCCCAGTCACGGGGCTGTTCGGCCACCACCGGCAGGATCCACGACATGGCGACCGGCCCCGGCGACCGCAGCGCCCGCGAGCCGTCGAGCAGTTCCTCGACGGTCCTCGGGAGCAGGACGTCGGTCCCCGGGGTGGGCCGGAGCGCGGTGAGCCCGGCCACGTGGTCGACGTGACCGTGGGTGGCGACCACCGCCCCGAGGTCGTCGGGATCCCGGCCCAGGTCGCGCAGCACGGTCCGCACCACGGGCAGCTGCGACGGCAGGCCGAGGTCGACCACCATCGGGCGCCCGTCGCCGCGGTCATGGACGACATAGCAGTTGAACACCCAGCGGGACACCACCGTCACCCCGATCCCGGGTAGGTGGCGGACGACGGCGGCGGGGCTCACGGGCCCACCGTACGGCCCGGCGACCGGTCGGACCGCCTGCCGGTCAACCCATCTGCGACGTGTGCTCCGGCAGCACCCGCACGACCACCCGCTCGTCGGTCGGCTGGTGCCAGGGATAGGTGTCCTCCCCCATGTACCGCTGGGCCTGACGGTTGATGAACGCGAGCTCCGGATCGGGGTCGATCGCCACCACCGTGCCCCGCACCTCGAGGTAGCGGTAGGGGTTCGTCGGGTCCACGATGCTCAGCGCCACCCGCGGCTCGCGGCCGAGGTTGCGGTACTTCTGGCGTGCCGTGGTCTGGCTGAAGCACAGGTGCGTGCCGTCCCACTCGAACCACACCGGGTTCACCTGTGGTTCGCCCTTCGGGCCGATGGTGGCCACGTCGGCCAGGGTGACGGCCTCCAGCAGGTCGGCATGGGACTCGGGGATCACGGACATGGGGCCTCCGGGGGCGCGTTCAGGTGGGGACGGTCCGAACCACCGGCGGCGCCGCTGCATTCCGCGGGCGGTCGGCCCGACGCACCATCACCGCTCCCCAGGCCGCGGCACCGGCGCACGCCGATGCCCCCAGGGCCAGCGCCCAGCGGGCGCCGAGGTCCTGTGCCACCCAACCGACCAGCGGCCCGCCCAGGGGCGTGGTGCCGAGGAAGAGCATCGACTGCAGGGCCAGGACCCGGCCGCGCATCTCCGGATCCGACCGCAACTGGACGATGGCCGTGGACGCGGTGAGGAAGGCGATGCTGGCGAGTCCCACGGCGAAGGCCACGGGGAGCGCGGTGCCGATGCCGGGCGCCACCGCGAACACCGCCATGGCCACCCCGAACGCGACGGCGGCACGGACCACGTTGCGGATCCCCACCTCCGTGCGGCGGGCCACTGCGAGGGCACCCACCAGCGACCCGGCGCTCAGCACCGAGAAGATGATGCTGAACGTGGTGGTCGAACCGGCGAGGTCACGGGTGACGAACAGCGGCATCACCGTGCCGAAGTTGAACGCCAGCGTGCCCACCACCCCCATCATCACGAGCGGCACGAACAGCTCGGGCGTTCGACGCACGTAGCGCAGTCCCTCGCGCACCTGACCGGGCGCCCGGGCGGCCGGCTCCGACCGGCGCAGCTCCGACGGCCGCATGAGCCACAGGCTGGTGAGCACGGCGAGGTAGGAGATCCCGTCCGCGAGGAACGCCCAGCCGAAGCCGACCGTGGCGATGAGGACGCCGGCCAGGGCAGGGCCCACCACCCGCGACGACGTCATGAGGGCCGAGTTCAGGCTCACCGCGTTCGCCACGTCGGGCTCGGGCACCATCTCCACCACGAAGGCGCGGCGGGCCGGGTTGTCGAACGCCACGGTCACGCCCCCGACGAGCGCCACGGCGAAGATCGCTCCCACCGGTGCACCCGTGAAGGCCACCACGGCGAGGGCGAAGCTCTGCACCATCGCGAGCGACTGGACCACCAGCAGCAGCCGGCGCTTGTCGGCCCGGTCGGCCACGAGGCCGGCCCACGGACCGATCAACAGCATCGGGCCGAACTGCGCGGCGGCGAGCAGGCCGAGCGCCACACCGGAGTCGGTGAGTTGCAGCACGAGCAGGCTCTGGGCCAGGAGCGTCATCCAGTTGCCGACCTGGGAGATGCTCTGGCCCACGAAGAACAGGCGGAAGTTGCGGATCCGCAGGCTGGCGAACGTGGCGCGGCCGAACCGCTCGACACGGGTCACGGCGAGTCCACCAGCCGTTCCAGCACGCCCACTGCACCCGCGAGACGGCCGCGGTCGCGGGCCGGCAACCCCTCGATCCGCTCCTCCAGCCAGGCCACCTTCCGGGCCCGGCTGCTGGTCACCAGCCGGTCGCCGGTGGTGGTGGCGATCACCCGCACCACGCGGCGGTCGGCCGCGTCGGTGATTCGCTGCACCAGCCCGTCGGCCTCGAGCTTCCCCACCACCTTGGTGATCGTGGGTGGAGCGACCCGCTCGCACGCGGCGAGGTCGCCCAGGGTGATCGGGCCGTGGCGGTGGATCGAGGCGAGCACCGAGAGCTGGCTCGGCGTCATCTCCGACCCGGCCTCCTGACGCATCCGCCGTGCGAGCCGGGTGACCACCATCTGCAGGCGCGAGGCGGTGTCCTGCGTTCGGGCCGGCGCGGTTCCGGCGGCGCTGGTGGCGCTCGGGCCGGAGGTGCGGTTGGCGCGGGGTACGGCGGTCACGGCTGTTACTTTACCAAGCTAATTAGCTTGGTGAAGCGTCCCTTCCCGGTGAAGGATGTCACGGGCCGGGGACCGCTTGACCGCCACGCCGGACCGCCGCGAGCGTGCAGCCATGGTGCACCTCACCCACGAGCCCGAACTCACCGAGCCGGTCGACCTGTGCGACGGGCGGGGTCGGCTCGCCGCCGGTGCCCGCGGCTGGTCGCGGGTGCCGCTGCACCGCTGCAACCTGTCCGGCCGGTGGGGGCGCACCAAGCGGTGGGACTACTGGGCCGTGCTCTCCCCCACCCACGCCGTGGCGCTCGTCCACGCGGACGTCGACTACCTGGGCATCACGGAGGTCTGGTGGGCCGATCTCCGAACGGGACGCTCCGGCGGACGGAACCGCTCCGTGCCACTGGCCCGCGGATTCTCCCTGCCCGACCGGCCCGGTACCGAGCCGCTCCGGTACCGCGACCGCCACCTCGACCTGTCGATCGAGGACGATGCGGCCGGGACCCACCTGCGGGCCCGCTGGACCGAGCCGGACGGCACCCGGGGCGACCTGCTCGTCACCGTGGACCTTCCCCAGGGCCACCAGTCGCTCAACGTGGTGATCCCGTGGAGCGACCGCACGTTCCAGTACACCTCCAAGCACCAGGCCCGGCCGGCCCGGGGTGTGCTGGAGGTCGGCGGGGACCGCACCGAGTTCGGCGGCCCGGGCGGGTCCGCGTGGGGCGTGCTCGACGTGGGTCGCGGGCGCTGGCCCTACCGCACCCGCTGGAACTGGGGCGGCGGCGCCGGACCGGCCGCGTCGGGCGAGGTGGTGGGCCTCCAACTCGGCGGGAAGTGGACCGCGGGCACCGGGGCCACCGAGAACGGACTGATCGTCGACGGGGTGCTGCACAAGATCGGGAGCGAGCTCGACTGGGAGTACTCGTGGGCGCGCCCGATGCAGCCGTGGCGGGTGGTCGATCCCGACGGGCGCCTCGACCTGCGGCTCGTCCCCCGTTTCGACAAGCACACCAAGGTGGACGCGGTGGCCCTGCGCACCGAGGTGCACCAGGTGTTCGGAACCTGGTCCGGCACGGTGGTCACCGACGACGGGAGGGAACTGGAGCTGCGCGACGTGCACGGCTTCGCCGAGGAGTCCCGCTCCCGCTGGTGAGCCCCCGGCGGGAGCCGGCGCGGCGGGCCGGTGGCGTCCGTCGGGCAGACTCTCCCCGTGACAGGGATCTCCCGCAGAACGGCGCTCACCGGGGCCGCGGCCGCCGTCGGCGCAGTGGTGGTGGGCGGCGCGCTCGGCGCCCGGGCGGGCTCCGCCGACCGGCCGACCGTCGTCCTCGGAGGTGCGGACGCGGCCGGACCGACCTCCACCCCCCCGGCGGCCGACCCGGCCCAGTGGCTGATCGACGAGAACGCCAAGCCCGGTGCGCCCGGCGGCTGGCTGGTGCCCGACGAGGCGCCACAGGTGTGGAACAGGATCCGCGGCTACGCCACCGCCACGAGCGTGAACCGCGGCGAGGGCATCGACCTGCGGGTGAGTACGCAGGCACCGGAGTGGCGGGTGGAGGCCTACCGGACCGGGTGGTACCAGGGAGCGGGCGGGCGACTCGTGTGGCAGTCGGAGACGCAGCCCGGCGAGCGGCAGGATCCCGCGGTGCTCGATGCCTCGGTCGGCACATGGACCGCCCCGTGGCGCACGAACCTGAGCGTCAGCACCGACGGCTGGCCGCCGGGCATGTACCTCCTCAAGCTCGTGTCCTCCGACGGCGGCCAGAGCTGGGTACCGATGGTGGTCCGCGATGACACCAGCACCGCGGCACTCCTCGTGCAGAGCTCGGTGACCACCTGGCAGGCGTACAACTCGTGGGGGGGCAAGAGCCTGTACGCGGACGAGCGAGGAGGGAACGCCGGGCGAGCGGACGTGGTCACCTTCGACCGGCCCTACTACCGCAAGGGGTCGGGAGAGTTCTTCGGCCGGGAGTTCGAGCTCGTCCGGTTCGTGGAGAAGCACGGCATGGACGTCACCTACTGGACCGACGTCGACCTGCACGCCACCCCCGAGCGGGTGCGCTCCCACCGGGCGCTGCTGTCACTCGGACACGACGAGTACTACTCCACCCCGATGCGCCGTGGCCTCGAGGCCGCCCGGGACGCCGGCACCAACCTCGTGTTCCTGGGCGCCAACGCCGTCTTCCGGAAGATCCGCCTCGAGCCGAGCGAGACGGGCCCGTTCCGCAAGGAGGTGAACTACCGCGACGCCTCCAGGGACCCGATCACCCGGACCGACCCGTCGGAGGCCACCGTCAGCTGGCGGTCAGCTCCCGTGAACGAGCCGGAGAGCTCACTGATCGGGAACCTGTACGAGTCCAACCCGGTGCAGGCCGACATGGTGGTGGTCAACACCGAGAACTGGCTCTTCGAGGGCAGCGGGCTGCGCAACGGGGACGTGCTGCCCGGCCTCGTGGCCAACGAGTACGACCGCGTCACGCCGGAGCGACCCACCCCGGAGAGCATCGAGGTGTTCTGCCACTCCCCGGTGGTGTGCCGCGGGAAGCGCAGCTTCGCGGACGTCACCTGGTACGACGCACCGTCGGGTGCGGGGGTGTTCGCCGTGGGCACCTTCGAGTGGATCAAACGGCTCGGCGACGACGTGGCCGGCCGGGCCCCGTCCGCGGCGGACCCCCCCGCCGCGATCCAGGCCGTGACGAAGAACCTGCTCGACGCGGTGGCCGCCGGACCGGCGGGCGCCGCGCACCCTGCGGAGCGGAACCTGGAGCAACTCGGCATCCGGCCCGGCTACGTGCCCGACCCGCCGCCGACCTGACCGCCGGCCCGACCCGCCCGACCCGCCCGACCCGCCCGACCCGCCCGAACGACGTTCTCGGCGCTCAGGGGCGCTCCGGGCGACCCGAGGACCCCTATTCGCCGGTGAAGGGGGGGCGGCCCATCTGGTCGCGGACCGTCACCACCGGCGGTTGGGTGAGGGTGCGCCGCTGCCAGTTCGCCCCGTCCACCACCAGCGTGTGACCACTGATGAACCGGCCGTACGGCGACGCGAGGAAGGTGGCCGCCCACCCGAGCTCCTGGCGCTCCCCCACCCGCAGCGCCGGCTGGCAGGCGTCCTTGTCGTGGGTGCGTCGCAGGTTGCCCTGGATGTCGTCGGTCATGTCCTCGTGCGGCATCAACCCCGGCACGAGGCAGTTCACCTGGATCCCCGACGGCCCCCACTCCACCGCGAGCGTCTCGGTGAGGTTCTTCACCCCGGCCTTGGCGGCGGACGAGTGGGCGAAGCCAGGCCCACCGGTCCACGCGTAGGTGGCCCCGATGTTGATGATCGATCCGGCGCTCCCCGCGGCGAGGTGGCGGCGCCCGAACTCGCGGCAGCAGAGGAACGTGCCGTTGAGGGTGATGTCCACCACCGTGCGCCACGCGTTGGGCGACATGTCCTCCGCCGGCACCGGGAAGTTGGCCGCCGCGTTGTTCACGAGCACACCCGGGAGCCCGAAGCGCTCCTCCGCCGCGTCGAACGCCGCCGCCACCGCTTCGGCCTCGCGGATGTCGCACTCCACGGTGAGCACCTCGGCGCCGAGCTCCTCCATGGCCGACCGGCCGGCGTCGAGGTGCTCGGGCTTGCGGCTCGCGATCACGAGCGACGCACCGAGCCGGGCGAACTCGGCCGCGATCGCCTTGCCGAGCCCGGTACCGGCACCGGTGACGAACACCGCGGTGCCGTCGAAGGTGCCGGCCGGGAGCGCGCTGGCCCCGACGGGCGGGGGTGGGGGCAGTCCGGCCACGGTCAGCTCCCCCGGTAGGTGGGCTCGCGCCCCTCGGCCCGGGCGGCCCGGAACTCCGCGAAGTCCTCGGACTTGTTCAGGAACGTCTGGTAGATCAGCTCGTCCTCCATCGACGCCCGGACGGCGGGCCGGGCGAGGTGGCTCAGCACCCGGCGGGCCAGCTTCACCGTGACCGCCGGCGCCGCCGCGATCCGCTCCGCCATCTCGCGTGCGGTGGCGTCGAGCTCCTCCCGCGGCACCACCCGGCTGACGATCCCGTGGGTGAGCGCCTCCTCCGCGGAGAGCCGTCGGCCGGTGAGCACCATGTCGCTCACGAGGCCCGGGCCGCACATCGAGTGCAGGACCGCCACCCCGCCGGTGTCGGGGATCACCCCGTGGCCCACCTCGGGCAGCATGAAGCGGGCATCGTCGGAGCAGATCCGCACGTCGCACAGCAGCGCCCGCTGGAACGAGCCGCCGATCGCCCATCCCTGGATGGCCACGATCACCGGGGCCTCGAGTTCCCAGAGCTGCTGGATGCCGCGGATCCCGCGGGTCATGAGCTCGTGGTGCGTGAGGTCGGTCCGCTGGTTGCCGATCGAGCCGACGTCGCGGCCCGAGGACCACGACGTCCCCTCACCGCGCCAGATGACCGCCCGGACCCCCGGCGTCCGCCGCAGCTCGTCGAGGATCCCGAACAGCGCTGCGTCCATCGAGTCGTCGAAGGCGTTGTGCTTCTCGGGGTGGTCGTTGGTGATGGTGGCGATCGGTCCGTCGACCTCCAGCCTGACCCGTTCGTCCATGGCGGCGGAGGCTACCGGCGGCGGGGCGCGGCACGGGGCCCGATCCGTGCGGACCGGGCCCCGTGGGAGGGAGGAAGGGAGGGAGGACGAGGAGTGGGGAGGAGGACCGCGTCAGTCGCCGCCCGGGCCGTTCCCGCCGTCCGGGGCGTCGCCGGGCGGGGGCCCGTCCGGGCCGCCACGTCCGGGACCACCCTTGAAGCCGTTGTCCACCATGTCGGTGATCCGCTGGGTGCCCTCGAGGAGCTTCTGGTCGGCCTCGGCC
>CAIPVR010000013.1 GCA_903868545.1 uncultured Actinomycetes bacterium
GCGGCCCGGGCCGAGGAGGCCCGGGTGGTGACCCACTACGGCTATGACTCCTACCTCGACTTCACCGTGTCCACCCGGTCCGTCCGCGACGTGGTCGAGGGACGGCTGCAGGCGCTCCGCCATGAACGCACCACTGCGGAGGACGAGCTCCGGGCAGCGAGGGAACATGCGACCCACCGCATCGAGGAGCTGTCCACGGCACGGGAGAAGCTCCACCGCCGCGCCGCCGAGGTGCTGGGCAACCCGCCCGGCGACTCCCCCGCCCCCGAACTACTGCGCGTCCCGCAGATCCCGCCGGCGCTCGGTCGGATTCCCGCCGACCTCGTCGACGCCTGCGGGCGTGCCGCCGCGGACCGGGAGCGGCACGCCGCCGAGGCGGGGGCGCTGGAGGCGGAGCGGACCCGGCTCCGTCGGGAACTGGCGAAGCTCGCCAGGGCCGTCGCCCGGGCCGAGTCCCGGCGCGACACCCTCGAGCCGAAGCTGGCCGGGATCGACGGACGACTGGCCGACGGGAGCCGCGCGGTCGCCGAGGCGGCCGAGCGGCGGGACCGGGCCCTCGCCGCCCGCGACCTCGCCCGGGCGGCGCTGACGGAGGTGGAATCGGCGGAACCCGCCCACACCGCCGAGGACCTCCCCGCCGTGGTGGCCGCCGTGGTCGCAGCCGTGACCGAGGCGGCGCCGTCGACGCCGGAGCCCCGGCCGGTCCTGCTCGTGGAGACGTTCACCCCGCTCGGCGCGCTCGCCGCCGACGCGCTCGACCTCCTCGCGGACGACACCTCGATCCGGTCGATCCTGCTGACCGCGGACGACGACGTGGTCCGCCGGGTCGAGGACGGAGGCCTCCCGGGTGTCGGGGTGTTCCGACCCCGGCGCCACGGACTCCGAGGGCTGCGCCAGCGGTGGGGCCGACGCCGCGCCGGGGCTCAGCGCCGCCCGGCGGTGGTGGACGCGTCGAGCGCGGCGCGGAAGAACTCGGCGTCCTCGAACAGCCCCACGTCGCGCAGGAAGATCTTGCCGTAGCGCTCGAAGTACATGAGCTGCTTCGACAGGAGGAAGATCCCCCGGTCGAAGTCCGAGTCGTACACGCCGTGCGCGTCGGCCGCGGCCCGGATGCGGCGCTGCTCGCGGAACCGGTGGTACACCGCCCGGACGGTCAGCCGCTCCACCTCGATGCCCCGGGCCTCGGCCACCTTCTCCTGCGGCGCGTTGAGCAGCGCGGCGAGCGACACCTCGCCGAACGGCTGGGTGAGCACCGGCTCGAGCGCCATCCGCATGAACGCCTCGACCTGCGGCTCGTCCATGCCCAGGTTCTCCTCCAGCACCGGGCCGTACATGCGCACGGTGTGGCGGGCGATCTCCGACCAGGCCGACTCGTCGCCGAGCGCGGCCTCGATGAGCTTCCGGAAGAACTGGTGGGTCTCCCGGTCGAGCCGGCCGACGATGCCCCAGTCGATCACGCCCACGCGCCCGTCGGGCAGGAGCAGCAGGTTGCCGGCGTGCACGTCACCGTGGAACGTGCCCCAGCGGATGGCGGTGAGGAGGAACCCCTTGATCACCTCCTGCACCACCGGGGCCGGGTCGTAGCCGTAGCGGGCCACCGTGGTGAGGTCGTCCACCGGCACGCCGTCGAGGAACTCCATGGTGAGCACCCGGGGGCCCGACAGGTCCTCGAACACCTCCGGGATCGTCACCCGCTGCAGTTCCACCTGGTCGAGCAACCATCGGTAGTGGGCCATCGCCCGGGCCTCGTTGCGGAGGTCGAGTTCCTCGCCGATCTGTTCGCGGAAGCCCTGGAACATGGCGAGCAACTGGCCGGCGGCGTACTCACCGGTCTGCTTGGCCACGATCTCGAGCAGCGGCTGGAACAGGTCGAGGTCGGTGGCCACCCGGCGCTCGATGCCCGGCCGGAGGACCTTGACCGCCACCCGGCGGCCGTCGCGGGTGGTGGCCTTGTGGACCACCGAGATGCTGGCCCGACCGATCGGTGACTCCGAGAAGCTCCAGAACGCCTCGTCGAGGGGCATCCCGAGGTCGTGCTCGACGATGCGCCGCACCTCCTCGAAGGGCACCACGGCGCCGGTGTCGAGGCACGAGCGGAACTCGTCGGCCACCGAGTCGCCGAAGATGCCGGGGGCCGAGCCGATGAGCTGGCCGAACTTCATGAACGTGGCGCCGAGGTCCTCGAAGGTCTTGCGCAACGGCCGGGCCCACGCGTCGGGGGCGATGCGGCGGGTCAGGGCGCTGCGGGCGGCCAAGGGGGCGAAGTGGCGTCCGGCCACCAGGCCGATCTGGCGGGCCCGCCGCACCACCTCACCGCGCGGCGTGGGCGGGAGCTCCCTCGGGAACACCCGGGGCACCAGCTCGAGGCGGGCATCCACGAGCTCCTGCTCGGTGTCGGGCTCGATCGTCAGCTCGTTCTCCACGGCGTCGGTCTGCTCCACGGGCACGGCGGGCTCCTCGGTCGGTCCCATGGTGGCCCGGCGGGCACCTCCGGCGCACGCGGGCGATCGACCGGCGGCCGCACGGTGCCGTACCCTCCTCGCGGGGCGACCAGGGGGATCCAGGCGAATGGCGACTTCACGACGACGGTTCCTCGGCGGGCTCGGCGCCCTCGGCGGCGGGTCACTGTTCCTCGCCAACTGCGCCCCGGCTCCGGGCCCCGGTGGCGGGCCTGCCTGCCCGGCACCCACAGCGGGGCCGGCCGGACCGTTGCTCCCACCGGGCGCACCCGGCCTGATCGACGAGGCCGTCTGGCAGGCCCGGGCGGGCGACTACCTCGTTCGGGCCACCTCCGGCGGCCGGCCCGGCGGGCCCGTGTCGGTGGCGCTGCGGCTGCTGCGGGCCCGGCGCGACCCGTCGTTCAGCTGGGACCCCTCGGCGGTGACGATCGACTCGCTCGGCGTGAAGGACCAACTGCTCGGCTGGGCCGACACCGGCGACTTCACGGTGATGTACCTGCACTGGATGCGGGCGTTCGGGCTCGGCGTGCTGGACCCGGCTGTCATCTCGGAGGTCGACGACCTCCTCCTGCAGTTCCGCTACCGCTACGACGACCCGCTGCCCGCGGACCGGGTGGACAACAAGTGGTTCTGGTCCGAGAACCACCGGATCATCTTCGCGGTCATCGAGTACCTGTCCGGCCTCGCCCTCCCCGACCGGACGTTCTCGGTCACCGGCCTCACCGGCGCGGCGCACGCGGCACGGGCCCGGCCGCGGATCCTCGAGTGGGTGCGCGAGCGGGCCCGCTACGGCTTCAGCGAGTGGCACTCCAACGTCTACCTGCCGCTCAACATCAACCCGCTCCTCACCGTGCTGGAGCTGGGACCGGCCGACGACCTGGAGGTGCAGCGGGCCGCGGTGCTCGGTCTCGACCTGTGCTTCGCCGACCTGGCCGGTCACCTGCACCGGGGCGTGTACGGCGCCACGCGCGGGCGCACGTACGAGAAGGACAAGATGACGGCGAGGGACGAGAACACGTTCACCGTCGCCAACCTCCTCTTCGCCGACACCACCCTCGCCGACGGCACGCCGGTGGACTACACGGGCCTGGCCGACGCCACGTGCCTCGGGCTGATCGCCACCGACCGCTACCGGCTGCCCGAACTGCTGCGGCGGATGGGGACCGACCGCTCGGTCGGCACCGTGGTGGAGCGCCACGGCGTGCCCCTCGACCCGAAGGCCCCCGTCACCCCGTTCCCGGAGCCCGTCGACGGTCGCGGATTCGACGAGTCGGAACTCGAGTTCTGGTGGTCCCACGGCGCCGTCACCGCGTGGCAGGTGGTGCCCGCCACCCTGGCCGTGGCGGACCGGTACCGGCTGTGGGACACCACGCTGTTCCGCTCGTTCCGCAGCCTCCGGGCGATCTCCCAGAACCCGGCCCTCGCCCAGGTGGGCGCCCGGGAGCTGGCCGCCTTCGCGGCGGCCGGCGTGCTGGGCGAGCCCACCACCGTCACGTGGCGCAGCCCCGAGGTGATGCTGTCCACCGCGGTGGACCACCGGCCGGGGGACGCCAGCGAACAGACGCACTCGTGGCAGGCCACGGTGGACGCCGACGCGCTGGTGTTCACCACGCACCCCACCGGCGCCCCCGCCACCGGCGGCCGCGGCGAGGACTCCGGGTACTGGACCGGCACCGCGTCGATGCCGCGCTCGGCCCAGCACGAGCGGGTGTCGGTGAACTGCTACTGGCCCGCCTACCAGCCGGTCGACCTGGGCTCGCTGGGCTTCTCGATCGACTACCTGCAGATGACCCACGCGTTCTTCCCGAGGGAGCGCTTCGACGAGTGGACCCAGCGCGACGGCTGGACCCTCGCGCGGCGGGGTGACGGCTACGTGGCGCTGTGGTCGCACCGGCCCACCGAGTGGCGCCGCACCCCGGTGATCTCGAGCGCCACGTTCGCGGAGCCGTTCGACCTCGTGGCCGACGGCGACGCCCGCAACGTGTGGATCTGCGAGGTGGGCCGAGCCCCCGAGTGGCCGTCGTTCGCGGCGTTCGTGGACGCGGTGACCGGCGCGCCGGTCGCCGCGGAGGAGCGCGACGGGGGCTGGGCGGTGTCCTACGACTCACCGACGGCGGGCGCGGTGCGCTTCGGCTCGCAGGGGGCGTTCACCGTGGACGGGGCGACCGTGGCACTCGGCGGCGGCCCCCGGCACCGGTCGCGCTTCGGGGAGGTGTGCCACCGGTCGGGTCACGTCGACCTGTCCGACGGCGACGTGCGCCTCGCGCTCGACGCCTCGACCTTCGCCCGCGCCGTCTCCTGACCCCCCCCCCACCCGGAAATAGGGGTCCGCAACGACCGATGTGGGCGTCTGAGCTCCGGAGATCCTGGTGACCGGGTCCGGACCGGCGGCGCTCGGCGCCCTGCCGGAGCTGCGCGCCGCCCTCGCCGATCCCGGCGCCGCGGTGCTGGTGGCCCCACCGGGGACCGGCAAGACCACCGCGGTCCCTCCGGCGCTGCTCGACGAGCCCTGGGCCACCGGGCGCCTGGTCGTCACCGAACCGCGCCGGTTGGCCGCCCGGGCCGCGGCGCGGTTCATGGCCGACCGCCTCGGCGGACCGGTGGGCGGGACCGTCGGCTACTCGGTGCGCGGTGAGCGATGCACCTCACCCGGCACCCGCATCGAACTGGTCACCGAGGGGCTGCTCCTCCGGCGACTCCAGCACGACCCGTCCCTCGACGGGGTGTCCGCCGTGCTGCTCGACGAGGTCCACGAGCGCTCCACCGACCTCGACCTGCTCCTCGCCCTGCTCGTCGACGTACGCGGCGCCCTGCGGCCCGACCTGCGTCTGCTCGCCATGTCGGCCACCGTCGACCCCGGCCCGGTGGCCGAGCTGCTGGGCGTACCCGGTGGACGGCCCGCACCGGTGGCGGTCACCGAACTGCCGCCGCACCCGGTGGACACCCGGTACCGGCCGGGCAACCTGCACGACCCCCTCGAGGACCGCACGGCGGCCGTGATCGTCGAGGCCCTGCGCACCGACCCGGGCGACGTGCTGGTGTTCCTGCCGGGCCGGGGGGAGATCCGCCGAACCGCCGCCGCGCTCGGCCGCGCCGGACTCCCGGCCGCGGTGGACGTCCTCGAGCTGCACGGCTCGGTCCCCGACGCGGAGCAGGACCGTGTGCTGCGGCCGGAGCCGGGCACCCGCCGCGTGGTGCTGGCCACCTCGATCGCCGAGACCTCCCTCACGGTGCCGGGCATCGGCGTGGTGGTCGACGCCGGACGACGCCGCACGGTGCGCACCGATCCCCGCACCGGGCTCCCGGGCCTGGTGACCGGTCCGGTCGGCCGGTCGGGGGCCGACCAGCGTCGGGGCCGAACCGGGCGCACGGGCCCGGGCGTCTGTTACCGGATGTGGTCCGCCGAGGACGAGCGTCACCGGCCCGCCCGGGACGAACCCGCGATCCTGGCCGAGGACCTCAGCGGGCCCGTGCTGCAGGTGCGGGCGTGGGGCGCCCCGGTCGACGGGCTCCGCTGGCTCGACCCGCCGCCGGAGCGAGCGGTGGTCGCGGCCGACCGGCTGCTCGCCGACCTCGGTGCCGTGGACCGCACCGGCCGGCTCACCCCGGCGGGCCGTGAGCTCGCCGACCTGGGTGCCCATCCGCGCCTCGGTGCGGTGATCCTGGCCGCGGCGGATCCCCGGGTGGCGGCCGCACTCGCCGCCGTACTCGAGGCCGACCGGCCCGGGCCGATCGAGGTCGGCGAGCGGGTGGCGGCGCTGGCCCGGGGTCACGGCGACGACGCCGAGCGGCGGGCCGAGCGGGAGTGGCGCCGGCGGCTCCGTGACCGCGACCGGCCCGACGACCCGACGGACCGGACGGACCGGACGGCTGCGGCCCCCGGACCCGGCGCCGTCGGCCGGGCCCTCCTCGCCGGCTTCCCCGACCGGCTGGCCCGGCGTCGACCCGGCACCCGGGAGGCGGGCCGGGGCCGGAGGGTCGCCGTGTTCCACCTGGTCGGCGGCGGCGAGGTCGCCGTCCCGGCCGACCACCCGCTGGCCCGTGCCGAGTGGCTCGTCGTACCGTCGGTCGACGCGGCGGTGCGTCCCGGGCGTGTCCAACTCGCCGAGGAGGTCGACGGGGCCGATGCCCTGGCCGGGCGGGCCACCACCGTGGAGCGCGACGCCCGGTGGGTCCGGGCCCGCGGCGTGGTGGCGGTCGCCCGCACCCGGCTCGGGGCCGTCGTGGTGGCCGAACGCCCCGACCCGGAGCCCGACCCGGCCGCGCTCCGGGTGGCGCTGGCCGACGGCCTGGCCGAGGTGGCGGCGACGGCCGCTCCCACCGACGACGCGTGGTCGGCCCGCTGCGAGCTCGCCCGCCGCGGCGGGGCGGATCTTCCCGATGACCCCGCCGGCCGGGCGGACCTGCTCGACGCCGCCGAGGCCGCCGGGGCCCGCACCCCGGAGGACCTGGTCCGTGTGCTGCGCCGTGCGAGCGGAGCGGAGGCACTGCCGTGGTCGGCCCGCCGGGCGGTCGACGAGTTCGCCCCCGAGCGGATCTCACTGCCGTCGGGCCGCACCGCCGCGCTCGTCTACTCCTGGGAGGACGGCCCCGACGGCACCCCGGAGCCGGCGGTCACCCTGTCGGTACGGCTGCAGGACCTGCTCGGCCTCGACGAGCACCCCACGGTGGGTCGGGGCGCCGTGGCGGTCACCGTCGAGCTGCTGTCACCGGCAGGTCGGCCGGTGCAGCGCACCCGCGATCTCCCGGGTTTCTGGCGGGGCAGCTACGCGGCCGTCAGGGCCGAGCTCCGCGGTCGCTACCCGAAGCACCCATGGCCGGAGCGACCGTGGGAACCGCCGCCGCACCGGAGGTGACCTCGCCGAACCCGGAGCGGACCTGGCGACCCCACGCGGGCGCTCCTCCGAGCGCGTCGGCGATGCCGCGTAGGCGCCACCACACCCCCATCTGGCGGAACCCGACCTGTTCGGCCACCAGCACGCCCGCCCGTGAGGCCCACTCACGACCTGACCGGCGCCCCGGATCGACCCAGGCGTCGAGCACGAGGGCCCACACGCCCACCACGAGCGCCAACCCGTACGCGAGCGCTGCGAACATGGCCACCTCCGGGCCGCCCAGCGTGCCGGTGAGGAGGCCCACGGCGATGACCACCAGACCGACGACCTCCACCACCGGGGCCAGCAGCTCGAACACCAGGTAGCACGGCAGCACGAAGGTCCCCATCGGTCCGTAGCGGGGCCGGCCGATGAGCCCCCGGTACCGCCACAGCGCCAGCATCAGCCCGGCCTGCCAGCGGCTGCGTTGGCGCCCGAGGGTCCGGTGGTCGGCGGGCACCTCGGTCCAGGCCACGGCGTCGGGCACCATCTCGATCCGGTCCGGGCCACCGTGCTCGCGGCCCCACC
>CAIPVR010000014.1 GCA_903868545.1 uncultured Actinomycetes bacterium
ACGGTGTACCTCGACCGCACGCCGTTCTACGCGGAGTCCGGCGGCCAGGTCGGCGACACCGGCACCATCACCACGCCCACGGGCAGCGTCAGGGTGCTCGACACGACGTACTCACTGCCGGGCCTGCACGCCCACCGGGTGGAGCCGGTCGAGGGCCGGATCGAGGTCGGCGAGGTGGCCACGGCCTCGATCGACGCCGCACGGCGCGCGGCGATCCGGCGCAACCACACCGGCACCCACCTGCTGCACTGGGCGTTGCGCGAGGTGCTCGGCGACCACGTGAAGCAGCAGGGGTCGATGGTGGCGCCGGACCGACTCCGGTTCGACTTCAGCCACTACGCCCCGCTCACCCCCGACGAACTGGCCCGGGTGGAGGACCTCGCGAACGCCGAGGTGCTCTCGAACGAGCCGGTCCGCCACTTCGAGACCACCATGGACGCGGCGAGGGAGCTGGGCGCGATCGCCTTCTTCGGCGACAAGTACGGCGACGTGGTGCGGGTGCTGGAGGCCGGGTCGAACAGCGTCGAGCTGTGCGGTGGCACCCATGTGCGTGCCACCGGCGACATCGGTCCGATGAAGGTGGTCTCCGAGGGATCGATCGGGTCCAACATCCGCCGCATCGAGGCGGTCACGGGGACCGGCCCGATCGAGCGGCTCCGCTCCGAGGAAGCCACCCTGGCCGCGGCGGCCGATCTGCTCGGCGTGCCCACCGACGACCTCGTGGGGGGCCTCGAGAAGCGCCTCGGCGAGCTGCGGACGCTGCGCGACGAGGTGAAGTCGCTGCGTCGCGAGCTCGCTGGTGGTCAGGCCGGGTCGCTGGCGGAGTCGGCGGTCGACGGAGTGGTGGTGGCGCGGGTGGAGGCGGAGACCCGCGACGAGGTCCGCGACCTCGCGCTCGCCCTGCGCGACCGGCCGGGCATCCGCGCCGTGGTGCTGGGTTCGTCGCCGGGGGGCAAGGGAGTCGCACTGGTGGCCGCCGTGTCGCCCGACAGCGGGCTCGACGCCGGTGCCCTGATCGCCGAGGCGGCCCGCACGGTCGGCGGCGGCGGGGGCAAGGGCGCCGACCTCGCCGTGGCCGGTGGCCGGAGTCCCGAACGGCTGGACGAGGCACTGGAGCAGGCCCGGGCCGCGGCCGGCTCCGCCTGATCCTCCCGTGCGGGCCGTCGGCGTCGATCTCGGCGAGCGCCGGATCGGCCTCGCGCTCTGCGACGCCGCCGGCAGGGTGGTGACCCCGTACGAAGTGGTGCAGCGCAGCGGCGACCGGGCCCGGGACCGCCGTGCCATCGCCGAGCTGGTCGCCGAGGCCGAGGCCGAAGTGGTGGTGGTGGGCGTCCCCTACTCGCTGGACGGCTCCGTGGGCCCGGCGGCGCGGCGGGCGTTGGCGGAGGTGGAGCGGCTGCGTGAGGTCCTCCCCGTCCCGGTGGAGACCTACGATGAGCGCCTCACCACGGTCACCGCCCACCGGTCGCTCCGCGAAACGGACCTCTCGGGGCCGGCGCGCCGACGGGTGGTGGACCAGGTGGCCGCCGCCGTGCTGCTGCAGGGGTGGCTCGACAGCCGGGCCGCCCAGGAGGATTCGACCGAGTGATGCCCGAGCAACCCCGCCCCGTGGAACCGGTTCGCCGGCGCCGCGGTCCGGCCCCGTACCCCGACGAGTACGTCCCGATGACCCCGCCGGGCCGTGGCGGGCGCCGCATGTTGGCGCTGGCGGCCGGCCTCGTGGCACTTGTCGTCCTGGTGACGGCCGGCGCCGTGCTGTGGGCGAGCCGGCAGGTCACGCCGTCGGGCGAGCAGGGCGCCCGGATCGAGGTGGAGGTGCCCTCGGGTTCCACCACCGAGGGCATCGCCACCCTGCTGGCCGACAAAGGTGTGATCTCCTCGCCCTCGATCTTCGACTGGTGGGCCCGTTGGCAGGGCGTGGGGCCGTGGGAGGCGGGCCGGTACACCGAGTTCCGCGCCAACTCGTCCTACTCCCAGGCGGTGGAGGTGCTCGACGCCGGGCCCGTCCCACCCACCTCCCGGGTGGTCCGGATCCCCGAGGGCAAGAAGCTCTCCGAGGCACTGGCCATCATCGAGAAGTCGATGCCGGGCCTCACGCAGGCGGAGTTGCTCACCGCGCTGGGCTCCGGCCAGGTGACGTCCGAGTACAAGCCGGCGAACGTGGCGAACTGGGAGGGGTTCCTGTTCCCCGACACCTACCAGTTCAGGGAGGACGCGTCCGCAGCGGAGGTCCTCCAGACGATGGCCACCAAGATGGACGACGTCCTCGACGAACTGGGCTACGACAAGGCCGAGGCGCTCCGCGGGCGGACCCCGTACGAACTGGTGACGATCGCATCGTTGATCGAGCGTGAGGCCGGCCAGCCCCCGGAGGAGCGCGGCAAGATCGCCAGGGTCATCCTCAACCGCCTCGACGCGGGGGAGGCCCTCGGCATCGACGCCGCCAACCTGTACGGACTGGGCCGCACCTCGGGCGACCTCACGAAGGCCGACCTGGAGGTGCAGTCGCCCTACAACCTCCGGCTCAACAAGGGGCTGCCACCCACACCGATCGCGCTGCCCGGCCGGGCGTCGCTCGCCGCCGCGATCGAGCCGGCGGACGGTCCGTGGAAGTACTACGTCCTCACCACCAAGGACCCGCCGTCGCACTTCTTCACGGACTCCTACACGGAGTTCCAGCGAGCGGCGGACGACGCCCGGGCCCGGGGGGTCTTCTGAGCGCCCCGCCCACGGGGGCCACGCGTGTGGCCGCCGTGATCGGTGATCCGGTGTCGCACTCGCTGTCGCCCGTGATCCACAACGCGGCGTTCGAGGCGGCCGGTCTCGACTGGGTCTTCGTGGCCCTGCCGGTGGCGACCGGTGACGCGCCGGTCGCCGTGTCGGGGGCGAGGGCGTTGGGGGTCGAGGGCCTCTCCGTGACCATGCCGCACAAGGCGGCGGTCATCCCGGCGCTCGACGGCCTCTCGTCGGTGGCGGCGGAGCTCGGGGCCGTGAACTGCATCCACCGCGACCCGGGCGACCGCGGACGGTGGCTCGGCCACAACACCGACGGTGAGGGGTTCCTCGCCGGCCTGCGTTCGGACCTCGCCCTGGAACCGGCTGGTCTCCACGTGGTGGTGCTCGGCGCCGGCGGCGCGGCCCGCGCCGTGGTGCGGGCGCTCGGGGCGGCCGGCGCGCGCGTCACGGTCGCGGCCCGG
>CAIPVR010000015.1 GCA_903868545.1 uncultured Actinomycetes bacterium
CCGAGCGCCGCCTGCACGGCCTGCAGGGCCTCACCGAAGGCAGCGGCACCCGGGGGCCGTTCCGAGGGCTCGCGAGCCAGGCCCGACTCGACGAGGTCGCACACCGCCTCGGGCAGCGCGGCCCGGTCGAGCGAACGCCGCTCGCCGCGGGCCATGCGTCCCACCACCAGCAGCGGGCTGTCGGTCACCTCGCCGAGCGCCGGGCGGCCGTCGAGCAGCTCGAACAGGGTGGAGGCCAGCTCGTAGACGTCGGTGAGCTCGGAGGCCGGTGCGCCGTCGAACATCTCCGGTGCAGCGTGCAGCGGCGTGAACACCGGCACCCGGGTGGTGACCGACGCGGCCGAGGCCACCCGCGAGATGCCGAAGTCCGACAGCAGCACCTCGCCGGGACGGCCCACCAGCACGTTGTGGGGCTTGACGTCGCCGTGGACGATCCCGTGGCGGTGCGCCGTGGCCAGGGCACCGGCCATCTGGACGCCGACCCGCAGGACCTCCTCCACCGGGAGACCCGCACCCCCGGCGGCCGACAGCCGGTCGGCCAGAGTGCCGCCGGGGAGGTACTCCATCACGAGGTACGGCCGTCCGGCTCCCTCGGGCCCGCCGGCGAGCCCGCCGTCGAAGACGGTGACGATGTTGGGGTGGGAGCCGAGCGCCCCGAGGATCCGGCACTCGTTCACGAAGAGCCGGGTGGCCAGCTCGTCCTGCCCGGGGAGGTCGAGCACCTTCACCGCCACCCGGCGGTCGAAGTGCTCCTGGGTGCCGAGGTACACGACGCTGGACGCGCCCCGCCCGAGCTCCTGTTGCAGCTCCACGCCGTCGATGGACGGCAGGCTCGCCGTGTCGGACATCTTCCCTCTCCCTCGGCAAGGGCCGACGACCCACCAACGGACGCCGGGAGGCTAGAGCAACGGTGTGTGGGGCGTCATGCGAGCGGCGGCAGGGCCTCGAGGTCGGCGGCGGTGACGAGGCCGCGGTCGACCAGGTGCCGGACCACGACCTGACGTCGGTTCGTGGCCAGCGTCGACGCAGTGCCGAGCACCCCGTCGACCCCCTCCTCGGCCAGTCGGCGGCACAGGTGGTCGAGCTTCCGGTTGTACTTCGGCAGCGTCCAGCCGAGGCGGCGCGCCACCTCCTTGTTGCCCGGCATGCGCGACACCCAGTCCGGACGCCCGCGGAGCAGCGGTTCGGCGAGGGCCGCCACCAGCAGGCGCTGCTCGGAGTTGAGCGCGACGAGCCCGAACTCGACCGTGTCGGTGGGTGCGCTCGTCCCCACGCCGGGGAGGCCGTTCTCCTCGAGGGCGCCGCGGATCTCGTACCGGGCCGGGCCCGCGTCGAACGCCACGGTGAACTCGGCGAACCCGAGCGGCACCTGGTCGCCCGGGCCCACCTCGGCCCGCGACGGGCCGGTGGCGTCGAGCACGTGGAGCGGGATGTGGCGGCCGGTGTTCTGCAGGAACCAGACGTCGCCGTGGGGGACGAACGAGCCGAGCACCCGGTGCAGGTAGCGGTTGTCGGCGTCCACGACGAGGTCCGCGCTCCGACCGAAGCTCAGGGAGTCGCCGTCGTCGAGGGTGACTTCCTCCCCCAGGTACTCCAGGTACAGCCGTCCCACCCCTCGCTCCCTTCCGTCCGCCGATCAGCGGTCCGTCGGAGGGAACGAGCGGGCCGGCCCGCCGATGTGACGGACCCGGACGGCGTCACCGCGGGCGCAGCGGGGGGCGCCCGGCACCCGGACCCGCAGGACCTGGCCCGCCACGTCGACCAGGTAGCCCGTGTCGCGACCCACGTACTCCACCAGCCGCACCTCGCCGGACGCGCCCTCCCCGGCGTCGGGAGCTCCGGCGGCAGGGGCTCCCACCGACTCCAGCACCAGCGACTCGGGCCGGGCGAGCACGTCGACGGGGCCGGTCGCCGGCGTGTCCAGCGGGAGAGGGCCCAGTGCGGTGGTGGCCCGGTCGCCGTGGGCGTGGCCGGCCAGGAGGTTCGCCTCGCCCACGAAGCCGGCAACCCAGCGGTCGACCGGGCGCAGGTAGAGCTCCTCGGGCGGACCCGACTGCACGATCCGGCCCGCCGACATGACCGCCACCTCGTCGCCCAGCACGAAGGCCTCGTCCTGGTCGTGGGTGACGAACACGGTGGTGACCCCGAGCTCCACGAGGAGGGCGTGCACGTCGGTGCGCACCTGGGTGCGAAGGGAGGCGTCGAGGTTGGAGAAGGGTTCGTCGAGCAGCAGGACCGATGGGCGCGGGGCGATGGCCCGGGCGAGGGCCACCCGCTGCTGCTGCCCGCCCGAGAGGGTGTCGGGCATGCGATCGCCGAGGTCGGGCAGGCCCACCATGCCCAGGGCCTCGTCGATGCGAGGCGAACTCCGGCGGTCGGGGCGCTCGAGGCCGAACCCCACGTTGCGGGCCACCGTGAGATGGGGGAACAGCGCCCAGTCCTGGAACACCATGCCCACCCGGCGCTCCTCCGGGGCCACGAACGTGCCGGGGCCGGTGAGGACTCGGTCGCCGCAGGTGACCGTGCCCTCGTCGGGGACGTCGAGGCCGGCGAGCACCCGCAGGAGGGTGGTCTTGCCGCACCCGGAGGGCCCGAGGAGCGCCAGGGTGCGGCCCGGGCCCACGTCGAGGTCCACGCCGTCCAGCACGGCGACGCCGTCGTCGAACGAACGACGCAGGCCCCGGGCCGTCAACGGGACCCCGCCGGGTGGCTCCACCGTCACGTTCCTGCCCTCACCCGTCCTGCGGCTCCGGCCGGAGGGTCGGGAAGAGGACCACGTCGCGGATGCTGTGGACGTCCGCCAGCAGCATCACGAGCCGGTCGATGCCGATACCCAGGCCCACCGTGGGCGGCAGGCCGTAGTCGAGCGCCCGCAGGTAGTCGTGGTCCACCACCATGGCCTCGTCGTCGCCCTCGGCCCGTTGGGCGGCCTGGGCCTCGAACCGCTCGCGCTGCACGTCGGGGTCGGTGAGCTCCGAGAAGCCGTTGCACAGCTCGCGGCCCACGACGATGCCCTCGAACCGCTCGACCAGCAGGGGGTCGTCGCGGTGCGGGCGGCTGAGGGGCGAGACCTCGGCCGGGTAGTCGATCACGAAGACCGGGTCCCAGAGGCCGTGCTCGGTGGTCTTCTCGTACAGCTCGAGGAGGAGCTTGCCGGGGCCGTGGGACTCCTTCCACGGCACGCCGTGGGCGTCGCACAGTTCCCGCAGCCGGGCGACGGGCGTGCGCACGGAGACGTCGTCACCCACCTGCTCGGAGGTCAGCTCGGCGAGTGGCGCACGGCGCCACGGGGCGGAGAGGTCCACCGGGCGACCCTGGTAGGAGATCGTGGTGGAGCCGCACAGTTCGGTGGCCAGGTGGGCGACGAGCTGCTCGGTGAGCTCCATGTGCACGTGGTAGTCGCCGTAGGCCTCGTAGCACTCGAGCATCGTGAACTCGGGGTTGTGCCGGGTGGAGATGCCCTCGTTGCGGAAGACCCGGGCGATCTCGAAGACACGCTCGAACCCGCCGACCACCAGCCGCTTCAGGTACAGCTCGGGGGCGATGCGGAGGTACAGCTCGAGGTCGAGTGCGTGGTGCTGGGTGACGAACGGCCGGGCCAGCGCACCCCCGGGGATGGGGTGGAAGACCGGCGTCTCCACCTCGAGGTAGCCGCGGTCCTCCATGAACCGGCGGGTGAGCGACAGCAGGTGGGACCGCAGCACGAACGTGTGCCGGGCCTCCTCGGTGACCCACAGGTCCACGTACCGCTGCCGGTAGCGGGTGTCGGGGTCGCTGATGCCGTGCCACTTGTCGGGGAACGGTCGGCGGGTGCCGGCGAGCAGGGTCCAGTCGTCGACCCGGATCGAGAGCTCGCCCCGCCGCGTGGTCATCACCTCGCCGGTCACGCCGATCCAGTCGCCCAGGCTGAGTTCGCAGAACCGCTCGAAGTCGGGGGTGCTGGCCGACGGTGCGAAGAGCTGGATCCTCCCGGTGGAGTCCGCGAGGGTGCCGAACGCGAGCTTGCCCTGCACGCGACGCAGCATCAGGCGGCCGGCCACCGACACCACGTTCCCGGTCTCGGTGCCCGGCTCCAGGCCCTGGTGCCCGGCCGCCACCGCGGCCGCGGTGGTGCCGACCTCGTGCCGGTAGGGCTGCGCGGGCCGCTCGGGCCGGTCGGACGCGTCGGGCCGGTCGGTCACGGACGATCCCCCTGGTTCTTCTCCCAGATCAGGCGGAGGCCGTGGAGGGTGAGCCAGGGCTCCTCGTGCTCGATCGAGGCGGTGATGGGGGCGATGAGGCCCGCCAGTCCGCCGGTGGCCACGACGGTCGAGTCGCCGATGACCTCCTCGATGCGGTCGCACATGCCGTCGACCAGCGAGGAGTAGCCGTACACGGCACCGGACTGGATGGACTCCACGGTGGTCTTGCCGATCACGGAGCGGGGCTCCACGAGCTCCACCCGACGGAGCGCTGCGGCCCGGCCGAAGAGCGCGTCCATCGAGATCTCGATGCCGGGCACGATGGCGCCCCCGAGGTACTCGCCGTCGGCCGAGATGACGTCGAAGGTGGTGGCGGTGCCGAAGTCGACCACGATCGTCGGTCCGCCGAAGAGGTCGTAGGCACCGACCGCGTTCGCGATGCGGTCCGCCCCCACTTCCCGGGGGTTGTCGTAGAGGACCGACATGCCGGTGCGCACCCCGGCCCCGAGCACCACGGGATCGATCTCGAGGTAGCGCTCGCACATGCGGCGCAGCTCGAAGGTCACGCTCGGCACACCGGAGGAGACGGCGACGCCACGGATGTCCCCCCGGAGCTCGAGCCCGCGGGTCTCGAGGAGCTGGCGGAGCAGCAGGGCGAGCTCGTCGCTGGTGCGTTCGGCCACCGTGGCGACGCGCCAGTGGTCGAGGAGTTGGTGGCTACGGTCGCCGGAGTCGTAGAGCCCGACCACGGTCTGGGTGTTGCCGACGTCGATGACGAGCAGCACGTTGGCTCCCGGGGTGCTGGATGGGTGGACCGTCAAGGATGGCCGCGGCGCTCAGGCGAGGTCGAGTCCGATGTCGAGCACCGGAGCCGAGTTGGTGATGGCGCCGACGGAGATCATGTCGACGCCGGTCGCCGAATAGGCGGCGACCGTGTCGAGCGTGATCCCGCCGGAGCACTCGAGGAGCGTGCGGCGGGACTGGCCGCCCTGGCGGACCTCGGCCGCCGCCACGCAGGCCTGCGCCTGCTCGGGGGTCATGTTGTCGAGCAGCACGGCATCGGCGCCGGCCTCGAGGGCCTCGACGCACTGTTCGACCGTGTCGCACTCGACGTGCACGGTGCGGCCCGGCCAACGGTCACGCGCCACGGCGACGGCGTCGGGGATCGACATCCCGCCCAGGTGGTTGTCCTTCACGAGCAGCCAGTCGGACAGGTTGCCGCGGTGGTTGCGGCCGCCTCCGGCGCGGACGGCCGCCTTGGCGAGCGACCGGAGGCCCGGCACCGTCTTGCGGGTGTCCCAGATGCGGGCGCTGCCGCCGGAGGCGGCCGCGTCGACGTAGGCCCGGGTGAGGGTGGCGATGCCGGAGAGGTGGCCGAGGAAGTTCAGGGCGGTCCGCTCGGCGGTGACGACCGAGGCCAACGGTCCGCGGACCACACCGAAGGCCGCGCCCGGGGCCAGGCGTTCCCCCTCGTCGACGAGCCACGCGACCTCGACGGAGGGGTCGATGCGACGGAACGCCTCGGTGGCGCAACGGGTCCCGGCCACCACGCCGGCGGCCCGGGCCACGAACCGGGCCTCGCCGTCGACGGCCGGCAGCAGTGCAGCGGTGAGGTCGCCGAGCGGGGTGAGGTCTTCCGCGATGGCACGGGCGACGGCGTCGGCCACCGCGTGGGCGGGAGGGTGGAGGTATTCGACGAGGTCGCCGCGGGCGTCCGGATCGGCAGGTTGCACCGGTCGAGTGTGTCACCTCGGCGCGTCCGGCACGGGCGACTCCCGACGGCGGGTCTCTCCCGCCACCCCACTCTCCCCCCACCCCACTCTCCCGCCACCCCACTCTCCCGCCACCCCACTCTCCGGCGTCGCCGTGCGACTCCACCCGGACCAGCGCCACACGACCCACCCGCCAGCTCCCCGGCGTCGCCGTGCGACTCCCCGGGGCGCGAGTCGCACGACGACGCACGGGGAACCACCCGAACCAGCTCTCGGGACCAACACCACTCCACACCAACACCAACACCACTCGGGACCGCGGGCGCGGCCGACCGGGCCGCCACGCGACAGGTCCTCCGCACCGCTGTCACACGGGCCGGGTGCACTGGCGCCCATGACGGAGGACGACCTGACCACCATGTACCGGGCGTCACGGCCGGGCGCCGTGGTGCTCGGCCGCTTCCTGCTCCGTCATGCCCTCTACGAGGTCCTGGCCCGGTCGGGTACCGAGATGCGTGTGGCCGAACTGGTGCGTGAGCTCCGGCGGTCCGGCTACGTGACGTGGCGCCCGCCCTCGAGAGCGGTGTCCGACGTCCTGCGCACGGAGGTCCGTCACGGCCGCGTTCGCCGGACCGGCCGCGGCCGCTACCGCCTCGCGTACCTCGACCGGGCCCACCTCCGTCACGTCCGGCGCTGTCTCGCCGAACTCCACCGGCACCCCCGGAACCGCACGGCGAACGGCCGGTCATGGGAGGACCGTCAACCGGGCGCTGCCGGAACCCCACCACAGGACGGTCCGACCCCGGCCCGCGACCGTGTGCTCGATCTGGTCAACCGCTGGGAGGCCGCCCGTCGGGCGACCACACCACCAGACGGTGGCGCTGCGCCGGGTCCGTGACCGGGTGGTCCACCCGACTGTGGGTGCCACGGCTCTCCGTCCGGGCCAGCGCCGACGCCACGAGGACCCGACCGACCTCGGCGAGGTTCCGGAGTTCGGCCACCGCGTGCGGCCCCGACGACCCGGCCGGTCGGCCGCCGCCCGCCGACCGACCCGTCGCCGACGTGTCGGCCAGCACCGTCTCGATCACCGCCCCGGCACGAACGAGCCCGTCCTCGCTCCGGTGCACCCCGGCGTCCATCGACATGACCGACTGCAACCCGGCCAGCTGATCCGCCGGCGACCACCCCTCCGGCGACCACCCCTCCGGCACCCCCGCAGCGTTCGACCCGTCACCGCCCGCCCACCCCGCCACGGCGAGCAGTTCGCCGGGGATGTCGAGCGAGTCCTCCCCGGGCGGCCCGCCCGGGAAGCCGAGCACCGTGCGCATCGCGCCGCTCGGTTCGGGGCCCCGCACCCCGTCGGCCACCGCCTCCACCGCCCTCGGGCCGAACACCATGCCCTCCAACAGCGAGTTCGACGCCAGCCGGTTGGCGCCGTGCACCCCGGTACAGGTCACCTCACCGGCCGCCCACAGGCCCGGCAGGGAGGTGGCGCCCCGGAGGTCGGTCACGATCCCTCCGCACTGGTGGTGCGCCGCCGGCGCCACCGGCAGAAGGTCGCGCGACGGATCCAGACCCCGCCGGGCGAGATCCGCGGCGATCGTGGGGAACCGCTCGGAGAAGTGCTCGAGGCTGCGGGCGTCGAGCCACACGTGGTCGGACCCCTGCTCCACCATCCGGGCCAGGATCGCCCTCGACACCACGTCGCGGGGCAACAGCTCGTCGACGAACCGCTCGCCCGCGTCGTCGCGGAGCACCGCGCCGTGACCCCGCAGGGCCTCCGACAGCAGCGCCCGTGGCATCGACGGGAGCGCCAGGGCCGTCGGGTGGAACTGGAAGAACTCCAGGTCGGCCACCGCCACACCGGCGCGCAGCGCCATGGCCACGCCGTCACCGGTGGCCTCCTGCGGATTGGTCGTCACGGCGAACAGCTGGCCCGACCCGCCGGTGGCCAGCAGCACGTTGCGGGCCCGCACCACCCGTTCGTCGCCCTCCGGCCCGGTCGCCCTGACCCCCACGCAGCGCCCGTCCTCCACCACCAGGTCGTGGGCGAACGCGTGCTCGTGGACCACCGCCGCGGTACGCCTCACCGCATGGACCAGCGCTCGTTCGATCTCCGCCCCGGTCGCCACCCCGGCGTGCACCACGCGGGCCACCGAGTGTCCACCCTCCCGGGCGAGCGACAGGTTGCCGCCCTCGTCGCGGTCGAACTCCGCCCCCAGCCCGATGAGTTCCTCCACGCGGCGGGGGCCCTCGTCGACCAGCACCCGAACCGCGTCGAGGTCGCACAGCCCCGCACCCGCCGCCAGCGTGTCGGCCAGGTGGAGGTCGATCTCCTCCGGGTCCTGCGACAGCGCCGCGGCCACCCCACCCTGGGCCCAGCGCGTGGTGGCCTGCTCCAGGGCACCCTTCGTCAGCACGCCCGTCACCAGCTCGTGCCCACCCGCGGCCCGCACCGCCGCCGACAGGCCCGCCACGCCGCTGCCGAGGACCAACAGGTCGAGCACCTCGTCCACCTCGCTCATCCCGGTCGGTCGCCGTCGGACCCGTCGGCGGAGATGTTGTCGATCAGCCGCGCCCGGCCGAAGCGCACCGCGCCCAGCAGGCGGCAGGCCGGCCCGGCCCGCTCGACCGGGGCCAGCGTCAGCGGGTCCACCACCGCCACGTAGTCGAGCTCACCCGAGGGCGACGCCTCCACCACCGCGGCCATCGCCGCCCGCACCGCGGCGGGGTCGGTCTCGCCCGCTGCGATCAGGGCGCGACCCTCCCGCAACGCCCGGTGCAGCACCGGTGCCGCCGCCCGCTCGTCCGGGTCGAGGTAGACGTTGCGGCTGGAGCGGGCGAGGCCGTCGGGCTCCCGGGAGGTGGGGCACCCCACCACCTCCACCGGGAAGGACAGGTCACGGACCATCCGGCGGATGATCGCCAACTGCTGGAAGTCCTTCTCCCCGAAGTAGGCCCGGCACGGCCCCACCGCGTGGAACAACTTCGCCACCACCACGCACACACCGGCGAAGTGGGTGGGCCGCGACGCACCCTCCAGCACCCCGGCCAGGGCCGGGACGGCCACCGAGGTGAGCACCCCGTCGCGGCCGTCGGGGTACATCTCCGCCTCGTCGGGGAGGAACAGCACGGTGGCCCCCGACCGGGCCGACAGCTCCGCATCCTCCGCCGGGGTACGCGGGTAGGCGCCGAGGTCCTCGCCCGCTGCGAACTGCAGCGGGTTCACGAAGACCGTCACCACCACCTCGTCGCAGTCGGCTGCGGCCCTGCGCACCAGCGAGGCGTGACCCTCGTGCAGCGCGCCCATCGTGGGCACCACCCCGACCCGTCGACCCGCGCAGCGGGCCTCGTCGAGGCGGGCGCGCAACGCCGCGACCGCGGTGACGGTCTCCATCCCGGCGCTCAGTCCGCCGCCGGGGGACGGCGGGCCTCCACCGAGTCGGGCCGGGGACCGTGGGTGAGTTCGATGCGCACCACGTCCTTGACCTCCCAGCACCGGGTGGGCGCACCCGGCACCCGCAACCGGCCGCCCTCGAGCGACGCTGCCGTCAGGGCGGCGAGCGGCACCGAGGCCCGGAAGAGTCCGTCGCGGGCGTGGACCGTCGCGTGGTCGGCCCCGGGCTCCGGATCCGCCAGGCGCAGCAGGGGCCCGAGCGGGCCGGACCGCTGCACCAGCTCCAGCGGGCGGCGCACGGCCCCGGCGATCATGAGGAGGTCCTCGCTCCGCTCGGTCACGGCCGTGAGGCTACCGAGCCGCCAGGTCCCCGGGCACCGGCCGACCGGCGAACCGGGCCGCCTCGCCGACCATCGCGAGGTAGGCACCGCGCTCGGACGGCTCCAGTTCGGCCACGTGGCGGCGCACCGTGTCCCAGTCGCCCCGCGACACCGGCCCGGTCAGGGCGTCGGCCGGGCCGAGCGCGGCCACGTTGTCGAGGCTGGCGCGGGCCAGGTCGAGGAAGGCCTCGAGCGGGACCCCGGCCGCCGCCGCGATCCGGCCGGCCTGGCCGAGCAGCGCCACGAGGTGGTTCGACGCCACCACCGCGGCGGCGTGGTAGCTCGTGCGGGCACCGTCGGGCACCTCCACGGCGCGGCCGCCGAGGGCCGCCACCACGTCGTCGACCACCCCGACGGAGCTCGGATCCCCCGCGGTCGCGAACCAGGCGCCGCGCAGGCGCCGGGCACCCACCTCGGCGGTGGGCAGGGCCACCAGCGGGTGGACCGAGGCCCGCCGATCGTGCGGGTCCAGCACGTCGAGGCCGAGGGAGCCCGCGCAGTGGGCCACCACCGCCGGACCGGGCCGCACCGCGGCCGCGGCCGCGGCCACCGCGGCGTCGGGCACGCACAGCAGCACGAGGTCGGCTCCCTCGGCCGTCGTCCCCACCGCGGCGCCGCGGTCGAGCAGCTCGACGGACCACCCCGCACCGGAGAGGGCCGCCGCGAAGGACCCGCCGGCCCGGCCCGAACCGATCACCCGGACGGCCCGGGTCGGAGCGCCCATCAGCCCCGGGTCGGACCCAGGTCCCCCACCCGGGTGACCGACCCCTCGGCGAGCTGCAGGTCGCGGTCCGACACGAGGTCGGGGGCGAGGTCGCGGAGCGGGGCCAGCACGAAGCGGCGCTCCTTCCAACGGGGGTGGGGCAGGGTGAGGTGGGGGTCGTCGCTCGTGACCCCGTCCATCCAGACGATGTCCACGTCCAGGGTCCGCGGCCCCCACCGCTCCTCCCGCACCCGGTGTGCGGTCGCCTCGATGCGGTGACAGATCGCCAGCAGGTCGCGTGGCTCGATCGAGGTGTCGAGCCGGACGACGAGGTTCAGGAACTGGTCCTGGGCCGGGCCGCCGACCGGCACCGTCTCGTACACGGGGCTCACCGCCACCAGGTCGGGCAGCATCTCGACGCCCTGGCGCAGGTGCTCGCGGCGGTCACCCAGGTTGGAGCCGAGCGACAGGAAGGTCCGGCGGACCGGACCGGGGGACGCGTCCGTCACCGCGCCACCCGCGCCCGCACCCCGGAACTGGCCAGGTCGTGGGCCACCGGGGGGCGCAGCTTGCGGACGACCACGTCCACGGCGTCGATGCGGGCGTCGATGCCGAGCACGGCACGCGCGACCTCCACCGACAGTCGCTCCAGCAGCTGGGGCGCCGCACCGGCGACCACCTCGACCACCCGGTCGCAGACCGCGCCGTAGTCCACGGTGTCGTCGAGCGCGTCGGAGGCCGCGGCCGCGGCCAGGTCGACGTGGAGGTCGAGGTCGAGCTCCAGCGGCTGGGCCCGTTCGCGTTCCTCGGGCAACACACCCACCACCGCGGTCACCCTCAGGCCGCGGAGCTCGATCACACCCGGGGACGGGACCGACCCGCCGGCGGCCGCCACGGCGTCAGCCCGCCTGCTGGAGTCGTGCCGCCTCGCCCACGATGTGGCGACCGTCGGCGCCGAGCTGACGACCGGTGAGGTGTTCCACGAGGGTGATGGCCTTCGGCGGCTCCGGGACCATGGAGGTCCACACCAGATAGCCGGCGAGGAAGCCGCAGAGGCGCTCGGAGAGCTCGTCGGAGTGCAGGATCACCTTCCGGCCCGAACCCAGTAGGCCGCGCAGCTCGTTGTAGGACCGGGCGAGGTAGGGCGGCAGTTCCTCGCCGGAGGCCATCGGCCAGTGGCGCCAGACCACGCCCAGCTCGTCGTAGTTGTGCAGGTTGTGGGGCGCGGAGGACACCGAGACCACGAGGTCGAAACCCTGCTCCCGGATCCAGATGATCTCCTCCTGGCGGCGCACCTTGCGGTGGTTCGCCCCGAACCCGCCGGGACGCTCGCAGACCGCCAACTGGTCACCGATGATCCAGTGGAAGTGCCGGGGCTGGATCCCCTGGGCCCACTTTCCCTTGGCGGCCATCACCTCACCTCGTCCGGGCGGCCTGCGCCGAGCAGCCCGACCATCCGGACCGTCTCGGCGACGTCGTGCACGCGGACCATCCGCGCCCCGTGGATCATGGCCCAGGCAGCCGTGATCAGCGAACCGGACCGCCGCGAGCCCACCGGGACGGGGTCCCCGGCCCCCACCGGGAGCTCCAGGTCCGCCCCGCCGCCACCCGGACCGGGGTGGGCGGGCAGCCCGAGGTCGGCACGGGCCATCAGCACGCCCAGCGACCGCTTCCGGCTCGTCCCCACCACCACCGGGCGCCCGTCGGCCACCAGCCGGTCGAGGTGGGCGAGCAGCGCCACGTTGTGGGCGGTGGTCTTGCCGAAGCCGATCCCGGGGTCCACCCAGACCTCCGCCACACCGGCGTCCTCCGCCGCACGGGCACGCCGGTCGAGGAACCCCCGCACCTCGTCGACCACGTCGCCGTAGCGGGGCTCGGCCTGCATCGTGCGGGGATCACCCTGCATGTGCATGGCCACCCAGCCGACACCCAGTTCGGCGGCCACCGGCCACAGGGAGGCGCTGACGTCGTTGACGAGGTCCGCCCCGGCGGCGACCGCGGCCCGCGCCACCTCCTCGTGCCGGGTGTCCACCGACAGCCGGGCACCGACGGCACGGCAGTCGGCGGCGAGGGCCTCGATCACCGGCACCACGCGAGCCGCCTCCTGCGCCGGGTCCACCGGTTCGGCCCCCGGACGGGTGGACTCCCCGCCCACGTCCACGACGGTGGCGCCCTGCGCCAGCAGCTCCCGACCCCGGTCCACCGCCACGTCGGACCGTTCGTGGAGGCCGCCGTCGGAGAACGAGTCGGGCGTGACGTTGAGGACGCCCATCACCTCCGGGAAATCGGGCTCCTCCGGGAGCACGGCCCCCTCCGGAACCACCTCGGGGCCGCCCTCAGCGGGACGGGCCGTCGATGAAGCGCATGGCCTCCATACGGGCCGCCGCGTCCTCGCGGAAGATCCCGCGCACGGCCGAGGTGACCGTCGACGAGCCCGGCTTGCGGATGCCCCGCATGGCCATGCACATGTGCTCCGCCTCGATGACCACGAACACGCCACGCGGGTTGAGGCCGTCCTCGATCGCGTCGGCCACCTGCGTGGTGAGGCGCTCCTGGACCTGGGGCCGGCGGGCGAACCCGTCGACGAGGCGGGCGAGCTTCGACAGGCCGGTCACGCGGCCGTCGGTGTTGGGGATGTAGGCCACGTGCGCCTTGCCGAAGAACGGCACGAGGTGGTGCTCGCAGAGGGAGTAGAGCGGGATGTCGCGCACCATGATCATCTCGTCGTGGCCGGCGTCGAAGGTCACCTTCAGGTGGCGGGCCGGGTAGTCCTGCAGGCCGGCGCAGGTCTCGGCGTACATGCGGGCGACCCGGGCCGGGGTGTCGCGCAGGCCGTCACGGTCGGGGTCCTCCCCGATCGCCTCGAGGATGTCGCGCACCGCCCGCTCGATCTTGTCGTGGTCCACCACCGAGGTGTCGGCGGGCAACGGGTCCTCGTCGGCGACGTTGAGGTCGCCCGGACCCGGCAGGTGGTGGGGGTCGTGGAGCTGGGTCATGGTGCGGTCCCTCCGGACTGACGCCGTCGCTGCGGCGGTGCGGCGGTGCCGCAGTGCGATCGTGCCAACCCCGGTACGGCGGACGATGTTCCGTCTCCCGAGGCTACCGACCCGGACCCCGGGAGTGAACCCCCGCCGCCGGTAGGCTCCGCGCCAGGACCCATGGCCGACGACCTCCCCGCCCCCGCCGGCGACCAGCCCCGCGACCACACCGGCCGGCCGCTCGTCCGGTCGCCGACGTACCTCCTGCGACTGGTGGTGGGGGTGGTGGTGCTGCTCGCCGGCGTGTTCCTCGCGTGGCGGTTCGACAACACCGGGGCGGCGCTCAACGTGGACACCACCGCCACCCTGCGGTGGATCCCGCCCTGGCTGCGGGCCATGCCGGAGTTCCTCGTCGCGGCCGTGCTCCTGCTCACCCCGCTGGTGGTCAACCTCCTCCTGCTGCGGGCCCGGCGCTGGCGACTGTTCCTCATCGTGAACGCCGCCGCGGTGGCGGCGATGCTGCTCGGGTCCGTCCTGGTCGACCTCGCCACCCGCACGCCCCCCTCGCGGTTCCCCTCCGCGTACCTGTCCGCGGGCGAGGTCCTCAGTCCGCACGACCCGGTCCTCGCGGCGTTCGTGGCGGCCCTGGTGGTGGGGTGGCCGTACCTGACGCGGACGGTCCGGCGACTCGGCATCGGCGTGGTGGTGCTGCACGCGTTCGTGTCGTTGAGCTTCGGTGGGATCGCCGAGATCGGCTGGCTGGTCGACCTGGGGGCAGGCCTCACCTGCGGCGCGGCCATGGCGCTGCTGTTCGGCACCCCCGACTCGCGGCCCCGGGCCGAGGACCTCATCGACGCCCTGGCCCGATCCGGCTTCGCTCTCGCCGAGGTGCACCCCGCCGCGGTGGACGCGCGGGGTTCCACCCCGTGGTTCGGCACCACGGTCGACGGCCGGTCGATCTTCATCAAGGTGCTGAACCAGGACAACCGCTCCGCCGACCTGATGTTCCGCGCGGTCCGCCTGCTGCTGCTGCGCAACACCGGCGACGAGCGTCCGATGTCGTCGCTGCGCCGGAGCGTCGAGCACGAGGCCCTCCTGTCGTTGCGGGCCACGTCGGTGGGGATCCGCACGCCGACGCTGCGCGCGGTGTCCTCGATCGGCACCGACGGCATGCTGCTGGCCTTCGAGGCCATCGAGGGTGACTCGCTCGACCGGGTACCGGCCGAGGACATCACCGACGAGGTCCTCGACGAGGTCTGGCGGCTCCTGGTGGAGATGCGCGACAACGGCATCGCCCACCGTGACCTCCGCCTGGCCAACGTGTTCCTCGACGACGGTGGCCGGGCCCTCATCATCGACTTCGGTTTCGCCGAGCTCGCCGCGTCGGACCTGCTGCTCGACACCGACCTCGCCGAGCTGATCGGCTCGACCGCCACCGTGGTGGGGGTGGAACGTGCCGTGGCCGCAGCGGAGCGGGCGGTGCGCGCCGACGGCCTCGCCCGGGCCCTGCCCCGGCTCCACCCGTTCGCGTTGGGGTCGGCCACCCGCACGGCGCTGCGGGAGAACGACCTGTTCGAGCCGCTCAGGGCCGAGGTCCGCCACCGGGCGCACGTGCCCGAGGTGGTCTACGAGGAACTCGCCCCGGTCCGCCCCGGGCGGGTGGCCGCCGTGCTCGCCGGCGGCGTGGCCCTGTGGGTGGCGATCCCGTTGCTGGTGGGGGGCCGGGGCACCCCGCTCGACGCGCTGGGCGCCGCGCCCGGCCCCGCGCTGCTCGCGCTGGTCTGCTCGGCGGTGACCTACCCGGGCGCCACGCTCGCCCAGATCGGCGCCCTGCGTGACGCCCTCCAGTTCCGCTCCACGCTGCTGTCACGGGTGGCGTCCTCCTTCGCCAACCGGATCACCCCGGCCCGCAGCGGCGGGGTGGCGCTCGGGGTGCGGTACCTGCAGAAGCAGGGGATCGACACGGAGGTGGCCCTGTCGTCGGTGGGCCTCGTGACCCTCGCCGGCTTCACCGTGCACGTGGCCGCGCTCTACGTCGCCGGGCGGGTGGCGATCGACCGTGGCGACCTCGACACGACCGTCACCTCGAGCGCGGTGGTGCTCGCCGGGCTGGCCGCGGCGGTGGCCCTGACCGGCCTCGTGATGCTCCTCCCCCGCTGGCGTCGCCGCGTCCTGCGGACACTCCTGCCGGCGGTGCGGCGGGCCGGGTCGGGGTTCACCCAGGTGCTGGGACGGCCGGTGCGGCTCGTGCAGCTGCTGGCCGGCTCCGTGCTGGTGACCACCTTCTACATCGCCGCGCTCGCCAACTCGGTACGCGCCCTCGGGGGCGACATCGACATCCCGTCGGTCGCGGTGGTCTTCCTCCTCGCCACCCTCCTCGCGGCGCCGGCACCCACTCCCGGTGGCCTCGGCGCGGTGGAGGCGGCCCTCATCGCCGGGCTCGTGGCGCTGGGCGAGACGATGGCGGTGGCGGTCCCCGCCGTGTTCCTCTACCGGCTGCTCACCTACTGGCTGCCGATGGTGCCCGGGTGGTTCGCCTACCGCGACCTCGAACGGAGCGGACGGATCTGACCCCGGGCGGCGACACGGCCGCCGACTCAGATCGCCGGGTCGCCGTCCTGCGGCTCGTACACGGCCAGGTAGCGCAGGTTGCGGTAGCGCTCGGCCACGTCGAGGCCGTAGCCGATCACGAAGTCGCCCGGGACGGTGAAGCCCACGTAGCGAACGCCGAGGCTCTCGAGGTCGGCCGACTCACGGGCCAGCAGGGCGCACACCTCGAGGCTGGCGGGGTTGCGCGCCTCGAGGGAACGCCGGAGGTAGCGGAGGGTGAGGCCGGTGTCGACGATGTCCTCCACCAGCACCACGTCGCGGCCGGTGAGGTCCACGTCGAGGTCCTTCACCAGACGGACCACGCCGGAGGTACGGGTGGTGGCGCCGTAGGACGACACCGCGATGAAGTCGATCTCCACCGGGAGGTCGATGTGGCGGGCCAGGTCGGTGAGGAACACGTAGGCGCCCCGCAGCACGCACACCAGCAGCGGCGGGCGCCCTGCGTAGTCGGCGGTGAGCTGCTCGCCCAGTTCGGCGATCCGGCGGGCCAGCTGCTCCTCGGTGAGCACCACCCGGCCGATCGCCGGATCCCGGTCCAGTTCCGGCTGCGCCGGTGTCGCCTCGGTCACGACGAGCGACGTTACCGGCCGTCCCCCGGCCGGTCGACCTGCGGCCGGCTCACCCGGCGGCGGGCCCCGTCCAGCGGAGCCGCCCGCCGCTGCGACGCACCGACCACCCGGCCACCACCTCGCAGCCCACGGTCCGGCCGGCGGCCACGTCCATGATGCGGCCCACCGCAGCCGCGTCGGGCGGCGGGGCGCCGTCGGTGAGCGCGGCCCACCGGCGGCG
>CAIPVR010000016.1 GCA_903868545.1 uncultured Actinomycetes bacterium
CCGGTCGAGCCGCCCTCGCGTCTGCGCCGGGACCCCGACCCGGTCCGCACGGCCGGGCCCTCGACCCCCGAACGGAACGGCGCGGCACCGTCGGCCGTGTGGATCACCGCTGAGTCGCTGGGCGACGTGGACCCGGCGCTCGCCGCCCACCCCGGACTCCCCGTGGTGTTCGTGTTCGACGAGCCGCTGCTGGTCCGGCTCCGCCTCGCCGGGCACCGGCTGGTGTTCCTCGCCGAATGCCTCGCCGACCTGTCGGTGCGCCGGGAGCTGCGGGTGGTGCTGGGCGACCCGGTGGGGGCGCTCCGCGATGGCGGACCGCTGGCCACCACGTTCACCCCGGTGCCGGGCGGACGTGCCCGACGCGCCGCGCTCGGACCGGTGGTGGCGGACCTGCACCCGTGGCCGTGGCTGGTCCCGCCGCACGCCGGACGCGCCGGATCCTTCAGCGCGTGGCGGCGTCACCTCCCCGCGTCGGCGGCCGGGTCCCCCGGCTGACGGGGGGCCGGCACCCGGCGGTTTCTCCAGTTCCGGACGCTGCGTGCCGATCCCCGGGGGGACATGGCGGGACACGACCACGACGTGCCGCGGCCGTTCCGGCCGCTGCGTGCGCTCAGCGACGCCGTCGACCGACTGGCCGAACATGCCGACACGTGGTCGACGCCGCGCCTGCTCGACGAGGGCCTCGACCTCGCGCGCGACACGGGTTGGGCGGATGCTGCGGCCCTCGTGCGCGTGCGGGGTGACCTGGTGGTCCCGGTACGACGCCGCCCGACCGGCACGGTGTCGCCGGTGGCCCCCGTGCCCACCCACTGGTTCCCGTGGGGGCTGGCCACCGTGCAGCCCGACCGCTACCTGATGGTCCCCGACGCGCGGGTGCTGCAGGTGCGTCCCGGCGGGAGGACCCTGGGCGAGCTGGGCTGGCACTCCGCGCTGGTGCTGCCGCTGCACGACCGCGACGGTGGTGGCGGGTCGCTCCTGTTGCACTGGCGGTCGCCGCACCTCACCTGGGACGACGACCGTGGCCGGCTCCTCCGCACGCTGGGGCGGTTCCTGCTGGACCGCACGGCGCCCGACCGGCCGATCACCGGCTCGACGCCCATGGTGCTGCCGGCCGACTGACGGCCCAGTCGTCGCGGCGCCGTCGTCGCGGCTCAGTCGTCGCCGGGCGGGTGGTCGCGGGCGGGTGGTCGCCGGGCGGACGGACCGCGCTCAGTCGCCGGGCGGCGCTGACGGGCCGTCGCCCGTGCGCTCCCCGGCCTGCTCCTCGGTCCGTTCCTCCGCCTGCTCCTCGGCGCGCTCGCGCAGCACCACCTTCATGGCCTTCCTCATCGCGCCCTCACCCTCGTCCCGGCGGATCGACTCGAGTTCCGTGAGGTGGGAGTCGATCACCTCGTGGCGGTCGAGGATGGTCGACACGAACGCCTGGATCACCCCCGCGAACGGGAGCGCCATGATCGCCCCCATCGGGCCGAGCAGCGTGCCGCCCGCGATGGCCGCGCCGAAGGCCACCGCGGGGTGCAGGTCCATCGTCTGGGCCGTGATCTTCGGCGACAGCAGGTAGTTCTCCACCTGCTGGTACACGATGATGAAGATCAGCACCCACAACGCGGTGATCGGCCGGTTGAGCAGCGCGATCAGCAACGGGAGGGCGCCGGCGAGGTAGGTACCGATGGCCGGGATGAACTGGCTGATCAGGCCCACCCACAGCGCGAGGGCCAGCGGCGACGGGAGCCCGACGAGCGAGAAGAACACCCACGCGACGGTGGACGACAGCGCGGCCAGCAGCAGCCGGGAGTAGATCCACCCGCCGGTCTTCTGGATCGCCAGTTCCCACAGCAACAGGACGGTCCGCTGGTTGCGTTGGGGCAGCACGGAGCACACGTTGCGCCGCAGCTGCGGACCCTGCGACGTCATGTAGTAGCTGAACAGGCCGACGGTGAAGACCTGGAACAGCAGACCCACCAGCGTGCCGGTGATCGACAGCACGCGGCCCCCCACGTTGCGGGCCAGGTCCGTGAGGTCGTTCTGGTAGCTCTGGATCTGGTCGGTGATGCTGTCGGTGGTGATGTCGGTGCCGAAGGTGTCGTTCACCCACGCGCTCGAGTCCTCGAGGTAGGTCGGTGCCTTCTCCACCAGGTCGGTCACCTGGTTGACCACCAGTCCCCCCATCACGAACAGGAACAGCCCGGAGACCACGAACAGGCTGAGGAAGCAGAACAGCGTGGCCACGCTCCGACGCCAGCCTCGGTCCTGCAGGAAGTTCACCGCCGGCTCCACCGCGAAGCTCAGGAACAGCGACACGGCGAGCAACACCAGCAGCCCCGAGAGCTGCAGGAAGATCGTGCGGCCGAACTGGTAGCCGGCCACCACCACGATCACGGCCACCACGGCCCGCCAGAACCAGCGCGGCAGCTGGCGGCCGCTGCCCATGTGCAACGACAGGCCCTGGCCCGGCACCGGGCCCGGCGCGCCGTCGCCGGGGACGCCGGGGACGCCGGGACCGGCGTCGCCGTCGTTCGGCGGGGCGGGGGGCGCGTCCGTCACCCGGCAACTCTCGCGCCCGGGCCGCCCGGGGCCGCGGACCTCGTGCCGGTCAGCCGGGGCCGAACATCATCAGCCACTGCTCCGGGGTCCGCGGCTTGAACACCACGTTGCGCGCCCGTGTGTCGCCGAGCAGGTCGGAGGACTCCACCGAGTACTGGTGACCGGGGAAGAGGATCGCGTCGTCGGGCACCGCGGCGAGTGTCTCGTGGAGGCTCCGGTACAGCAGCTCGGGGTCGCCGCCGGGGAGGTCGGTCCGGCCACAGCCGTCGAGGAAGAGCGTGTCGCCGGAGATGAGGCAGTTGTTCACGTAGAAGCACTGGCTGCCGGGGGTGTGCCCCGGGGTGTGGAGGAGCTGCACCGGGATCTCGCCCACCGTCACCGTGTCGCCGGGACCGTGCACGGCGAGGTCGCCCGCCGCGAGGTCGGTCACCTTCAGCACCCACTCGGCCTCGTCGGCCTGCACGTGCACCGGCACGTCCACGAGGCCGATCAGCTCGGCCGCACCCTCGATCTGCATACCCATCATGGAGCCACCGCAATGGTCGGGGTGGTAGTGGGTGACGAGGGCGCCGGTGATGCGCATGTCGTCGGCCGCGGCCGCCGCCACCAGCTCCGCCGCCGAGTACGCAGGGTCCACCACCAGGCACTCCCCGGTCACGCGGTCGCCCACGAGGTAGGAGAAGTTGACCATCTGGCGCGCCACCTGGTCGGTGGCCGCGAAGTCGCGGCCGGCGAGCAGCTGGCGGAAGTAGAAGCGCTCGTCCCATGCACCGGGCCCGTGGGCGCCGGCGTCGCGGAGGGGGTCGTGGCGGTGGGGGTCCTGCGGCGCGGTCACGGACGACCACCGTACCGGGGGTCATCGTCGAGCCACCGGCGGAGGGTCGACCGGAAGGCCGCGTCGAAGCGGTCGTAGTCGGCGCGGAGGGGGCCGCCGGCCCATCGCCGTCCGAGCAGCTCCGGCGGGAGCAACGGGTCGGCCACGAAGTGGCGGAGGACCCGGGCGGAGAGCACGAACCCGTCGGCGAGTGCGGCCACGTCGCCGTCCTCGAGCCGGCCGGTCATGCCCGCCATGGCCCGGCGGAGCTCCACCGCGCCGGCCGACCAGCCGTCGAGGTCCCAGAGGGTCGCGGCGAGCTCGTCGTCGTGGCCGGGTTCCACCCCGAACCACCGGCACTGACGGTCCACCACCCGCCGCTCGTCGGGATCCCGGGCGGGGTCGAGGTTGTCGGGGCGCAACCAGACCCCGTCGCGCAGTTCGCCCAACCGCAGGCGCGCCATGGCGCGTCGGC
>CAIPVR010000017.1 GCA_903868545.1 uncultured Actinomycetes bacterium
CCCGCGACGCCGGCGCCGCTGGCTGCGCTGGACGGCGCTCGTGCTGGTGCCGTTGCTCCTGCTGGGCGGGTGGCTGGGGGTCCGGGCCTGGAACGCCTACCGCGGGATCGAGCGGGTCGACCTCGGCGACGTGCTCGACCCGGTCACAGGGCCGCAGGTGAACTACCTGCTGGTCGGGTCCGACTCGCGGGAGGCCCTCGACCCCGACGTCGGCCCGGGTGGGCGGTCGACCGTGACCGGCAAGCGCAGCGACACGATCATCCTGCTGCGGGTCGGGCCGGACGGCTCCTCCATGATGTCGATCCCCCGGGACCTGTGGGTCACCTACCCGATCAGCGGCCGCAAGGGTCGGGTGAACGGCGCCTACAACGCCGGGCCCGCCGCGCTGGTGCGCACGGTGAAGACCAACCTCCAGGTGCCGGTGCAGCACTACATGGAGGTGGGCTTCGACAGCTTCGCCGGCCTCGTCGATGCGCTCGGCGGCGTGACCATCGACTTCCCGCATCCGGCGAGCGACCGGAAGTCCGGCCTGAGGGTGGAGCAGGCCGGGCCGGTCACCCTCGACGGCCGGCAGGCGCTCGCGTACGTGCGCTCGCGCACGTACACCGAGACGATCGACGGCCGGCAGGTGACCGACCCCACCGCCGACCTCGGCCGGGAGGAGCGACAGCAGACCTTCCTGCGCACGGCGCTCGCCGACGTGGGCGCCACCCGCAACCCGTTCACCCTCGTCGCCGTGGCCGAGGCGATGAGCTCGGGCCTCACGATCGACTCGACCCTCGGTGCGGGGGGCCTGTTCACGCTGGGCCGGCGCCTCGGCGCGGCGGCGCCCGCCACCGTGGTGCTGCCCACCCGCCCGGCCACGATCGGCGGGGCGGCGGTCCTGCTGCTGAAGGAGCCGGACGCCCAGCGGGTGCTCGCCGGGTTCCGCTGAACGGCCGCCCGACGGGCCGGGCCGGGTGCCCCCCTCCGCGGGCCCGGCGGTAGGGTTCGCCGTCCGCCGAGAAGGAGAACCCCATGGCCACCCCCGAGTGCCCGGCCGTCGACGGCTCGTCGCCCCGCCAGACCCGATTCCCCGGCCCGCCGCCGATGTGCATCGACACGGAGACGACCTACCAGGCCGAGATCGTGACGAACCACGGGACCATGACGGCGTTCCTGTACCCGCAGCGGGCGCCGAGGACCGTGAACAACTTCGTGTTCCTCGCCCGCTACCACTACTTCGACGGGTTGACCTTCCACCGGATCATCCGCGACTTCGTCATCCAGGGCGGCTGCCCCGAGGGCACCGGCCGTGGGAATCCGGGGTACCGCTTCGAGGACGAGCTGCCCGAGCCCGGCAAGTACGAGGTGGGGTCGCTGGCGATGGCCAACGCGGGGCCGGACACCAACGGGAGCCAGTTCTTCGTGATCTCCGGCGGCCACGGCATGCAACTGCCGCCGCAGTACTCGCTGTTCGGCAAGCTGATCGACGGGCTCGACGTGCTCGACGAGATCCAGCGCGTGCCGACCGGTTCCGGTGATCGCCCGAAGGATCCGGTGGTGATCGAGTCCGTCACGATCACCGAGAGCTGACCGACATGGCGGCACGGCGGCGTACGGGAGCGCTGGTGGGCGCCGCCGGTGTGCTCGGTGGCGCGCTCCTCCTCGGTGCCGCCGTCCGGGCCCGCCGGTCGAGGTCGCCCGTCTCGCCCTCCGGGGCGGCGCCGGCGGCGGCTCCCGGGCCGTCGCTGCTGCCGACCGACCGGGCCCGGCGCACCGCGAAGCTCGCGGCGTACGGCGCTCGCACCGGCAGCGACTACGTGTCGATGCGCGCCCGTGGCGTGCTCGCCGGTGAGGAGCGCCGCGCCGAGCTCGAGGAGGAGTTCCAGCTCCGCTCCGCGGAGCAGGTCGCCGCGCTCCTCGGCGGGATGAAGGGCGCCCTGATGAAGCTCGGCCAGATGGCCAGCTATCTCGACCAGGGCCTGCCGGAACCGGTGCGCGAGGCGCTGTCGCAGCTGCAGTCCGACGCCCCGCCCATGGCTCCGGAACTCGTGGAGCAGGTGCTGCGCGACGAGTTCGGCGCCGGTCCCGACGAGCTGTTCGGCGAGTGGGACCCGCGGCCACTGGCCTCGGCCTCGATCGGCCAGGTGCACCGGGCGGTGCTGTTCGACGGCACCGCCGTGGCGGTGAAGGTGCAGTACCCCGGGGTGGACCGGGCGGTCGCCGCCGACCTCGAGAACACCGATCTGCTGTTCAACGTGATGTCGGTCCTCTTCCCGGGCATGGACCCGAAGCCGATCGTGGCGGAGCTGCGCGAGCGGTTGGTGGAGGAACTCGACTACCGCATCGAGGCCGACCACCAGCGCCTCTTCGCCTCCCACTACCGGGGCCACCCCTACATCCACGTGCCCGAGGTGGTGGACGACCGTTCCACCGGACGGGTGCTCACCACGGAGCTGGCCGACGGCGCCCGCTTCGCCGAGGTGGTGGAGTGGCCGGACGAGGAACGCCAGGCCGCGGCCGAGACGCTCTACCGGTTCGCCTTCGGCAGCATCTACGGGTTGCGCGCCTTCAACGGTGACCCGCACCCCGGCAACTACCTGTTCCGGCCGGGTGGCCGGGTGACCTTCCTCGACTTCGGGCTGTGCAAGCGGTTCACCGACGACGAGGTGACGGTGTTCGAGTCGATGATCCGGGCGATGGTGCTCGACCGGGACGTGCGCGCCTTCCACGAGGTGGTGGAGCGGATCGGCATCCTGCCCCCCGGCTTCGAGGTGTCCGACGAGGCGCTCTCGGAGTACTTCGGGCACTTCTACGAGTTCGTGATGGAGGACCGGGAGATGGAGATCACCCCGGAGTGGTCGTCCCGGTCGGTCCGCCAGTTCTTCGACCTGTCGGGCCCGCACGCGCACATCATGAAGGCCGCGAACCTCCCGCCGTCGATGGTGATCATCCAGCGGATCAACCTCGGTCTGTTCGCCCTGTTCGGCGACCTCGGCGCCCGCAACAACTGGCGCCGCATCGCGGAGGAGCTCTGGCCGTTCGTCGCCGGCCCGCCGTCCACGCCGATGGGGGAGCGCATCGCCGAGTGGGCGTCGGCCCGTACGGCCTGATGCCCGCTTCCGGCCCCGGGCGCGAGCCGGCGCGCCCCGCCTCCGTCCTCGTCGGTCCGGGGGAGTGACATGTCGTCCACGAACGAGTTGGATCCGGAGCTGCGGCCCGTCGTCGACCTGGTGGCGGCGGCCGCCCCCGATGACCCGGAGGTGGCGGGCGTCGACCGGCTGCGGGCCGACTACGCCGGGTTCGCCGCCGTGGTCGGTGACGGGCCGGCCGTCGGCGAGGAGGAGGACGTGGAGGTGGCCGGCCCGGCCGGGCCGGTCCCGGTGCGTCTCTACCGTCCCGTGTCGAGCTCCGGCGTGCCCGGCCTGGTGGTGTTCCTCCACGGTGGCGGGTTCACGATCGGCGGGCTCGACACGCACGCGGCGGTGTGCCGCCGCCTGTGTGCCGGTAGCGGCGCAGTGGTCGCGTCGGTGGACTACCGCCTCGCTCCCGAGGCGCCGTACCCCGCCGCGGTGGATGACGCCTGGGCGGCCCTGGTGGGCCTGGTGGGTCGGGCCGCCGAGCTCGGCGTGGACCCCGACCGGGTGGCGGTGGCGGGTGACTCGGCCGGGGGCAACCTGGCGACGGTGCTCGCCCGACGCGCCCGCGACGCGGGAGGTCCGGCGCTGCGCCTCCAGGCGCTCGTGTACCCGGTGTGCGACCTCACCCACGACGCGGACCGGTACCCGTCGCTGCGGACCAACGGGGCCGGCTACCTGCTCACCGCGGCGACCATGCGGTTCTTCGCGGACCGTTACCTGCCGGACCCTGCCCGGCGCACCGAGCCCGATGCCAGTCCGCTCCGGGCCGCGGACCTGTCGGGTCTGGCCCCGGCCCTCGTAGTGGTGGCGGGTCTCGACCCGCTCCTCGACGAGGGTGTGGCGTACGCCGGGGCGTTGGCCGCCGCCGGGGTGGTGGTGCAGCTCGAACGCTTCGACGGCGCGGTGCACATGACGTACCAGCTCGCCGAGGTCACCGGCGTGGGTGCCCGCATGGCCGACACCGTCGTCGACGCCGTGCGCCGAGCGCTGTCCTGAGTCGGGGCTGTCCTGAGTCGGGGCTGTCCCGGGTCGGGGCTGTCCTGAAGGGCTCCGTCCGGGGTGACCCTGTCCCCGGGGGGTGCCCGGCGGTAGCGTGCGCGCCATGAGCCTCACCTCCGACCGGGCCACCGGAACCCCGGCCGCCACCGCTGCGGCCGCCCGGCCGGTGATCGAGACCATCGACCCCCGGAGCGGCGCCACGATCGCGGTGGTGCCCGACCAGTCGGCCGAGGAGGTCCGGGCCGCCGTGGCCCGTGCCCGCTCGGTGGCCCCGGTGTGGGGCGCGCTGCCCTACAAGGAGCGGGCCCGGTACCTGCTCTCCGTGCGCGACCGGCTGCTGGATCGGGCCGAGGAACTCGTGGAGGTGATCTGTTCCGAGACGGGCAAGCAGCGCGCCGAGGCCGTGACCACCGAGCTCATGGCGGTGTGCGAGACG
>CAIPVR010000018.1 GCA_903868545.1 uncultured Actinomycetes bacterium
AGGTGGGTGCGGACGTGCAACTCCCCATCGCTCACCCGGCGGGCGAGGCCGAAGGTGCACGCCCGGTCGATCGTGCGGTGCAGGGCGCCGTTGCGGCCCGTGCCCGTGCCGAGGCCGAGGGCCCGGGCCGTGTCGGTGGCCGAGACCCGGAACCCGGCGGGCTGCTCCTCGAGTCCGCGGGCGAAGCGCCGGAGCAGCAGCACCGTGCTGGGACCCACCACGCCCAGCCAGAAGCGCTCGACGTACGCGCTCCGGGGGTCGTGCCCGCGCAGCGCGAGGCCGGTGTCCCACCAGGGCCGGACCACGAGGTGGTCGGATGCCCCGGTGTCGCCGGGGAGGGCATCCCCGGTCCGACCGGGAGAGGTGTGCTGTTCGGTGTCGCTGGTCATGGTGCCTCCTGTCCGTGGGTCCGGCCGAGCGGGCCACTGCCCGTGGCGGGGACGGTAGGAAGCGTCGGGGCCGGCGTCAGCGGGGAGCGATCCCCGCCCCCGGCCGGTTGACATCTCGGGACCGACGGGCCACCTTTGCCGTCGCAGATGAGCGAGGGCCGTCGCCGGCCCGGGCTCGCGCGAACTGCGGGACGGGAAGGGCAGGGTCATGGACATCGCAGTGGTTGGTCTGGGCTACGTCGGCACGGTGACGGGGGCGTGCCTCGCCGACCTCGGGCACTTCGTCGTGGCGGTCGATGTCAACCCGATCAAGGTCGGGCAGGTGAACGAGGGGATCAGTCCCGTCACCGAGGACCAACTCGACGAGATGGTCCGACGGTGCGTCGAGACGGGGACGCTGAGCGCGACCGACGACCTGGCCGATGCCGTCCGCCGATCCGAGGTGGTGCTGGTCTGCGTGGGCACCCCGTCGGGCCGGACCGGCGACGTGCATCTCGACGACGTCCGCCGTGTCATGACCGAGATCGGGGGGACGCTCCGTGATCTCGACGGGTGGCGTCTGGTGCTGATCACGTCCACGGTCCCGCCGGGCACGTTGGTCGACGACATCATCCCGGAGTTGGAGCGTTCCTCCGGAAAGCGTTGGCCGGAGGAGTTCGGCGTGGCGTTCTCGCCGGAGTTCCTCCGCGAGGGCACCGCGGTCGAGGACTACCGCCAGCCGCCCAAGATCATCGTCGGGGCGAGCGACGACCGCTCGTTCGAGGTCGCCGCGGCGGTGCGGGCCTCGGTGGCCGGTGAGGTCGTGCGCACCTCGATCTCGGCAGCCGAGATGGTCAAGTTCACCGACAACGCGTGGCATGCGCTCAAGGTGGCGTTCGCCAACGAGATCGGCCGCATCGCGGACGTGCACGGCGTCGACAGCCTCGAGGTGATGTCGCTGTTCAAGTCCGACACCGACCTGAACATCTCGACCACCTACCTCACGCCCGGCTTCGCCTTCGGTGGCTCGTGCCTGCCGAAGGACCTGCGGACCCTCACCTACCGGGCCCGTCGCCGGGGGGCGAGCGTGCCGGTGCTCGAGTCGGTGCTCTCGAGCAACGCCGCCCACATGGACCTGGCCGTGAACAAGATCAAGGAGGCCGGTGGGCGCACGGTCGCGCTCCTCGGACTCGCCTTCAAGAACGGCACCGACGACCTCCGGGAGAGCCCGGCCCTCGAACTCGCCGAGCACCTGATCGGGAAGGGCTTCGACCTCCGCATCCACGACGAGCACGTCAATCTCGACCGCCTGATCGGTGCGAACCGCGAGTACGTGCTCCGGGTGCTGCCCCACGTCGCCGAGCTCCTCTCGCCCGACTACGGGGCCGTGCTGGCCGAGGCCGACGTGGTGGTGGTCACCCAGAAGAACCCGCTCTACGCGGACGTCGTGGCCTCGGTCCGTCCCGACCAGACCGTGATCGATTTCTCGGGCATCGCCCGGCCCGCCGGCGGGGCCCCGAACTACACCGGCCTGACCTGGTGAGTCGGCCCGACGGCGGACCCCGCGGTCGGCAACGCGTCCTCATCCTCGTCGAGAACCTCGCCGTCCCGTTCGACCGCAGGGTCTGGCAGGAGGCGCAGGCCCTCCGCGACGCGGGGTACGAGGTGAGCGTCATCTGCCCGAGTTCCGCCCAGCACCCGGAACGGTTCGAGGTCCTCGACGGGGTGCGGATCCACCGCTACCCGAGCCCGTTCGAGGCCCGGCGTACCCTCGGCTATCTGATCGAGTACCCGCTCGCCCTCGTCTGGCAGCTCTGGCTCGCGCTGAGGGTGGCCCGCCGGGGCCGGATCGACCTGATCCATGCCTGCAACCCACCCGACCTCCTGTTCCTGGTGGCGTGGCCGTTCCGTCGCTTCGGCCGGACCCGGTTCCTCTTCGACCATCACGACGCCTCACCCGAACTGCTGGTGGCCAAGGGTCGCGCCGCGGACAGCTTCGTCGTTCGCTTCGCCCGCCTGCTCGAGCGCCTCACCTTCCGGATGGCCGACGTGTCGATCGCCACGAACGAGAGCTACCGGCGGATCGCCATCGACCGGGGTGGCATGTCGCCGGAGGACGTGTTCGTCGTCCGGTCCGCTCCCGACGTGGGGCGATTCGCCGGGGCGAAGGTCGACCCCGGGCTCCGTCGGGGGCGCCCGCACCTCGTGGCCTACGTGGGCGTCATGGGGATCCAGGAAGGACTGGACTACCTCCTCGACGCCGTCGACCACCTCGTCCACCGCTACGGCCGGACCGACACCCAGTTCGTGCTCGCCGGTGCCGGGCCTGAATTCGACGCCGTGGTGGCCCGGGTCGAGCGGATGGGCCTGGCGCCGTTCATCGACATGCCAGGACGGGTGAGCGAGCAGGAGTTGGCCGACCTCCTCGCCACGGCCGATCTCTGCGTCAATCCCGACGAGTGGAACGAGATGAACGACATCTCGACGATGAACAAGATCATGGAGTACATGGCCCTGGGGAAGCCGATCGTCCAGTTCGACCTCCGGGAGGGCAGGGTGTCGGCGGGTGACGCCAGCCTGTATGCACGACCGAACGACCCGGTTGCCCTGGCCGACGGGATCGTCGAGCTGCTCGACGACCCCGATCGGCGGCGCCAGATGGGTGCCATCGGCCGTGAGCGCTTCCTGGAGCAGCTCTCCTGGGAGCATTCCGTGCCGCCGCTGCTCGAGGCCTACCGCTGCGCCCTTGCCGTCGGCGCCGGCTGATGGGTCGAGCCTCGCTGCCGTCCCCCGACCGGGAACAGGTCGACCGGGCCGCGGCCGTCGTCGCCGGCTCCCGGCGGGTCCTGGTGCTCACCGGTGCCGGGATCTCCACCGATTCCGGCATCCCCGACTTCCGGGGACCCGACGGCGTGTGGACACGTGACCCCGAGGCCGAGAAGCTGTCCACGATCGGCCACTACCTCGCGGACCCCGACGTC
>CAIPVR010000019.1 GCA_903868545.1 uncultured Actinomycetes bacterium
CACCCGTCCGGCCCGTCGCCAGGGCCGTGCCGGGGCCCGGCGCCGCAGCGCCTGAGCGCCGGCCCGTCCGCCGCCGTCGTGGAGTTGTCCGTCCCGGTCCTGCGCGCCGGGTCCGTGCTGGCCCGCCGAACGCCGCCGCCCCTGGCCCGGCCGGTGATCGGCCTGATGTCGAGGGCCTTCGTGGCCGCCGCCGGTGACCAGGTCACCATGGCGGAGCGCAACATGCGGCGGGTGCTCGGCGACGACCTGTCCGACGCAGCAGCCCGGCGCGGGGCGCAGCGGGTGGTGGACTCCTACGCCCGGTACTGGTTCGACACGCTCCGGCTGCCCACCCTGAGCGTGGAGCAGGTGGCCGCCGGGTTCCGGGTGACCGGGATCGAGCACCTCGAGGCGGCCCTCGACGCGGGCGGCGGCGCCATCCTGGCCCTGCCGCACCTCGGAGGGTGGGAGTGGGCCGGACGCTGGCTCTCCGACGTCCGGGGCTGGAAGGTCACGGCGGTGGCCGAGGACCTCGAGCCGGCGGAGCTCGCCGAGTGGTTCCTGCAGCTGCGCCACGACCTCGGCATGGACATCGTGACCCTGGGCCCGTCCGCCGCCGCCGGCGTGGGCGCGGCCCTCTCGGCCAACCACGTGGTCTGCCTCCTCGCCGACCGCGACATCTCCGGCGCCGGCATCGAGGTGGAGTTCTTCGGCGAGACCACGCGGCTCCCGGGTGGCCCGGCCCTGATGGCCCTGCGCAGCGGCGCGCCGCTGCTGCCGACGGCGGTGTACTTCGAGGACGGGATCTGCCGGGGGGTCGTGGAGCCGCCCCTCGACACCACCCGGCACGGCCGCCTGCGCGAGGACGTGCACCGCGTCACCCAGGACCTCGCCCACGTCCTCGAGCGCCAGGTGCGTCGAGCGCCGGACCAGTGGCACCTGCTGCAGCCCAACTGGCCGAGCGACTTCCGGGCCCTCGGTCTCCCGGTGCCCGGCGAGGCCCCCTAGGGTCCCGGCCGGTGCGCGTCGGTCTGGTCTGTCCCTACAGCCTGAGCTTCCCCGGGGGTGTCCAGGGGCAGGTCCTGGCGCTGGCCGCCTCGTTGCGGCGCCGTGGCGTGGAGGCCCGCGTGCTCGCCCCCTGTGACGGCCCCCCGCCCGAGACGTTCGTGATCCCGCTCGGCAAGAGCGTGCCCACCGCGGCGAACGGCTCGGTGGCCCCGGTGGCACCCGACCCGGCGGCGCAGCTGCGAACGATCCGGGCGCTGTGGGACGAGGACTTCGACGTGGTCCACGTCCACGAACCGCTGGCCCCCGGGCCCACCGTGACCACCCTGTTGCTGCGGCCGGCCCCGCTCGTCGGCACGTTCCACGCCGCCGGCTCGCAACCGGCCTACACGGCGCTCGCCCCGCTGGTGCGGTGGGGTGCGCAGCGGCTCGACCTGCGCGTCGCCGTGTCCGAGGACGCCCGCCGCCTCGCCGCCGACCACCTCGGCGGCGACTACGAGCTGCTCTTCAACGGCATCGAGGTCGAGCGGTTCGCCGCTGCCCGACCCGAGCCGACCGGGGGCCGCCCGACCGTGCTGTTCCTCGGCCGCCACGAGCCGCGCAAGGGGCTCGAGGTGCTGCTGCGGGCGGTGCCGCACCTCCCGGACGACGCCCGGGTGTGGGTCGCCGGCACCGGGCCTGCCACCGATGAACTCCGCGCCCGCCACCACGACCCCCGGGTGGAGTGGCTGGGGCGGATCGACGACGCGGAGCGGGACCGCCGACTGGTGGGCGCCACGGTGTTCTGCGCCCCGTCGCTCGGCGGTGAGAGCTTCGGGATCATCCTGCTCGAGGCGATGGCCGCCGGCACGCCGGTGGTGGCGAGCTCGATCGAGGGCTACGCCAAGGTGGCCACCGCTCCCGGGCCCGACGGGGTGACGCCGCCCGAACCGGCCGCCGTGCTGGTGCCGCCCGACGACCCCGACGCGCTGGGGCGGGCGCTCGCCGACCTCCTCGCGGATCCGGACCGGGTGACCGCGCAGGCCGCCCTCGGTCGGGCCCGCGCCGCCCAGTTCGACCTGGAGCGCCTCACCGACGCCTACCTCGCCATGTACCGCGACGTGATGACGGGCGCGGCGGGCGCTGCCGGCGGCCCGGGCGCCGCCACCGCCTGAGCGGCGTTCCACCGCCCGGGGCGCCCTTGGCTACCGTGGCGCACGTGGATCCTGCCGCGGCGAGCCCGCCCTTCGATGCCCTCGCCGACCGGCTACGCAGTGCCGTGCTGCTGTTCGGGGTCCTGCCCGCCCTGGTGGTGGCGGTCGTGTTCCTCCTGGTGCTGGGCCCGCTCTGGGCGATCGTCGCGCTCGTGGTGGTGGCGGGCGGCTGGGCCCTCGCGGTGACGGCCCGCGTGCGCGGCTCGGTGGACCGGGCGCTCGTCCTCGTGGGTGCCCGCCCCGGCCGGGAGGGTGAGTTCCCGAGGTGGGAGAACGTCCTCGACGGCCTCGGCGCCTCGTCGGGGGTGGGTGAACCGGAGGTGTGGGTCGTGGAGCGCGGCGGTGCCAACGCGATGGCGGTCGCCTCCCGCGACCGGGTCGCCCTCGTGGCGACCACGGAGCTGGTGCGGTCCCTCGGGCCGGTGGAGCTCGAGGCGGTGGCCGCGAACCTCCTCGGCCGGGTGAAGGACGGTTCCGCCCGCTACGGGACGGTGGCCACCACCTTGGTGGGTCCCTTCCTGGGCAGGGTCGACGCCGCCGGGAAGGTGCTGGCCGAAGGCCTCGGTGACCAGCGGGCGGTGCGCAGCGACCTCACCGCGGTGGGGCTCACCCGCTACCCGCCCGGCCTCGCCCGGGCGCTCGGCCACCTCGAGGAGCTCGGCACGGTGGTGCCGGGTGTCGACCCGGCCACGGCCCACCTGTGGGTGGCCCCGGTGGTGGAGGGTGGTGCCGGCGTGGCCCCCGAGGTGGCGGCCACGGCGCTGCAGCCCCTCGGCATGCGCATCGAGGTGCTCGGGCAGGTGTGACCCCTGGCCCTGCGGTACCGGCTTCCGGTCGGCACGGGGCGCGTCGGTAGACTGACGCCATGTCCCCGTCATCCCAGGACCCCACCCCGTCCACCCCCCACGACCGGGGGACCCAGCTGGTCAAGCGCGGGCTGGCCGAGATGCTGAAGGGCGGGGTGATCATGGACGTCGTCACGCCCGAGCAGGCCCGCATCGCGGAGGACGCCGGGGCGTGTGCGGTGATGGCGCTCGAGCGGGTGCCGGCCGACATCCGCGCCGACGGCGGCGTGGCCCGCATGAGCGACCCGGCGATGATCGTGGGGATCCAGGAGGCGGTGACCATCCCGGTGATGGCCAAGGCCCGGATCGGACACTTCGTGGAGGCCCAGATCCTCGAGTCGCTCGGCGTGGACTACGTCGACGAGTCCGAGGTGCTCACCCCGGCCGACGAGACCCACCACATCGACAAGTGGGCCTTCACCGTTCCCTTCGTGTGCGGCGCCACCAACCTCGGCGAGGCGCTCCGGCGCATCTCCGAGGGCGCCTGCATGATCCGCTCCAAGGGGGAGGCCGGAACCGGCAACATCGTCGAGGCGGTCCGCCACCTGCGCAACATCCTCGGCGACATCCGCCGGCTCACCCAGGCCGACCCGGCCGAGCAGTTCGACTGGGCGAAGCGGCTGCAGGCCCCGCTGCCCCTGGTGCAGGAGGTGGCCGAGACGGGCACGTTGCCCGTGCCGCTGTTCTGCGCCGGTGGCATCGCCACGCCCGCCGACGCGGCCCTGGCCATGCAGCTCGGCGCCCAGGCCGTGTTCGTGGGCTCCGGCATCTTCAAGTCGGACGATCCCGCTCCCCGGGCCAAGGCGATCGTCGAGGCCACCACCCACTACGACGACCCGCACATCCTGGCCAAGGTCAGCCGTGGGCTCGGTGCGCCGATGACCGGCATCGGCATGGACGACCTCGACGTCCGCCTCGCCGACCGCGGCTGGTGACATCCCGGTGAAGGTCGGCGTCCTCGCCCTGCAGGGGGCGTTCGACCTGCACGCCCGCACCCTCGAGGCGCTCGGCGCGGCCACGGTCCGGGTGCGCACCGCGGCCGAACTCGCCGACTGCGACCGCCTCGTGGTGCCCGGCGGCGAGTCGACCACCATGTCGATGATGGCGGAGCGGTCCGGACTGCTGGAGCCGCTGCGCGACTTCGTCGGCGCCGGGCGCCCCACCTTCGGCACGTGCGCCGGGGCGATCCTGCTGGCGTCGGAGATCCTCGACGGCCGCCCCGACCAGCACTGCCTCGGCGGCCTCGACGTGGCGGTCCGTCGCAACGGCTTCGGCCGTCAGGTCGAGAGCTTCGAGACCGACCTGGAGGTGCCCGCCCTGGCGGCCGCCGGCCTCGGTGACGCCCCGTTCCACGCCGTGTGCATCCGTGCGCCGGTCTTCGAACGGGTGGGTCCGGACGTGCAGGTGCTGGCCCGGGTCGACGGCCGCCCCGCGTTGGTGCGGCAGGGCGCGGTCACCGCGGCGATCTTCCACCCGGAGCTCGCCGGCGACACGCGCCTGCACGAGCTGTTCCTCCTCGGCTAGCAAGGGGGGCGTCGTTCGGTGCCCGGAGGGGCGCCACGGAACCAGGAGACGGTCAACGAGATGTCGGGTCACTCGAAGTGGGCGACCATCAAGCACAAGAAGGGCGCGGCCGACAAGAAGCGCGGCAAGCTCTTCGCGAAGCTCATCCGGCAGGTCGAGGTGGCAGCCCGCAACGGCGGTGGTGACCCGGAGACCAACCCCACGTTGCGCACGATGTTCCAGAAGGCGCGTGACGCCTCGGTGCCGATGGACACGATCGAGCGGGCCATCAAGCGCGGCACCGGTGAGCTCGAGGGCGTGAACTACGAGTCGGTGACGTACGAGGGCTATGCGCCCGGTGGCGTGGCCGTCTACGTCGAGGCGCTCACCGACAATCGCAACCGCACCGGCGCCGAGATCCGCTCCACCTTCACCAAGCTGGGTGGTTCGCTCGCCGAGCCGGGCGCAGTGGCCTGGCAGTTCGAGCGCAAGGGCGTGGTGCTGGTACCGGGTTCGGTGGCCGAGGACGACCTGATGCTCGCCGCGCTCGACGCCGGAGCCGAGGACATCTCGGGCGACGGCGAGATGTGGACCGTCACCTGTGCGGCGACGGACACCGCAGCGGTCCGCCAGGCCATCGAGGAGGCGGGCCTCGAGGTGGAGGGGTCGGACCTCACGATGCTGCCCTCGGCGACGGTGGCGATCGACACCGCCGACGCCGCCAAGGGCGTGCTGCGCCTCATCGACGCCCTCGACGACCAGGACGACGTGCAGGACGTGTTCGCGAACTTCGACATCCCCGACGAGGTCCTCGCCGCCGTCGAGGGTTGAGGGGGTCCGACGTGCTGCCGGTGGGCGCCACGGCGCCCGACTTCACGTTGCCCGGGGTGGACGGGCGCACCCGCGAGTTCGGCGAGTTCACCCTGTCGGACTACCGGGGTCGCCCGGTCGTGCTGGTCTTCTACCCGGGCGACAGTTCCCCGATGTGCGCCCGCCAGTTGAGCGAGTACACGGCGGGGATCTCGGCGTTCGAGTCGCTCGACGCCCAGGTGCTCGCGGTGTCGCACCAGTCCCCGGAGTCGCACCTGCGCTTCTCGGACCAGCAGGGCGGGTTCGCCTTCCCGCAGCTGAGCGACGAGGACAAGGCGGTGGCCAGGGAGTACGGGGTGCTGGGGATGCTCGACCTGTACCGGCGCTGCACGTTCGTGCTCGACGGTGACGGGGTGGTGCGGTACGCACACCGCTACATCGGGCCCGGCCTCGGGTACCGGCCGGTGGAGGAACTCGTCGACGTCGTCGCCTCCCTCGGCCCCCCGAAATAGGGGTCCGCAACGCCCGGAACGGGCGCGGTGCCGCCGGAGATCCGTGGGGTGGCCCGTGGGGGAGCCCTCCCCGCTGACACGGCGCTCCGGTGGGGTTGTGCTCGTACCCATGACGACGTCACCCGAGGCACGCCTCCTCCGGTTCGCGGCCGCCCACCACGGCATCTTCCGTCTCTCCGATGCGGCCGGGCTCGGTGTCTCCGCCAAGCAGGTGCAGGCCCGGGTGCGCAGGGGCCTCGTCGAACGGGTGGGGAAGGGCGTGTACCGGGTGTGCGGAACCCCGGTGAGTGACGCACAGGCGGCGCTGTGCGCGAGCTGGCGGGCCGGCGCACCTGCCGCGCAGCGGACCGCCCTCGCGATCCACGGACTGGATCGCTTCCCACGCCGTCCCGAGGTGGTGACCCGTACCCACGGGGCGCACGAGTTCGAGGGGGTCCGGGTGTTCCGCAGTGAGGACCTCGCCGAGGAGGACGTCACCACGGTCGGGGTCCTGCCCGTGACGCGGGTGGCCCGGACGCTGCTGGACGTCGGGCGACGGGTCCCGCCCGACCGCCTCGAGGGCCTGGTCCACGACGCCGTGCACCGACGGCTCACGTCCTTCGACGAGTTGCGGTCGCTCCACGACCGGGTCGCCCGGCAGGGCCGCACCGGGTGTGGCCCGATGGGGGCACTCCTTCAGGACCTGGATCCGACGGCACCCGCTGCGGAGTCGTTCCTCGAGGTGAGGGTCCTGCGGGCGATCCGCGACGCCGGATTGCCGGAGCCCGTCCGGCAGCACCCGGTGGTGGTGGGCGGCGAGGACTTCCGTCTCGACGTCTGCTACCCGGTCGTGCACCTGTTCATCGAGGGTGACGGTTTCGGGGTGCACGGCACGCGCCGTTCATTCGAGCGTGACCGGTGGCGGCAGAACCTGCTGGTCGTGGCGGGCTGGACCCCGCTGCGGTTCACCTGGCGTCACACGGTCGGTGGGAGTGTCGCGGTGGCGACGATGGTGGGGGCCACCCTCCGCCGGCTCGGTCACCCCGACCTCCTCCGCTGAGATCCGTCGATCTCCGGAGCCTGCGCGCCCGGAACGGGCGTTGCGGACCCCTATTTCCGGGGGTGTTCCGGGGGTGGGGCGGGGAGGGGATCACTGGGTGACGCCGAGGAGGCGCTGGCGGGTGACCGAGCGCACCCCCCGGTGCAGGCTCACCGCCGCCACCACCCACGCGATCGCCCCGAGCAACAGCCCTGCGGTCATCCCGGTCCCCATGAGCGCACCGGTGGCCTGGCTGTAGGCGATCCCGATGAGCGGCAGCGTGATCAGCCCGGACGCCTGCTGCGCGGCGGCGGTCGAGCGCACCCTGGCCGACAGTCGCAGCACGAGCGACAGCGTGAGCAGGAGGAACGGCGGGATGATCCACAGCATCATCACCCACCACTCGGCGGTCGGGAAGAACCAGCCGCCCACCTTGGGGCCGACCACCAGGTTCACCACCATCGAGTAGCAGCCGAAGCCCACCAGCGTGGTCAGGTACCCGGGGACGAAGCTGGCGAGGAGCTTGCCCAGGTAGATCTCACGGACCGACGCAGGGGAGTGGGCGAGGAACTCGCCGGTCCCCCGTTCCCGCTCACCCACGAGGGTCGCGGCGCCCACCGCGGTGGAGATCGTGAGCGGCACCACCACCGCGACCGGGGCGAAGAGGTACACGGCGAGCGCGTAGGCGGTGCGGCCCTGCGGGCTGGCCCCCTGGACCGCCTCCTGCGCCGACGGCGGCAGCAGTTGCAGGGCCTGACTGGCCTGCTGGACCACCGAGATGTCGCCGATGCGGGTGATGGTCAGGAGCAGCACGGTGGGGATGACGAGGAAGAACAGCGCCCCGAGGGCGACCATCGGCATCCAGTAGTCCTTCGACTTCACGAGTTGACGGAGGTCGGTGCGGGCGACCACCAGCATCCGGCGACGGTCGAACTGGCGGGCGGCGCGGGAACGGCGGGCCCTGCCGCGCCGGGGTGCGGTCGTCGCGGGTGTGGTCGACGTGGTGGGTGCGGGGGCGCTGGTGGCGGTCATCGGGTCACCTCGCTCGGCGGTCGGTCGGGAGTGTCGGTGGCCGGCCCGGCCCCGGCGCCGTCGAGCACGGCGGGGGAGTCGGGTGCCGGTACCAGCCAGTCGTCGAGCCGATCGGCCCCGGGCCGGGCCTGCCGGCGGTCGGCGGCCGGGTGAGCGACCCCGGCCCCGGCCCCGCGCGCCGCCCGGACCGCGAAGTACAGGTCCTCGAGCGTGGGCCGGTGCGGGTCCACCCGGCGCAGGCGTACGCCATCGGCCACCAGTGCGGTGACCAGCTCGGGCAGGGTCCCGGGATCGTCGAGGGTGACGAGCGCGAGGTCGCCGTCGCGGCGGTACGACGCCACGCCGC
>CAIPVR010000020.1 GCA_903868545.1 uncultured Actinomycetes bacterium
CGGTGGCGGAACGCCGCACCCGAACGGTGTCCGCCGCATCGACCACGTGGTGGTGGCCACCGACGACCGGCACCGGACGGTGGGTGCGTTCGGAGCGGCGGGACTGGAGCTGCGCCGGACGAGGGACCTGGGGGGCGGGGCCTCGCAGTCGTTCCTGTGGGCGGGGGACGTGATCCTCGAAGTGGTGTCGCCGCCGCCCGAGGGCGACGGCCGCCTGGACGGCACCTGGATCTGGGGGCTGTCGCTGGAGTCCGGGGACCTCGACGCCACCGCTGCCGCGCTCGGCCCCCTGCTCGGCCGGCCCCGGGACGCAGTGCAACCGGGCCGACGCATCGCGATCCTCCGGACCCGCGACCTCGGGATCTCCCTCCCCCTGGCCGTGATGTCGCCCCACCGCCCCACCTCCAGCGCCTAGCGGTCCTCGTCCCGCCACGGGCGGCGCCGGGACGCCGGCGCCGATCCGCCCGCGCTGGGCGGGGCGGCGGGAGCCACCTACCCTTGACCGGCAGCGAGACGATCCGGGGGGGACGGACGATGCGGGCCATTCGGCGTACGCACGGAGCGAGGTGGGCCGTCGCCCTCCTGGCGCTGCTCGGCGCAGGGGCGGTGCTCGCCGCGTGCAGCCCGGCCGCACCCGGCGCGGCGGACGGCACCGGGCCGGCACCGGCCGGGGCACCGACGCCGGCGCTCGCCGACCGGCCGTGGCCCATGCACACCATCGCGGGCACCTGGCGTGGCGCCAACGGCCTGGGCCCCGGCGACGTCGACGGCGACGGCGATGTGGACTACGTGACCAACTACGAGTTCGACCAGCGCTACGTGCTGTCGCTCAATCCCGGCCCGGGCAGCGCTCAGCAGCGTTCGCAGTGGCCGCAGGTGCAGGTGTGGCCGGCCGACGGGAAGGCCCCGTTCCAGGGCACCGGCGTGAACCCCGAGAACTCGATCCTCGCGGACGTGGACGGCGACGGTGCCCTCGACGTGGTGGGCGCCCAGGGCGAGTCACTGCTCGAGTTCTGGGAGGGCAACTCGCCGGGGGTCCGGGTGATCTTCGGTCCCGGTGGCGCGGCCAGCCTCGACCCGTCGAAGTGGGTGGACGCCGGCCGGGTGCCGTCCACCACCACCTACGGGCACTTCCACTGGGTGTCCACACGGGACGTGAACGGTGACGGGGTGCAGGACATCCTCGCCGGGGGCCGGCGGGCCGACACCACCCGCGACTACTCGGGGATCATCTGGCTGGAGGCACCCACCGACCCGGCCCAGCGCCGCGACCTCAGCCGGTACCGACTGCACTTCATCGACCCGGACCAGTTCTCGGGCCACGGCTTCGTCTTCGACGACGTCGACCAGGACGGCGACACCGACCTCGTGGACGCCAACAACGACTTCGACACCCCGTCCACCGAGGAGTCGGTGTACTGGTACGAGAACCCGGGGCCGGCGTCAGCGGCGCTGCGGTCGCCCTGGACGAAGCACACCATGTACGTGGGCGACGAGTTCCACACGAAGCCCCAGATCGGCGTGGGCGACGTGGACGGCAACGGCCTCACCGACTACGCGACCGGGGTGGAGGACGAGATCCTCCTGTTCCTGAAGACGGCGGTCACCCCGGAGGTCACCTTCGACCTGCTCCGCATCCCGAAGCCCGAGGCCACACGGTTCCTCACCCGGCCGGTGCGGATCCTCGACGTGGACGGCGACGGCCGCAACGACATCGTGGGGATGATGACCCACGAGGACACCGTGCTCCCCACCGAGAAGGCCGCCGTGTTCTGGATGGAGTACTCGGGCGACCGCCCCACGGCCGGCAACTGGACCACCCACGCCATCCGGTGGGGCTCCGGCAAGACGGCACTCATCCCCGCCTTCGGCGAGAAGTGGGACAACGTCGACATCCGCGACGTCGACGGCGACGGCGACCCGGACATCGTGGCCAACTGCGAGGAGTGGTGGATGCAGCAGCCCCTCGAGGTGGCCTCCTACTACGACACGAACGTCGACCCGTCCACCGTCGCGGTGGCGTGGTTCGAGAACGTCGAGGGCGAGGCGGCTCCGGCTCCCGCGGTGGAGACCGCGGGCCGGGTCACGCTCGAGGCCGAACGTCCGGCCCGTGTGGACGACGGCCAGTGGCAGTCACGCGGCCGTTACCCGGGCTGGTCGGGGGAGGGCTACCTGCAGGCGCACAACGCCATGGGGCCGGCGCTCGACGACACGCTCCCGGCGGCCGACCGGGGCACGAACACGATCGGCCCGGCCACCTTCCCCGCCGTGCACTACCCGGTGACGGTCGACGGCGGTAGCTACACGGTGTGGGTGCGCCGCTGGGTGCCCGAGCGGTGGGGTTACCTGCTCGGCGGGGCCTCCTCGGACTCGGCGTGGCTGTGGGCCGACGGCAACCCCTCGGTCGTGGTCGACGACCGGGGCCTGCCCTACGACACGTGGTCCTGGCAGCGCGCCCCGGCGCAGCTGACCCTCGCACCCGGCACCCACGACCTGCAGCTGCGGGTGCGGGAACGGGGCTACGCGATCGACCGGATCGTGCTGTCGTCCGACCCCGGCTGGTCGCCCGGCCCCGCCACGTAGCCGACGCCGCGCCGCACCGGGTGCCGTGCCGGGCCGCCCGGCCCGCGGTGGGCTTGGTGCACGGCGGTTACCGATCGGTAACCTCGCGCCATGGCCGACTACCGCGCACCCGTCAAGGACGCCCTGTTCACCCTCCGACACATCGGTCAGCTCGAGGAGCTGTCGAAGACGGAGCGCTACGCCCACGCGGACTACGAGACCGTGGCCTCGGTGCTCGAGGAGCAGGGCCGGTTCATGCAGGAGGTGTTCGGTCCCACGAACGCGATCGGCGACCGCGAAGGCCTGAAGTGGAGCCCCGAGGGCGTGGCGGTCCCCGAGCCGCTGAAGGCGGCCTACGCCAAGTTCGTCGAGGCCGGCTGGCAGGGCCTGAACGCCGAGGTGGAGTACGGCGGCGCCGGGTTCCCCGAGTCGGTGTTCTCGGTGGCCGCCGAGTTCGAGACCGCCGCCAACGGCGCGCTCACGATGGCGCCCGGCCTCACCACCGGTGCCATCGAGTGCCTTCAGGCGTGGGGCTCCGAGGAGCAGAAGGAGGTGTACCTCCGCAAGCTCGTCACGGGCGAGTGGACCGGCACCATGAACCTCACCGAGCCGCAGGCGGGCTCCGACGTGGGGCTGTGCACCACCAAGGCCGTTCCCCAGGGCGACGGCACCTACCTCGTGACCGGCACGAAGATCTACATCTCCTTCGGCGAGCACGACATGACCGACAACATCGTGCACCTCGTCCTGGCCCGCACCCCCGACGCCCCGGCGGGCACCAAGGGGATCTCGCTGTTCATCGTGCCGAAGTTCCTCGTGGAGGAGGACGGCTCGATCGGGCGACGCAACGACGTGAAGTGCGTGTCGATCGAGCACAAGATGGGCATCCACGCCTCCCCCACCTGCGTGATGAGCTACGGCGACGACGGCGGCGCCATCGGCTACCTCGTGGGCGAGGAGAACCAGGGCCTGCGCGCCATGTTCACGATGATGAACTCGGCCCGCATCGCCGTGGGCATCCAGGGCGTGGCCCTCGGTGACGCCGCCTACCAGAAGGCCCTCGTGTACGCCCAGGAGCGGCGCCAGGGCCGCGAGGTGGGTGGCGACTCCAAGGAACCGGCCCTGATCATCGCCCATCCCGACGTGCGGCGGATGCTGCTGTTCATGCGCTCCCACATCGAGGCGATGCGCTCGCTGATCGTCTACAACGCGGTCGCCATCGACTTCTCCCGCGCCCTCGAGGGCGAGGAGGCCGAGCAGTGGGGCGAGATCGCCGAGCTGCTCACCCCGGTCACCAAGGCGTGGTGCACGGATGTGGGCATGGAGGTCACCTCCACCGCCCTGCAGGTGTTCGGCGGCATGGGCTACGTGGAGGAGACCGGCGTGGCCCAGCACTTCCGCGACATGCGCATCGCCCCGATCTACGAGGGCACGAACGGGATCCAGGCGATGGACCTCGTCGGCCGCAAGCTGCCCATGCGCATGGGCGGCGTGGTCGGCGACCACTTCTCCCGCATCCGGGCGCTCGACGCCGAACTGGCCGCCGCGGGTGAGGAGTTCGCGTCGGTCCGCACGCAGCTCGCGGCGTCGGTGGACGCGCTGGAGGAGGCCACCAACTGGCTCATGAACAACGGCCTCGCGGACCCGAAGCAGGCCCTCGCCGGGGCCACCCCGTACCTCGCCATGTTCGGCATCGTCACCGGCGGCTGGCTGCTCGCCCGCCTCGCCCTCGCCGCGAAGGGCGAGCTCGACGCCGGCTCCAACGACACGGCCTACCTCTCGGCCAAGGTCACCGAGGCGCGCTACTACGCGGAGCAGCACCTCCCCCGGGCCGCCGGACTGCTCGGGGCCGTCACGGCGGGCGCCGGCGACCTCTTCGCGGTGGACGCCGAGTCCCTCGCCTCGGTCTGAGGTGCTGGACCACGTCTTCACCGACGCGATCGGCGCGCTGCGCGACGCGCTGGAGCAGGCGCTCCTCGAGCGTCAGGCGTTCGAGGAGCGGTTCCAGTCCGACGTGCTGCTCGGCGACCTCACCTGGGAGACGAGCTACGGCCTCCCCGGCGAGGGGCTGCCGCCACGGGTGCGGGCCGACCTGACCCTGGAGTGGCCCACCTGGTCCCAGGCCGCCTACCGGTCCTGGTACATCGAGGAGGAACTGCCCGAACTCCCCCGCATCGACATCGAGGTGGTGCTGCGCATCCAGCGCCTGGTGTCGCCACCCGACCCGCGCACGGTGCTCGACGCGCTCCCCCCGGAGAGCCCGGCCATCGGGGGTGAACGGCTGCACCGCTCCGGACCCACCGTGGAGGCCGTGTCCAACGAGGACCTCACCGAGACCGAGCACGCGATCGAGATCTCCTACGAGGGCAGCTACGAACTCGACGAGGCCACCCTCGCCGACGGCTCGGCGCTCGACACCCACTTCAGCGCGATGGGCGGCTGGATCTCTGCGACCCTCGTCCGGCTGGGCGACCTGAACTTCGAGTTCCTGCCGCCGCTCGAGAAGGAGGATGACACGTGACCGATCCCGTGGTGCTGGTGGAGCGTTCCGACGACGGCTACGCGGTGGTCACCCTCCACCGCCCCGAGGCCCGCAACGCGCTGAACGCGGCGCTGCGCGCCGAGCTGCACCGGGTCCTGCGCGACCTCGACGGCGACGAGTCGGTGGCCGCAGTGGTGCTCACCGGCTCGGACCCGGCGTTCTGCGCCGGACTCGACCTGAAGGAACTCGCCGCCTCGCCCGAGTCGCTCCGCGGCGGCTTCGACGACGCCGCCGACCTCCGTCGGCCCGTCCCCACCATGACGAAGCCGCTCATCGGGGCGGTCAACGGCGTGGCCGTCACCGGGGGCTTCGAGCTCGCGCTCGCGTGCGACTTCCTGGTGGCCTCCGAGCACGCCCGCTTCGCCGACACCCACGCCCGGGTCGGGATCATGCCCGGCTGGGGCCTGTCGGTCCTGCTGCCGCAAGCCGTGGGCGTGCGGCGGGCCCGCGAACTGTCGGCCACCGGGAACTTCCTCGACGCCCCCACCGCGCTGGCGTGGGGACTGGTCAACCACGTCGTGGCCCACGACCGGCTGCTGCCCTTCGCCCGCAAGCTCGCCACCGACATCGCGGGCAACGACCGGGCCGCGGTGCGACAGCTCATGGCCACCTACACGGAGGGCTCGCTGGTGACCGCCGCCGAGGCGCTCGAGATCGAGCAGCGCCACAGCCGGGCCTGGCTCGCGAACCGTGCCGGCGACGACCTCGACGCCCGGCGCCGGGCCGTCACCGAACGGGGCCGCACCCAGCTCTGAGGGCCCGGCCGGTCAGATCGAGCCCGGCCGCGAGGGCAGATCCTCGAACTCGGGGTCCCGCTGGTCGGACTTGGCGCCGAACTCCTCCATCATGTCGGCGGGCTGGAACATGCCCGACTGCCAGCCGGCCATGTAGCGCAGCGAGTCGGCCACGGTGTGGTCCCGCGTGAAGTTGATCATCTCCTTGGTGCCCCAGATGGCCAGCGGCGAGTGCCGGGCGATCCGGGCCGCGACATCGAGCACCCCCGACACCAGTGCCTCGTGGTCGGCGAACACCTCGTTCACCAGGCCGACCTCGCGGGCCCTCGCGGCCGGCAGGCGGTCACCGGTGTACGCGAGCTCGCGGGCGATCCCCTCCGGGATGATCTTCGGGAGCCGCTGCAGGGTGCCCACGTCCGCGGTCATGCCGATGTTGATCTCCTGGACACAGAAGAACGCGTCCTCGGTGCAGTAGCGCATGTCGGCCGCGCAGACCATGTCGACCGCGCCACCGATGCAGCCGCCCTGCACCGCGGCGAGCACCGGCATGCGGCACGCCTCGAGCGCCGTGAACGAGTCCTGCAGGTGCTGGACCAGCATCCAGACGTGGCCACGTCGCCGGCCCTCCTCCGACACGCCGCCGTCGCCGCCCAGGCCGCCGCCGCCGGTGAACACGGCCAGGTCCATCCCGGCGCAGAAGTGCTTGCCCGTGGAGGAGATCACCACCGCCCGGGCCGACCCAGCGGCGTCGAGCTCACGGATGATGGTCGGCAGCTCCGACCAGAAGGCCGGGATCATCGAGTTGTACCGGTCGGGCCGGTTGAGCTGCAGGTGGGCGACCTTGTCGGAGATGGAGACGTCGAAGCACTCGTACACGTCGCCGACGGTACCGGAGCGCGCCGTCGCTACGCTGCCCGGGACCGTCCGCCCCGACCGCCGGAGAACCCGTGCCCGACACCGACCATCGGCTCCCCCGACCGGTCCTGCCCGTCCGCTACGAACTTGAGCTCGCCCCCGACCTCGACGCCGCGACGTTCCGCGGCGAGGTGACGATCGAGCTCGAGGTGGTGGAACCCACCGACACGGTGACGCTCCACGCCGTGGACCTGCGGATCGACGCCGCGTGGGTCACGGTCGACGGACGCCACCTCGACGCCTCCCCGGAACTCCACCCGGAGGTGGAGCGACTCGTCCTGCAGCTGCCGGACCGCCTGCCGAAGGGCCAGGCCGAACTGCACGTCCGCTTCGACGGCGTGCTCAACGACCAACTCGTCGGCTTCTACCGGTCCACCTTCACCGCACCGGGCCCCGACGGCGCCGACGTGGAGCACGCGCTCGCCGTCACGCAGTTCGAGTCGACCCACGCCCGCCGGGCGTTCCCCTGCTTCGACGAACCCGACCTCAAGGCCACCTTCGGGATCACGCTCGTGGTCCCGGGCCACCTGCTCGCCGTGTCGAACGCGGCCGAGGTCTCGCGCCGGCCGCAGGGCGACGGCACCGACCGCATCACGTTCGCCGACACGATCCCCATGTCGACCTACCTGGTGGCGTTCGTGGTGGGGCCGCTGGAGGCCACCGCGGTACGGGAGGTACCGGGCGTCGGGGGACCGATCCCGCTGCGGGTGGTGCATCCACCCGGCCGGGGTCGGCTCTGCGACTTCGCGCTCGACGTGGCCGACACGGCCCTGCGGTTCTTCGAGGACTACTACGGACTCCCCTACCCCGGCGACAAGGTCGACCTCGTGGCCGTGCCCGACTTCGCCTTCGGGGCGATGGAGAACCTGGGCTGCATCACCTTCCGGGAGGTGCTGCTGCTGGTCGACCCCGACACGGCCACCCAGCCCGAACTGCAGCGAGTCGCCGACGTGATCAACCACGAGCTCGCCCACATGTGGTTCGGCGACCTGGTGACCATGCGCTGGTGGAACGGAATCTGGCTGAACGAGGCCTTCGCCACCTTCATGGAGGTCACCGCCACCGACCACTTCCGGCCCGACTGGGACGCCTGGACCGGCTTCGGACTCCTGCGTTCGGCCGCGTTCGACACCGACGCGCTCGACAGCACCCGACCGATCGAGTTCGAGGTGGTCACCCCGGCCGATGCCGAGGCGATGTTCGACGTGCTGACCTACGAGAAGGGCGCGTCCGTGGTGCGGATGCTCGAGCGGTACCTCGGGCCGGAGGCCTTCCGCGACGGCATCCGGGCCTACCTGCGCCGTCACGCGCTCGGCAACACCGAGACCGCCGACCTGTGGGACGCGCTGGAGGCGTCCACCGGGGAGCCGGTGCGCCGGATCATGGACGCGTGGATCCTCCAGGGTGGCCACCCCCGCGTGGTCGTGGAACCACGGGCGAACGGTCTGGCCCTGCGGCAGGAACGGTTCCGTTACTCCTCGGCGACCGGATCCGCCGAGGCACCGGGCGACGCGGGCCGTTCCGGGAGCACCGGGAACGGGTGGCCGGTGCCACTCGTGGTCACCTCCTCCGGTCCCGACGGCACCCTCCGCACCGACCGCCTGCTCCTCGACGAACCGGCCGTGCTCGACCTGGGCCACACCCCACGATGGGTGCAGGCCAACACGGGTGGCGACGGGTTCTTCCGCACGTCGCTGCCCGCGGCGTGGACCGGGGCACTGGGCGCGGCCCGGCGCCCGGCGCTGGAGCGCTTCGTGCTCGTGGAGGACACCTGGGCCGAGCTGCTCGCGGGCCGCGTCGGTGTGGCCGAGGTGGAGGCACTCCTGGCCGAGATGGCGGCCGACGAGGCGGATCCCGCGGTGTGGCGCCGGCTCGCCGGCGTGGTGCGCGGCCTGTGGCTGCTGCGGGGGCCGGACCGCCGCCCCACCTCGGCGACGCTCGCGCGCCGCGTCGCCGAGCCGGCCCTCCTCCGGGTGGCGGCCGACGCGGACGAACCGGGTGCGGCCGGTGAGCGGCACCGCGAC
>CAIPVR010000021.1 GCA_903868545.1 uncultured Actinomycetes bacterium
GTCGTCGGACACTCCGGCGCCGCCGGAGCCGCCACCACCCGCGAAGCCACCGGCGGCGAGGTCGCCGCCGGCCGCCACCGCCGCGCCCGGCGCGGCTCCGTCCGCCGGCGCGCCCGCCGGTGGAGCGGTGGTGGTCGTCGCGGTCGTGGTGGTGGTGGTGGAGGCGCGCTCGGCGCGCCGCTCCGCAGGGGTGGTGGCGTCGAGTCGTGCGGCACCCAGCACCGCGATCACCGCCAGGATCGGCGCCGCGAGCAGCAGCAACGTGCGGTCACGCAGGAAGGACGGCAGTCGGCTCATCCCCGGAACCCCTCCGCCGGAACGGGGCGCGGACGGCCCACCACGGCGTCCACCTCGTAGAGCAGGTACTGCCCGGACGGGTCGCCGCGCTCGCCCCACTCACGGACGCGCCGGAACCCGGGATCGCTGTCGGTCATGAGCCGTGGGTGGGCGGCCACCACGGCGTCGCCGGGCGTGGCCGGTGCCCGCAGCAGCAGGTACCGCACACCGAACGCCGCCGGGTCGGCCACGACCGCCTCGAAGTCGCGGTCGGAGGGGATGACGTAGACCTCGGGCCGGGGAGCGGCCACCACCACCGCCGAGGTGGACGACGTGTCGGTGAGGACGGCGCCGGCGACCACGCCACCCGTGGTGTCCACCGCCCCGGCCACCTCGCGGCCCCGCAGCAGGATCGAGGACGCCCCGTCGAGCCGGCGCCCGTCGAGCCCGAGGGTCACCGCCCGGTACAGGAGGTGCTCGTCGCCCGAGCCGAGCCGGTCGCCGGTCACCACCGGGATCGACAGCACGAGGCCGGGCAGCAGGCACAGCACGGCCGGGACCCGCACCCATCGGTGCGCGCGGACCCAGTCCCACGAGCCCGCGGCCACCAGCGACAACAGCGCGGTGATCACCACGCCGGTGATCACGTAGCGGTACCAGGGGAAGGTCGAGCCGCGTCCGGCCAGCAGGAGCTGCAACGCGAACGGCGCCCCGACCACGGTGAGGACCACCGCCCCCCTCGCCGCGGCCCGGTCGCCGATCCACAGCACCACCAGGACGAGGAGCGCCACGAGCGGCGCCGCGGTCAGCACCTGCTCACCGAAGAACGCCACCCGCCCGATGAGGCTCGTGTCGCCGATGACCCCACTCATCGAGCCGGCGTTGCGCACGAGCGCGGCGTTGCCGTAGTCGGAGGTGAACTGAGCGAACGGCTCGCCCACGATCACCCACGACACGAACGTCCAGCCGGCCACGGCCGCCACCGCCGGGAACCCGACCACGGCCACGTCGAGCCCCGTGGCCCGCGCCCGACGCCGCAGGGGGCTCGCCGGGCCACCCACGAGCGGGCCGCCCTCGGGGACCGGTGCCGGGCGACGCCACGTGGTGAACGCCACCACGACCAGCACCGCCGCGATCGCGGCGGCGCTCTCGTAGCGGGTGAGGTAGGCCAGGCCGAGCGCGATGCCGCAGCCGACCAGCGAGCCCACGTCGTCGTGCTCCACCCAGTGGGCGAGGCGACGGCAGGCCACCAGCAGGAACAGCACCCAGGCCGCCTCGCTCATGCCGTTCGCGCCGGCGGCCAGCACGAGCGGGCTCGCCGCGGTGAGCAGCACCACCGCGAGACGCGTCCAGCGGGGACTCCCGCAGTCGCGGCCCCACGCCACCAGCTGCGAGAGGGCAGCGGCCATGCAGGCCGCGGACACCAGCACGGCGGCCACCGACGCGTCGGTGAGCGCCGGCCACAGCCCACGGAGGGCCACCAGCGGGACCTCGAACAACGTGGGGAAGGGCCCCCACACGAACCCGATCGACTCGGGGTGCGGATCGCGGCCGGCCACCACGGCGAGGGCCAGCTGCACCCGGGAGATGGCGTCGCCGGGCAGCGCACCGCCCCGGGTGGCCGCCACGATGCCCAACGCCGCGAACCCGATGAACGCGGTGAGGGCCACCACGATCCGCTCCGCCCCGGCCCCGCGTGCGGCCGTGGCGAAGGCCCGGCGCTCCGCGGCCCGGCGGCGCAGTTCGGCGGCGCGCACCTCCACCAGGTACGCCGACTCCACCACCGCGGGGTGGGGGGCCACGGTGACGAACGACCCGCTGCGCAGGACGGGTACCGCCACGCCCACCGCATCGGTCACCTCCCGCAGCGCCGCGGTGAGCTCACCAACGAGCCGGTCGGCGCGGTCCTCGGGTCCTACGGTGGCCGCCAGGGCCGCCGCCACCCGCGCGTCCTGCTCCGACAGGTCGGCGGCGAGGCGCGCCGCAGCCTCGGCCACGGCCCGGTGATGCGAAGGGTCGCCGGCCACGCCGTCGGGCGCCGCGGGCGGGGGTGGGGCGAGGGTCATCGTCGGGACGGTGGCGCGGTCAGGGACGCCCGGCGTCCGGGACCGCCGTCGCGGCCGCGCCGGCGGCCTCCTGCAGCAGGGTCACGGCGGCGCGGACCTCGGCGCGGAGCGTGCGCTGGAGGCCGGTGAGCTCGGCCATCGCCTCGCGCAGTTCGTCGCGGTGGTGCTCGATCAGGGCCACGACCTCCGCCGCGAGGCGGGCGAACTCCTCGGGGTCCACGCCGGCGCCGGCCCCCGGGGCCTGGAGCGTGTCGTCGCTCGTGTGGGTCGACATGTTCGGTCCTCGTCCTCCGTGCGGTCCCGCCGACCGCCGACCCGCCGCAGGCTAGGGAAGCGCCCTGAATCGGACGTGATCGCCACGTGACCTCCGGGTGAACCTGCGGGGACACCGAGGCGCGGCGTGCCGGTGAGGGCCGGGAACGGGTCCGGGGGTGCGGCACGTGCCGCACCCCCGGAGGGAACCCGCTCCCGACCGCGGGGGTCGATCAGGGCTTGGTCACCGCGCAGATGCCGTTGGTCCGCTGGGCGACCGGCAGCCGGATGAACCCGGTGAGGGTGTACCGGTTGCCGAGCTCGATGTACTGCGAGTTGCCCGTGAAGTCGTTGAGACCGTGCGAACCCTGCGCCTTGCAGAGCCACTCGGTGAACTCGCGGACCGCACCGGCCTTGCCCGAGGTGGCACCGATCACGTTCTCGGTGCCGGGAACCGCGGCGACGTCGGCGTCGGCTCGCTTGGCCACGTGGTACAGGAGGCGGGAGATCGGGTAGGTGTCGTTGGAGATCGTGGCCGAACCCGGCGACACGCCGTTCACGGTCCACGCCACGGCGTTGCGGCGCTTGTAGCTCCAGGCCCGGAACTCGCCGTAGCTGAACCACCAGACGGTGTTGTTGATGTTCGCCACCACGTCGGGGCCGCTGTTGACCGAGTTCTCCACCTGCTTCCAGTCGTTCTCCTGGGGGAAGAACGCCGCAGCGGGTCCGGGGCCGTCGAGGTCCACCTTCTTGGCACAGGCGGAGTTCGGCTCGGTGCCGATCTTCGACTTGAAGGTGGCGTAGGTGCCCGACGAGGGGTTCATCCCGATCGGCTCGATGGTGTTGCCCGGCGCCTCACCGGTGATGGCGCTCCAGTCGGTGATCGAGCAGTTGTAGATACCGGTGAGCTGGGTCAGCGTGATGTTGCCCGGGGTGCGCCCGTTGTTGGTGACGATCGCGATGCCGTCCTTCGCGAAGGCGAAGTAGGTCAGCGTGGTCTCGGAGCCGAGCGACGACGACCGGGCGTAATCGGCCGTGCCGGCGGTGAGCTCCGCCCGACCGGCGCCCGAGCCCGTCGGGTACTTGCCCGTCATCCGGTCGTGGTCGAAGTTGCCGTTGACCTGCACGGTGGTCGGCTGGATCGGCTTGCACTTCCCGAGGTTGGGCGACGAGGACGAGTTGTCCGTCTCACACCCCTGGGACTGGTTGTAGAGGAGCTCCGCTTCCTGCATGAAGCGGTAGGTGGTGTCGGAACCAGCGCCCACGACGAGGTCGTTGACACCGTCCCAACCGGTGCCCGACGGGGCCGGGCCTCCGTCGGCGCCGGCCACGCCCGCCGCACCCACCAGGGTGGCTGCGGCGACCGCGCCCGCGATCAGGGTCTTGAACTTCATGGTGTGGTGACTTCCTTTCGGTTCGTTCGTTCGGTGACGGTCAGGCCAGGGCGGCGCGACGGCGGAGGAAGAAGAACCCTCCGAGGGCCACGACGGCGCCGAGGGTGGGCAGGAGGATGGCGACGGGCGCCTCGGGGATCACGCCGCCGGACTCCACGATCGTGAACGGCACGTCGCTGGCGGCGGAGTTGTTGAACAGCGAGCCGTTGGTGACCCGCACGTAGCAGGTGGTGAACTTCTCGATGCCGGCCGGGGCCTGGTCGCCGGGGGCGAAGCAGCCCCAGGGCTGCTCACCCGGATCCGGGCCACGGAAGATGTCCACCGAGATGGAGCCGGCGCCGGTGGGCGTGCCGTTGGGGGTGAGCGACGAGAGCGGACCGCAGTCCTGGCCGGGCTCGAAGCCGGGGGCGGTGGACTGCTTCTTGCAGATGTCCACGTAGATCAGGCTGTTCGGCGTCTGGCCGGACCAGTTCACCGTCACGGGCTGGATGGTCTGGCCCGGCGCGAACGGCACGGGGTTCTGGCTCAGGCTCGCCGTGGCCTGGGCACCTGCGCCGAGCGGGGTGGCGAGGGCCAGGATCATCCCGACCCCGAGCACCGCCACGAGGGAACGAACACGCATCTTCAACAGCCTTTCGTCAGGGGGCCGTGGGTGGGCCCAGCGACGATCCTGAAGCCACTCCCAGCCGCCATCAATGGCTTCGCAGCAGTGTTCCGGAGCTATTCGGGAGCCGTTCACCTGCCGGTCCACCCGTTGTCCACCTGCGCGCGATCCGCGGTGTCGCGGCCACACCTGACAGGTCAGTACGTGACGGGGAGGACGGCGTCCAGGTTGAACAGCACCAGCACCACACCCAGCGCCACGGCCGGTGCCACCGCCACGAACACGGGCCCGGGCCGGTAGCGACGGCCCAGTTCACGGGCGGCGAGGATGCCCACCGCGACCACCCCCAGGCCGGTCACGAGCATCAGGGCGCCGCCGAGTGGCCGCTCGTCGAACGACCCCAGGTCGGTGGTGGAGGACAGCCGCTCCTTCTGGTCCTCGGGCACCTCGGGCTGGCGCCCGTCGGCGGCGGCGACGACCACCACGCGCTCTGTGCTGAAGGGACCTCCGGCGGAGGTGACGAGCGTGAGCCGGGCGGGCCCGGTGGCCTTCATCACCCGGGTGCGCTCCCCGCTCACCACACGCGGCTTCGCGGTGACCTTGTAGCGGTGCACCCGGCCGTCACGGGTGCGCACGTAGATGCGGTCACCACCCCTCAACGACTCGAGGTCGCCGAACGGGTACGACCACAGCGTGGAATGACCGAGCACCACCGTGTTGCCCTGCCCGACGGGGGCACTGCCGGCGCGCCAGCCCGGCCCACCCCGCAGTTCCACCGGCCCGGCGCCGCGGACGACCACCTGATCGAGCCCGATGGCGGGGATCTGCATCAGGAACGCGGCCCGTCCCGCACCCACCTTCGAGGCCGCCACCGCGTACTGGTCGCGCAGGTGGCCCTGACGCTGCTGGGCGGCGACGGGGAGGAGGAACACCACGAGCAGCACGAAGGCGAGCAGCCCCACCAGCAGCCCCACCACGAGCCGCCGGGCACTCCGATGGTCGCGTGGCTCCTCGGGGCCCGCCGCCGCGGTCGCGGCGAGGTCCTCCGCGGTGGCGGCGCCATCGGGGGCCGAGCCGTCGGGGGCCGAGCCGTCGGGGGCCGCGTGCTCAGCGGTGGGGGCGGTCACCAGGACCCGGCCCGGCGCAGGTAGAGGTGTCGCATCCCGAGGAAGATGAGCGCACCCATGCCCAGCGTCACCAGACGGTCGAGCGGCGCGAGCGACTGGCCCGGGATGCCCAGTGGCATCCGGCCGCCGACCGCAGCGGTCGGGACGGCCGCCGTGCCCGCACGGCCGGCCCTCGCGCCGGCGACGAGCGCCGACCCGCCGGTCGACGTGTCGCCGAGCACACCGGACTCGGTCACCGGGGTGAGTTCGCTGAAGCCGCCGGGATCCGACAGCCCGCTGTCGAGCAGGCCCGGGTCGGTCGCCAGGTCGGTCGAGGTGGACAGCTCCGCCGGGGCAGCCTCCTCGGGAACGGCACTCGGCGCCGCGGGCGCCGCCCGGCAGAACTTGTAGCGGCCGGCGGGGAGGACGCCCCCGGGCACGTAGGGCGCCCCGTCGGAGCTGGTGGTCACGGTGCCCTTCGCCGCGGCGCAGTTCGACTCCACCGCCGCGTCGGCCGCGGTGAGTGCCTCCTTCTGGAGCTCGTCGGTGAGACGCCCGTCGCCGAGCTTCGCGGCCCGGTCCCGGCCCTGGGTCACCTGCACCCGGATGAACGCGGCGGCGCCGTTCACCTCGTCCGCGGTGAGGCCACGTTGGGGGAGGTAGGCGCGGTTCACCCACGTGATGGGGTAGGCGCCGGGCACCGCATCGGTGGCACCGGCGAGCGGCGCACCCCCGCCGGCGGCCACGGCCGCGGTGATGGCCGCCGGCGTCGACGCCACCCACTCGCCGGCCCCGTTGAGGACCTCCACCCGGAAGAGGGGCACGCGTTGGTCCGACGGCTTCGCCTCGTTGAGGAAGAACGACTCGCCCACGTAGTAGGGACTCGTCCCCGCCCACACACCGCCGAGCGGGGTGGCGCTCGAGGCCGGGTTGATCCGTTCCCGCACCTGGCTCACCACGTTGTCGAGCCCCTGGCGGGTGTTGACCTGCGGGTTCGGCCAGTCCTCGTTCGGGGAGAGGTCGGGGCGCGCCCCGGCGACCGTCGACAGGTAGGCACGGCGACGCTGGCCCTGGGTACGGTCGAGGTAGGCGTCGAGGTACTGGTTGAAGGCATCGCCGTCGCTGCGTGCCACCGGGATCGGCGTCTCGGTGACGCTCACGAACTCCCATCCCTGCGGTGCCGCGGGGGTGGGCGGAGGAAGCAGTGGGGCCATGAGCTCGGCGAACCTCGCGGAGTTCCAGATGTTGACCCCGTCGTTGCGCTCGATGAAGACCTGCTCGAGCAGGTCGGAGTCGAGCCGGATGGTGGTGCCCTCGAAGGTCCGCACCGCGCAGTCGAGTTCGGGGTTGATCGGCTCCCCGGTCTCGGGGTCGACGTTGTCGCTGCAGCCCCGGGGCTGGAACCGGAACGGATCGCGGTTACCGAACACCTGCAGGCCGACCGCCTGGATCGGGGCCGACACGAGTCCCTTGCCCGAGTCCTTCAGGGCCGCCACCTCCGCGGCGGAGAAGCCGACCCCCGAGACCACCATGTCGGTCTCGCCCGCGACGAGCGCCCGGCGGGCCTCCGCCGATCCGCCACCGAGGTACTGCACGTCGGTGGGCACCTCCGCCGTGGCCAGCGTCCGGATCACGTCGAGCGAAGGCGGGATCACCTCACCGGGCACCAGCGCCTGCACCACCGGTGGGGCGGGCGGGGCCGCTGCGTCCTGGGCCGGGGCGACAGCGGGAAGCAGCACCCATCCCGCCGCCAGCGCGGCAGCGACCCCCCGGACCGTCCGGCGGACGGCGGTGCGGTGCCTCACGAACCACCCACCGCGGAACGGCCCCCTCTGGCCGCGAACGTGCCGACGGCGACCAGCGCGGCACCGAGCAGCATCGTGAAGAGCACGTCGCTGTTCTCGGGTCCACCCGAACCCGCCCCCACGGCCTGGCCGGCCACCGCGGCGCCCGCGCCGCCGGCCGATGCCGCGTCGGCCGCCACCCCCGCCTCCTCCGACA
>CAIPVR010000022.1 GCA_903868545.1 uncultured Actinomycetes bacterium
CGGCCGCCGCCGCCACCGGCGCGGTGCCGGCGGCCAGCTGCACCGACCACGCGGCGAGGGCGTCGACCGTCCCGGCCGGACCCACCCCGGCCGCCCGGCACTCCCCGAGCACCTCGTCGAGCCCCGCCGGAGCGGTGCCGAGGCGCCACCGCGGGGCCTGGGCGACGAGGTCCTGCACCCGGCCGTGGACCCCGTCGATCCCGCGCACCCGAGCGCCGGCGAGCTCCGCCGCGGCAACGGCCGCCGCTCGCTCGGCGGCGCGTAGGCCGTCGCGTTCGTCGGCCGCGACGAGATGCACGTCGATCGACGCCAGCCGGTCGCGCAACTCCCCGAGCTCGCGGTCACCCGCCTCGACCGCCGCGCTCGACGCCTCGCACCGGCGCACCTCGGCGTCGACGGCGGCCCTGGCCCGGTCCACACGGCGGGCCGCCTCCACGAGCGACTCCTCCGCCACCTCACGACCGGCGGGTGACGGCGGCGGCACCTGCTCGGGGCCCACCAGCGGCGGACCCTCACCTGTGAGACCGAGGCCCAGCACCGTCGTGGGGTCGAGGGGCACCTGCATCCCCGCCGCGGAGAGCGAGCCACCCACCTCCACCCCGGCGTCGAGCCAGGCGCGGGACAGCGCCGCCACGAGTCGGTCGAGTTCCGCCGCCGGCGCGGTCACCAACGTCACGCGCGGATCGAGCACCAGCCGCAACGGGCGCTCCGTCCCGATCCGGATCCAGTCCAACTGCACGGCGCAGCACCTCCTCACCACGAGGATCGGCACGCCACGCCGGAAGTGGACCATTCCGGCCCGACTCCCTGGTGGCCCGGGTCCGTCCGGGTCGTGGGCACCGCCGGGGGACGGGGCCGGGTCGGCCGCCCCGAAGGGGGTTCAGCGCGTCCGCTGGTCGCGGAGGAGGACCTCCTGGGCCACGGTGGCCACATGGGTGCCATCGGCGCCGAACACGTGACCGATGGCCAGGCCCCTGCCGTGCACGAAGGTGTGGCAGGTGAAGTCGTGCAGGTGCCACTCGTCGGCCCGGAAGGGCCGGTGGAACCAGATGGTGTGGTCGAGGCTCGCCGTGAAGAGGACCGACTCGATCACCTCGCGCGGTTCGTGGCGCACGGGGTGGGCCCGCACCACGGCATCGGTCGGGAGGTCGTCGCTGAGGAACGCGAACCCCGCCGCGTGCAGCACCCCGTCGTCGGGCAGTTCCCCGGCCACCCTCAACCAGGCGGTCGCCCGACCGCCGCCGTCGCGCCGGGGCCACTCGCTCACCACCGCCTCCGGCACGAACGCCCGGTCGAACACGGGGCTCCACGAGCCGGCGTCCAGTTCGGACGCGGCGGGGGCGTCGGGCGGGAGGCCCACCGTCTCCACGTCCTCGGAGTCCTCCCGCCGCTGGAAGCTGGCCTCCAGGTTGAGGATCGCGCCGATCGCCTGACGGGCCACGACGCGGCGGGTGGCGAAGGAGCGTCCGTTGCGGATGCGGTCCACCTCGTAACGGACCGGCTCGTCATGATCACCGCGACGGATGAAGTACGCCCGCAGCGAGTGCACCTGCAGTTCGGGATCGACCGTGCGCGCCGCCGCCACCAGTGCCTGCGCCACGATCTGCCCACCGTAGAGACCACCCCACGGGTACCGCGGGCCGGAGCCCACGAACGTGTCCGGGCCGTGATCGGCGAGGTCGAGGATTCTCAGGAGGTCCACGGCGAGCGACGACGGCCGGTCAGCCGGCGTAGACCGCCAGGACGTCCCGGATCGACACCACTCCCACGACGACGCCGTCGGACACCACCGGCAGGTGGCGGACCGAGCCGGTGATCATCGCGGTGGCCGCCGCCGAGATGGGCTCCGCGGCGTCGATGGTGAGCACGTCCATCGCCATCACGTCCGAGGCGCGATCGGCGTCGAGGTCCACGCCGTCGACCACCGCGTTCACGATGTCGCGCTCGGACACCACGCCCGACGGCCCCTCGCTGCCCCGCACGACCACGGCGCCGATCCCGTCCTCGATCAGCATCTCGGCGACGGTGAGCAGCGTGTCGTCCGGGTGCACCGCGACGGGCGGGCCGGTGACGAGACGCTCGACGGGGTCGGTGGGGCTCAGGGACATGGACCGCACTCCTGTGGGTCGGGCCGGGCGGGGCGTCCGGCGGGGGCGACGACTGGCGGGTCAGGGCGACCGTAGTCCCCGCAACGACCCCGGCCGCAACGCGGGGCGCTCAGGACGGACGGGGGTCGAAGGTGAGATGGTGGGTGGGGTCACCCCAGCGCTCGGGCACCATCGTTCGTCGCACGAAACGGAGACGGCCGTCCACGCGACGCATGCGGTCCACGTAACGACCCACCACCACCGGCTGCAGCGGGAAGCCCTCCACCGCCTGGAACACGGTGAAGCGGCTCCGCACCTCCAGTTGGTCGCTCCCCGGGACGGCCTCGACGATCACGTTCGTGATCACGTGCGCGGTGCCGGGGGTGCCGTCGCCGTGGCGGCGGGTGGTGGCGGCGTACAGGTCCGCGATCTCCTCCGCCCCCGCCGCGACCCTCGCGCCGCCGGCCTCGAGCAGTTCCGCGTCCGACAGCA
>CAIPVR010000023.1 GCA_903868545.1 uncultured Actinomycetes bacterium
CGGGGCCCGACTGCGCGCCGGCCAGGTCCACCTCAACGGCGCCGGCGCCGACTTCGCGGCACCGTTCGGGGGGTTCAAGCAGTCGGGCAACGGCCGCGAATGGGGACGGGAGGGTCTCGAGGAGTTCCTCGAGGTCCAGGCCCTCATGGGCGTGGGCTGACACCCCGCCGGCCCGGTCGACGGACACCCGAGCGGGTCGTCGGGGCCGTTCGGGTCCCGGTTGCCACGCTGCGCGCGAGCCAGGCCACCCCTGGTCGGCCTAGCGACACCGGGACGACCCATGAGGGTCCACCCGGTGGTACTCGCCCTCGGACTCGTCGTACCCTCTGGTGGTTCGTCGAGGGCTGGGAGCTGTGACGGTGCGAGCTGGGTGTGTACGCCTCATCGCTGGATGTGCCGTCGCGCTCCTGGTGTCGTCCGTCCTCACGGTGGCGGCGCCGGCACCCCCGGCGGCAGCGGCAGGACCGTGCGACCCGCCCGTCGTCAACGTGATCGCGTGTGAGAACTCGTTGCCCGGCACGCCGAAGGCGGAATGGGACGTGTCCGGTGACGGCGACCCCGCCCTCCAGGGCTTCGCCACCGAGATGAGCGTGACCCCCGGCCAGTCGCTGGCATTCAAGGTCAAGGCCACCGCCAGCACCTACCGCATCGACATCTACCGGTTCGGCTACTACCAGGGCAACGGCGCCCGCAAGGTCGCCACGCTGCCGGGGCCCTTCCCGCTCAACTCGCAGGTGGCCTGCGCCACCGACGCGTCGACGGGCCTGCTCGACTGCGGGAACTGGTCGGTCACGGCCACCTGGACCGTGCCCTCCGACGCCGTGTCCGGCGTGTACCAGGCACGCCTCGTGCGCATCGACAACGGCAGCGACAGCATGATCCCGTTCGTCGTGCGCGACGAGACCCGCAGCTCCGACGTGGTCGTCCAGACGTCGGACTCCACGTGGCAGGCCTACAACAACTACGGCGGCAACAGCCTGTACCAGTGCACCGTCGCCTGCCCCTCGGGTGCCACCGTCGGGTACAAGGCCGCGTACAAGGTCTCCTACAACCGGCCGTTCAACTCCGCCACCTACGACGGCGGCGCCAGCTGGCTCCCTTACGCCGAGATCCCGATGATCCGGTTCCTCGAGCGCAGCGGCTACAACGTCAGCTACCTCAGCCAGATCGACGTGGAGCGCCGACCGGACCTGGTACGCCGCCACAAGCTGTTCATCTCGAGCGGCCACGACGAGTACTGGTCGGGCAACCAGCGCGCCAACGTCGAGGCGGCCCGCGACCAGGGCACGAGCCTCGCGTTCTTCAGCGGCAACGAGATGTTCTGGAAGACCCGCTACGAGGCGGACTCCGCCGGCACCCCGGCCCGCACGCTGGTCTCCTACAAGGACACCAAGTTCAACGCCCCCGCCGACCCGGTGGAGTGGACGGGTACCTGGCGGGATCCCCGCTTCCGGGCGGGCACTCCGGAGAACTCGCTGACCGGCCAGCTCTTCCTGGTCAACGCCGGGACCACCGACATCAAGGTGCCCTCGCAGTACTCGGCGCTGCGGATGTGGCGGAACACGGCGGTCGCCAACCTGGCCCCCGGCCAGACGCAGACCCTCGGCCCCGGTGTGGGGACCCTCGGCTACGAGTGGGACACCGTGCCCGACAACGGGTTCCGCCCCGCAGGCCTGTTCACGCTGTCGTCCACGACGGCGAGCGGGCTCCAGGTGTTCACCGACTACGGGTCCACCGTCGCCGACAACCAGACCGCCACCCACAACCTGTCGCTGTACCGGGCCCCGAGCGGGGCGCTGGTGTTCGGCGCGGGCACCGTGCAGTGGGCGTGGGGCCTCGACGACGCGAACCGCAGCGGCAGGCCCGTCGACCCGGTCATGCAACAGGCGACGGTCAACCTGTTCGCCGACATGGGGGTCCAACCGTCCACGCTGATCAGCGGACTCGTCCCGGCGACGGCGCCCACCAACACCGTCCGACCCACCTCCACCATCACCTCCCCGGCGAACCCCACGACCGTGGCGGACGGCACCGTGTTGACCATCACGGGAACCGCCTCCGCAGCACCCGGCGCCGTGGTCGCCGGCGTGGAGGTGTCCACCGACGGCGGCACCACCTGGCGGGCCGCCACCATCCCCTCGGCCGCGGCCTCCACCACGTGGAGCTACAGCTGGACCGCCCACGGCCACCCGTCCACCACGATCCGCACCCGGGCCGTCGACGACGCCGGACTGCTCGAGACCCCCGCGGCCGGCACCGTGCTGCAGGTGACCTGCCCCTGCTCGGTCTGGGGTGGGGCCTTCACCCCCGCGAAGGTCGACTCGGGCGACCCGAACGCCATCGAGGTGGGGATGAAGTTCAGCTCCGACGTGGCGGGAACGATCAACGGCATCCGCTTCTACAAGGCCGCCGCCAACACCGGCACCCATGTGGGCAACCTCTGGTCCTCCACCGGACAGCTCCTCGCCCGTGCCACGTTCACCAGCGAGAGTGCGACCGGCTGGCAACAGGTCGACTTCGCCACACCGGTGACCATCCAGGCCGGCACCACCTACGTGGCCTCCTACTTCGCCCCGGTCGGCCGCTACTCGGCGGACGCCACGTACTTGTACAACCAGCCGGCCCCGTACACGGGGACCGCCGGGGTGACGGACTCCAAGCCGCTCCGGGTGCAGCGCTCCACCCCCGGGAACGGGAACGGCGTCTACCGGTACGCCGCCACCAGCGCCTTCCCCGACCAGAGCTTCAACGCCACCAACTACTGGGTGGACGTGAGCTTCACCCCGGCCCAGCCGCCCCCGGCACCCACCTCGGTCCAGGCGTTCCCCCGCAACGGCGAGGCGTCGGTCACGTGGTCGCTCCCTCCGGCCAGCGCCGCCACCGTCACGAGCTACACGGTCACCCCGTTCGCCGGGACCACCGCGCTCGCCCCCGTGACCGTCACCGGCAACCCCGCCGCCACCAACACCGTCATCACCGGCCTCACCAACGGCACCGCCTACACCTTCACCGTCACCGCCACCAACAGCGCCGGCACCAGCCCCACCAGCGCGCCCAGCGCGGCGGTCACCCCGTCCGCGTCGCTCACCCCACCCACCTCCTCGATCACCTCACCCGCCGCCGGCACCGCCGTCGGTGAATGGAGCCCCGTCACGATCACCGGCACCGCCGCCACCAGCGGCGGCGCCGTCATCACCGGTGTCGAGGTCTCCACCGACAACGGCACCACCTGGCGCCCCGCCACCATCGCCACCCAGGCCGCCACCACCACCTGGACCTTCGACTGGATCGCGGAGGGCTACCCGTCCACCACCATCCGCACCCGCACCACCGACAACACCGGCTACGTCGAGACCCCCGGCCCCGGCACCACCATCACCGTCAACTGCCCCTGCACCATCTTCTCCCCCACCGCCGCACCCGCCGCCGCCGACTCCGGCGACGCGAACCCCATCGAACTCGGCGTGAAATTCACCCCCAGCGCCGACGGACGAGTCAGCGGCATCCGCTTCTACAAGGCCGCCGCGAACACCGGCACCCACCGCGGCACCCTCTGGTCCTCCACCGGACAACTGCTCGCCACCGCCCTCTTCACCAACGAGACCGCCACCGGCTGGCAGGAAGTCACCTTCTCCACCCCGGTCGACGTCACCGCCGGCACCACCTACGTGGCCTCCTACTTCGCCCCCGTCGGCCGCTACTCCGCCACCGGCGGCGCGTTCAACAGCGCCCTCGACGCCGCACCCCTCACCGTCCCCGCCGCCACCCCCACCAACGGCAACGGCGTCTACCGCTACAGCACCTTCAGCGCCTTCCCCGACCAGAGCTTCAACGCCACCAACTACTGGGTCGACGTCCGCTACACCCCGACCACTGCCCCGTCCGCACCCACGCAGGTGCAGGCGTCGGCGAGGAACGGATCGGCATCCGTGCGGTGGAGTGCCCCACCGAACGGTGGGCTCCCGATCACCAGCTACACGGTCACCCCGTTCGCCGGGACCACCGCGCTCGCCCCCGTGACCGTCACCGGCAACCCCGCCGCCACCAACACCGTCATCACCGGCCTCACCA
>CAIPVR010000024.1 GCA_903868545.1 uncultured Actinomycetes bacterium
AGACGGTGAGGCGTCGGCAGTCGCAGGGGGGTGGGGTCCAGCTCGTGCGGATCCCGTCGACCACGTTGATGTACCGGGACCTGACGTCGAGCATCCGGTAGGGGTTCTCGAACCTCCAGCCGGCGAGGAGGTCGGTCGCGTGGCCCTCCGCGTCCTGGTACTCGGGGGTGTTCCACCAGGGGGAGTCGGCGAGGGCGGCGGGGGTGGCGCCGTCGGGGGTGGGGGCGTCCTGGAGGCCGTCGGGGGCGGGATAGTCGAGGACGACTTCGGGGTCGGGGGGTGCGCCGTCGGCGGCGCGCGGGGCCGCGGTGGGGGCGGCGAGGGTGAACCCTCGGTCGGGGGTGTCGTTGCGGTCCTCGAACACGCGCCAGCCGGTGAACAACAGACCGGCGACGACCGCGCACGCGAGCGCGGTCCGCCACGCCGACCAGGAGCCGCCGGGCCGGTCGTTCGACCAGGCCGCCCCGGCGGGCGCGACGCGGCGTGGTGGGGTGATCCAGCGGCCCCCGCCGCCGAAGCCGTCGGAACGGACGAGGCGGCCCCAGACGAAGGGGAAGAGCACCATGACCACCGACAGCAGGCCGAACAGCAGCCAGGTGACCGCGAGCCACACGCCGTGGGCGAACCGTTCGATCCAGCCGACCCCGCGGGGTCCGATCACGACCATCAGGAACGGCACCACCACCGTGCCCGCGGCGGCGAGCGCGACCATCCAGGCCGGTCGCCCCCACCAGGCGAGCACGCCGGAGATCACCGACAGCGCCGTGACGGGCACCACCGCAGCGCGGGGGACGCCGCGGCCGCCGAGCACCCACCACCCGACGAGTATCCCGGCGGCGACCCAGGCGCCGATCCACCACCGGCCGGCCGCCACCGCGACCACGAGTCCGGTCCCGGCCGCGACGAGCGCGGCGGGGGCCACGCGCTCGCACCACGACGCACGCGCCGCCCACGCCCCGACCGCTGCGACAGCGGCCACGGCCGCGGGCAGCACCCATCCGGCGTCACCCGGCCCGAGCAACCAGCCGACCGCGCCCGCGGCCGCGACCAGCCACGCCAGCACCGCGTCGCCCGTCCCGCCCGAGGACGACGACGGTTCACCCGGCACCTCACGCCACCCCGGACGCCCCACCACGGGCTCCACCCGCGCCGCCACCAGGGTCACGACCGCTCCCGGGCCAGGGTCGTCACCTCGCCCCGCAGGTCCTTCCACATGGCGGCTGCCACGAGCGCGGCGCCGCGTTCGTTGTGGTTGGTGTCGTCGTAGAAGACCGGCCGGTCCGTGCCGGTGAGGGTGCCGCTGAGGTCACGGACCTCGTCGGGCAGGGCGTCGGCGGCCCCCCGGAAGGCGGCGGCCCGCTCCGGCGAGGTCGCGGTGTCGGCGCCGTCGTCGAACCGGCTCGGCTGCCAGTAGTACCGAACCGGGAGGTCGGCGGCCCGGGTGGTCCACCGGCTCATGGCCAGCGACCGCTCGTACCGGTCGGTGGCGAGCTTGCCCGGCGGCCGTGGGGTCGAGTCGACGGTGGGCCAGCCGTCGAGCCGGACACCCGCCGGCGGCGGGGGCGGCTGGTCGGGGACGCCGGCGACCTCGTCGTACAGGCCGGTGATGAACGACTCGAACGGTGCGAGCGTGTTGCCGAGGCCGCGTCGCCGGAGCTCGAGCTCGGAGCTCACCTCCTCGGCGCCCTCGTAGAACACCACCAGGTCCGGCGGCGGCGACTGGGTCAGATCCCAGGCAAGCCGGGTGGAGTTGCGCCAGTGCATCTCACCGGGGATCCCCCGGTTCTGGACGTCGAGGGCGACGCCGTCGGCCGCGGCGGCTCGGGCGAGCTCGGACGCGATGGTGTGTCCGTCGCGCTGACCCACCCCGAAGGCGCCGCTCCCGCCGTACAACCAGATCGTGACCCGTCGGCAGTCGCCGCAGGGCGGTGCGGTCCAGGAGGTCCGGACCCGGTCCTTGACGTTGACCGTCGGGGTGGCGACGTCGAGCACCCGCTGGACGGTCATCGGGCGCCAGGCCACCCGCTCGTCCATCACCCAGGCCATGTCCCGGCGGAAGGACGGGAACCAGGCGGCCCCGCGGTACGCGTCGGGCGCCGGGCCGGTCGGGGGGAGCACGCCCACCGCCGCGGCGGAGCGCACCTCGATGCCACCGGCGTCGGTCGGCACCTCGGCCGTGTCGGCCGGGGCGTCGGTCACGGCGGCCTGCCCCGTGGGTGTGGACGCCCATGCCGGCGCGCCGCCGTCACTGCGGAGGCTGCGGACACCGAACCATCCGAGGAGCGCGACCAGGGCGAGCACCGCCACCGGCACCGTCCACGGTCGGAGGCGCCGGGCCGGACGGTCGGCGGACCGTCGCGACCGGCGGTGGACCTCGGCCGGGGCCGGTTCCGCCCACCCGCCGCCGGTGTCCTGCCGGGCCACGAGGGAGCCGAGCCGGACCGCGACCCAGGTGAGCGCCCCGACGGGCACGGCGAGCGCCGCCGTGAGGAACGCGTCGAGGCCGTGGCCGACCGAGTCCAGCCGCCCGGCCGCGGCACGCGGGAGGAGCCAGGACCAGGCGAACGCCGCCGCGGCGCCGAGCACCAGCGCGGCGAGCGGCTCCCAGTTGGCGCCGAGCTGCGAGCCGAGCCGGACGGCGACGAACGAGGCCGCCACGAGCGGCACAGCGCTCCCGGGTGCCGCCGCCGGCAGGAACGGGGCGATCCGGCGACCCGCGACGGTCCAGGCCGCGAGCACGAGGGCCATGGTGAGCCACACGAGGAGGGTCCGGCCGGCCCCGGCCGCCACGGCGGCCCCGAAGCCGGCTACCACGGCGAGGCAGCCGCGGAGGAACCAACTCGGTCGTGGCGTCAGCAGCAGCGCGAGCAGTCCTGCTGCCGCCACCGCGACGAACCTGACAGTGGAGCCGAGCGGGTTGAGCGCCGCGACCTGCGCCGGGCCGACCACCGCGATGTAGACCGCGGCCACGGCGGCCAGGACCGGGAGCCGTGGCCGCTCACCGGCGCCCGCGCCGGCGGTGAGGTCGGCGGCCGGGGCGACGTGCTCGGCGGTCGACGCACTCACGACGCGTCGGTCCCGTCGCCGGACCGGCCCAGGTCGAGCACGTGGTCACCCACCACCAACAGGTCGAGACCGGCCTGGCGGGCCGAGGCGAGCGCGTCGTCGGGTGTGCACACGATCGGCTCGCCGGCCCGGTTGAACGAGGTGTTGAGCAGGACCGGGCAGCCGGTGCGGGTCTCGAACGCGGTGATGAGCCGGTGGAACTCCGGGGCCGTCTCCCGATGGACCGTCTGCACGCGGGCGGAGCCGTCCACGTGGGTGCAGGCGGGGATGTCGGAGCGGGGGACGTTCACACGCTCGACGAGGTCCTCGGGCTCCTCGTCCACCGCCCGAAGGTGCTCGGCGGCGACCTGGAAGGTGAAGAGCATGTACGGCGACGGCCGGTCCATCTCGAACCACTCGGTGGCGTGCTCCCACAGCACCGCCGGGGCGAACGGCCGGAAGGACTCGCGACCCTTGACCCGCATGTTGATGTCGCGCTGGACCGTGGGCGACCGCGGGTCGGCGAGGATCGACCGGTGGCCCAGCGCCCGCGGGCCGAACTCCATACGACCCTCGAACCATCCCACCACGGCACCCTCGGCGAGCCGCCCCGCCACGGCGCCGGCGAGCTCGTCGCGGTCGTCGTAGGTGGTGACGGGGACATCGAGTCCCTTCACCCAGCCGGCGAGTTCGTCCGTGTCGAAGGACGGGCCCAGCGCCGAGCCCCGCATCGCGTCGGACGCCGGGGTGGGCGGCCCGGAGCGCTTCCGCCGGTGGCCGGTCTCCTGGTGCCAGTACCAGAGGGCGGCGCCGAGGGCGCTGCCGGCGTCGCCCGGCGACGGTTGGACCCAGACGTCGTCGAAGGCCCCCTCACGGAGCAGCCGGCCGTTGGCGACACAGTTCAGGGCCACGCCGCCGCCGAGGCACACGGCCGACTCCCCGGTCAGGTCACGGGCCCGCTCCGCGATGCGCAGGACGGCCCGTTCCACCAGGTCCTGCACCGACCGGGCCAGGTCCGCGTCACGGCGCGACACCGGCTCGTCGGCCCGGCGGGGAGGGCCGTCGAAGAGCTCGACGAGCCGGCGCATGCCCGAGGGCTGGCCGGCCCACCACCGCACGGCCTTCGTGTCCACCCGGAACGACCCGTCGTCGTCGAGTTCCACCACGCGGTCCAGCGCGTCCGTGTAGGAGGGCTCACCGAAGGGGGCGAGCCCCATGAGCTTGTACTCGCCGTCGTTGGGCTGGAAGCCACACCAGGCGGTGACGAGCGAGTACAGCAGTCCGAGCGAGTGGGGGAACCGCTGTTCGCCGAGCACGTCGATCCGGTTCTGCACGCCGTGGGCCACCGTGGACGTGGCCCACTCGCCCACGCCGTCGATCGTGATGATCGCGGCGTCCTC
>CAIPVR010000025.1 GCA_903868545.1 uncultured Actinomycetes bacterium
CCACGAGCCGGCCAGCAGTTCGTCCGCGGTCCGGCCCATGATCGAGCACATGGCCGGGTTCACCTCGAGGAAGGTCCCGTCGGTCGAGCACAGGCAGATCCCCGACCCTGCGTGGTCGGCCATGGCCCGGTGCCGCTGCTCGCTCTCCGCGAGGCGGTCCTGGGCGGCTCGGACCTCCGAGACGTCCCGCCACACCGACACGAAGCCGGTCGGATGGCCGTCCTCATCGACGACGTAGCGCGCATGGGATTCGACCCACACGTAGTCCCCGTCCTTGCGGAGGAACCGGGCACTGATCGCCAACGGCCGGCCCGGCGTCGTCGACGCGATCAGCGTCGTGGCCGCAGAGCGGTCGGCCGGATGCTGGAACTCGGGGATCCTCCGCCCGACCATCTCCTCGGGGGACCACCCGGCGAGCTTCGTGACCGACGGCGAGATCCAACGGATCGTGCGGCCGGCGTCCGCATAGGCCAACACATCGGTGGTGGACTCCCAGATGGCCTGCAACACCGCCGGGGGCACGGGACCGTCGATCGGCGCCGAGGCGTCCTCCGCCGGCGGCCCGGCCGCCCGGTCCGACGCGCCCCCGGGCCCGTTCCGTTCAGGCCGGCCTGCCGCTCCACCCGAGTGATTCACCATGCAACAGCAAGGCTACCCGCAACACTGGCGCCCGCCCTCTTCGCCCCTGACCGCGAGCGTGCCCGTCGCCTAGCGTTGTCCGGGATGGGAAGAAGGTTGCTCTGCGTTGGCTCCGTCGTGGTCGTGCTCCTCGCCGCATGCTCCAGCGAGATGAGCAAGGAGGATGCGAAGGCTTCGTATTTCGTCATCGCCAGCACGGCGAACCCGCAGATCGACCAGGCCAAGGCTCAGCTCGGGGTCGATGAATCCGGGAACCTGACCGACCCATCGAAGCTGGGGCCGTTCTGCCAGACGATGTCGACGATCTTCCAGAACTTCATCAACGACATGAACGGTGTTGAGTGGCCCGAGTCAGTGAAGGAACAGGCCACTGAAGTTGTCTCGACCTCTGCTGAGGCGACGCAGTTCCTGAGTACCTGCGCTGCCTCCGGCGGTGCCACGCCGCCTGAAGCTGTGGGTCAACTGATGGGCGCCCTTGAGCGCAACCAGGCAGCCGTGTCGGCCTTTCGGGGCGTGCTCGGGATCCCCGTCGCCCGCTAGTCGCCGCGTGCGGGACGCAAACGCTCACGATCCGGCGCCGGCGGCCGATCGGGATGCACGGACGGCTTCACGGTTCCGGCTGCGATCCCCCAGGAGGCAGCCGGGGCTGGTCGCCGCGCTTCAGGCCGCAGGCCGACCACGAGTGGCCGCCCGAAAGGTTCACCGCTCGGCGGCGCCCGTCGATGCACCACCGTGATGGGGTGCTCTCACGGCCCCGGCCGCAGCGTTGCGGCTGGGGTCGTCGGCACCACTGGATCGCGTTCGTCCACGCCCACCCGGCGCTGACCGTTCAGGGCGCCGAGCAGAGGTACCAGTCAGCCCGCCCGTAGCCGAACAGGGTGCTGTAGGGGTTGCGTCCGAGCGAGGCGCACCGTGCGATGGCCGAGGGGATGTCGGCTGCTGTGATGACCGTGTAGCGGGTCGGGATGGGTGTCCCGGTGCACGTGCCGCCGATGCCGGTGAAGAAGGTGGCATTGTCGGCGGTGTTGAGCGCAGCGGTGAGCCTGAGATCCGCAATCCCTGGTTCGGAGAACCCCGCGCCGGGTTCGCTGGTGTCCAATGACGAGTCGAGGCACTGTCCGACGATCGGGGTGACCGCGGGTGCGACCGGGTCGACGATGATGCCATTGGCGGTGCCGTCGCCGTCGCCACGGCCACCGTCGACCAGGGCGAGGGTGACGGTCCGACCGTCGGCGGACAGGGTGGCGCCGGTCGTGGCGTCGGGGATGAACGGGTCCCACGAGCCGTTGATCACTTTTCGGACCGAGTCCACCGGGGCCGGGAGGGTGATCGTGACCCTGGCGGCCCCGCCGGCGGCGAGTCCCGACACCTGCACCGAGAGGGCGCCGAACGGGTAGGAGACGTCCGCTGGGGCTGTCGGGAGACTCGCGGGGTCCGCAGCTTCGGCTGCAACGGTGGTGCCGACGGGCCCTGTGACCGACACCACGGAGTCGCCGGTGTCGACCGTGACCGTGGGTGCTGACGGCGCCGGAACGCATCCCGTTGCACCGAGGATGAGGATCGCCACAACTGCCGCACGCCCCGCCGTCACCTTCATGCTGCCCCGCTCGCCGTTGCCCGCGCCGCCCCCCGGCGCGTCGCCCGGGAGAAGGTGACAGCAACCCGTCGCGGTGTCAACGGTCCGCGGCCCGCGCACGGCGGCCGCCACCGGCACCCCCCGCGCGGTCGCCGGGATGGTGGCGGGGAGGGTCAGCGGGTGCAGAGCCAGCCGTCGTCGGGGAGCGGGTAGCGGAACACAGGGGCTGACTCGGGGGGAGCCAGGCGGGTGGCCGAGGTCGCTTCGGGGTCGACCGCGTTGCACGCGGTGAGCGCGTCGGCGGGTGTGGTGGCGCCGACGGCGCGCACGATCGTGGCGGGTTGGGCGACACCGGCGCAGCGGGCGCCGTTCGAGTTCACGACCTTGGCGTTGCCGGCGACGTCGATTCGACCGTCGTAGATCAGGTCCGGGGCGTCGGCTGCGCCGTAGCAGCCGCCGTCGGACCACAGCGGTCCGGCGACGATCTCGACCTCGAAGACGAATCCGCTGGTCACACCTGCGCCGTTGATCACCTGACAGTTGACGGCGCTGACCCCGACCGGGAGCACCGCGCCGGTCGGTGGCGTGCAGGATGCCGGCACGAAGCCCTCCTCGTCATCGAACCCCACCGGTGGCAGCCGCGGCATCGTGCCGGTCGATCCGTTCGACCCGGCCAGCAGGCGGGTCGCGAGGTACGACGGCCCGGTGGTGTCGGGCCGGCACAGGTAGGCGTCGTCGGGTAACGGCCCGGCGCCGTCGTCGAGGGCGGTGACGCCGATCGAGAACACCAGTGGCATGCACGCGGACAGCGCGGCATCGGCGTCGGTGGCCCTCACCACGGTGGCCGGGGTGCCGGTGGGCGGCGACGTGCAGCCGGCGGACACAGGTCCGTGCAACTCGGCGTTGTCACGGTCGTTCTCCGGGCCGGCGAACCACACATCGCCGGCGGGGGACGCGTAGCAGCCGGTCGTGAGCCACAACGGCCCCTCGGCCACCGCCACCCGGAAGCGGGCGGTGGTGCGCAGCCCGGCGGCGTCGGTGGCCTCGCAGGTCACCACGGTGGTGCCCACCGCGAACGTGCTCCCCGACGCCGGGACGCAGACCGGGCTGACCGGCCCGCCGTTGTCGGTGGCCGTCACCTCGTACTGCACCACCGCGCCATCGGGACCGGTGGCCTCGACGGTCCGCCCGCGCGGCACCTGCAGCACCGGGCTGTCGGTGTCGGGCACACACACCCAGGCGTCCTCGGGCACGGTGGAGAACCCGAGCGCGCGCAGCGGCAGCGCCTCCACCGCGGCGAGCAACGTGTCGCACACCGCCAGCGCAGCGTCGCGGTCGGCGGCCCGGACCACCGTGAGGCGGATCCCGGTCGACGGGACGCACGGGCCGCCGGGGTCGGAGAGCCGGGCGTTGTCCACCGTGTCATCCGGTCCCACGTAGTTGATGCGGCCGGCCGCCGAGTCCACGCACCCGACCGGGAACCACGGAGCGGGCGGCGGGGGAGGAGGTGGTGGAGGTGGGGCACACGCCGCTACCGCCAACACCACAGCAGTGACTGACAGGACCATCGCCACACGACGACCAACCACGGTTCCCGATCCCTCCGCGGCGCCGAGGCGGCGACCGAACGGGGGTCACACTGGTTCGCCGTCGACCCGGCGTCAACGACCGGTGGCCCGGCGCGCCGCTTTTCGCGGGACCGGCCCCATCCTGTTGGCATGGCCCGCACCGTCGACCGTGCCCACATGGAACCCGCGCTCGCCGCGCTCGTCGGCTCCTGCGACGTGGACGGCGGCCCCACCGACGAGCAGTGGGCCCTGGTGGGCGCGCTCGCCGCCGGCTACTTCCACACCTCGCTCGACCCGAGCGCGGTCGACCCGCTCCCGCCCGAGCAGGCGGCCGCCCGGCTGGCCAATGACGGCCTTCGCCACCGCATCTTCCACCTGATGGTCTTCGCCGAGATGTGCCGCCATCCGCTCACCGAGGCGCAGGTGGAACGCACCGATGCCTACGGGCGTGCCTTCGGCATCGCCGACGAGGCACAGACGATGGCGCGTGACCTGGTGGCCCGGGGCAACGCCGCCGCGGAGGCCGACTTCATGCGGGTCCTCGACAGCCACCGTGAGGAGCTCGAGGAGCCGGCGCTGGCCCACCACGGCGACGGCGGCCCGGGTGCGATCCCGCCCGAGGTGTTCGAACGCATCCACTCGCTGGGTGACTGCCCACCCGGTTCGCTCGGTCGCGCCTTCGCGGAGTTCTACGAGGAGAACGGGCTCGAGCTGCCGAACCCGGATGACCCGTACGCCGGGGTGTTCACGGCCCACGACATGACCCACGTGATCGCGGACTACGCGCCGACGGGGCTGGACGAGGTGGCGCTCGGCGCCATGCAGATCGGCATGGCCGACACCGAGGTCCACTGGATCCAGTTCCTCGGCAACCTCGGCGTGCACGAGGCCCGGTTCGTCCACCACACCGACGGTCCGCCGGTGCTCGCCGCGCCCGGAGCGATGGAGGTGGTGGCCCACGCGTTCGACCGGGGTTCGGCCACCCGCCACGACTTCACCGTGGTGGACCACCTGTCGCTGGCGGACCTGCCGCTCGACGGGGTGCGCTCCCGCTTCGGCGTGGCGCCCCGGGAGCGCTGACGCTCCGTCCGGACCCTCCACGGGCGCCGGGCTATCCGAGTGCCCGGTAGGTCGCCTCGAGGAGGGAGCTGGCCCGTTCGTCGCCGGTCAGGCCGGTCTCCATGCGGTTCATGACGTAACCGAACGCCAATTCCGCCGCAGGGTCGGCCCAGCCGAGCGAGCCGCCGGCGCCGCCGTGGCCGAAGGAACCCTCGCCGCCGAACGGGGCCACCGAGCACCGGGCGAAGAAGCCGAGACCGAACTGTAGGTCGATGCCGAACAGCACCGAGTTGCCGCCGCTGGTGTGCTGACGGGCAGCGAGGCGCATCTGGTCCTCGCCGAGGATCCGCACACCGTCGGTTTCGCCGATGCACGCGGCGTACATCCTGGCCAGCGAGCGAGCGTCGCTGATCCCGTTGGCGGCCGGGAGTTCCGCAGCGTGCACCGCGACCGAGTTGAAGACGTTGCCGCCGGGAGCATCGATCCCCTCGGAACGGTCGAGGGCGCCGTTCACCGTCAGCGCCTTACCCAGCGGCGTGCCGGGCCCCATGACCTGTTCGAGCAGGGCGGCCACCTCGGGCTTCTCCTCCGCGAGCGCGGGATCGATGCCGAGCATGCCGATGATCGGCGCGACCCTGACCTCGTCGGCCGCCGGGAGCCCGATGTGGAGGTCGAGGCCGAGCGGCATGGCCACCTCCTCACGGAAGTACGTGCCGAGGCTGCGACCCGTGACCCGGCGGACGAGTTCGCCGACGAGCGTCCCGAAGGTCACGGCGTGATAGCCGTGCTGGGTGCCGGGCTCCCAGACGGGTATCTGGCGCTCGAGGGCCTCCACCAGTGGCCGGCCGGCGAGCACCTCGGCGAGGGTCAACTCGTCGTCCACCCAGGGGAGACCGGCCCGGTGGGTGAGCACGTGCTCGACGGTGACGGCGCCCTTGCCGCCCCCGGCGAACTCGGGCCAGTAGTGCGCGACCGGCGCACCCACGTCCAACTCCCCGAGCTCGCAGAGCCGGTTGGCGCAGACCGCTGCGGCCCCCTTGGTGCTCGAGTAGACGACCGCCAGCGTGCGCTCGCCCCACGGCGTCGCCGAGTCGGGGTCGGCCAGCCCGCCCCAGAGGTCGACCACGGGCTGACCACGGTGGAACACGGCGAATGCGGCGCCGACGTCCCGGCCGCTGGTGAGGTTGTCCTCGAACACGGCCCGCACGGCGTCGAATCGCGGCTCGGTGAATCCTTCGGCCGGCACCCGCCGATCCTGCCACGGCGGCCGGACTGGTAGAACCGCCCCCGAGCCAGGAGGTGCACATGGGTGAGCGACTCGACGGAACCGTTGCCGTGGTCACGGGCGCGAGCAGCGGGATCGGTGCCGCCACGGCACGACGGCTCGCGGCGGAGGGCGCCACGGTGGTGGCCGCGGCCCGGCGGCTCGACCGGATCGAGGAAGTGGTGGGGGCCATCACCTCCGAAGGTGGCACCGCGGTGGCCGTCCGCTGCGACGTGACCGACCGGGCGCAGGCGGTCGAGCTCGTGGAGTCCACGGTGGCGGAGCACGGCCGGCTCGACACGCTCGTCAACAACGCCGGGGTCATGCTGCTCGGGCCGATCGTGGGGGCGGACCCGGAGGACTGGGACCGCATGATCTCGGTCAACGTGGAGGGGCTCCTCGCGTGCACCCGTGCGGCCCTTCCCCACCTGCTGCGTGCCGCCGAGGAGTCGCAGCGCCGAGTGGCCGACCTCGTGAACCTGTCGTCCACGGCCGGACGGTTCCCCCGGGTCGGTGCCGGTGTCTACAACCTCGCCAAGCACGGCATCGGGGCGTTCAGCGAGTCGCTGCGCCAGGAGGTCACCGCACGCGGGGTGCGGGTGTCGCTGGTGGAGCCCGGCGCGGTGGACACCGAGCTCATCGACCACCTCAGCCCGTCCGCACTCGAGGGGTTCTGGCAGCGCTTCGGCGGGGTCGAGCGGCTCCGGGCCGAGGACGTGGCCGACACGATCGCCTTCATCGTCACCCGGCCGCGACGGGTCGCGATCAACGAGGTGCTGCTCCGGCCGACCGACCAGGAGGCCTGACGCAGCGGGTCGTGCCCGGCGCCGGCCCCGGGGGATCGGCCGGGCCGGTGCCCACCGCCCTGTCTACGATCGCCGGGGATGAACAACATCGACGCCTACGCCCTGACCCAGGCGACGTACTCGGGGCCCTTGACCTTCGCCCGCCGCCCCTTCGACCGGGAACTGGCCGCCGCCGATGTCGCCGTCGTCGGCGTGCCGTTCGACATGGGCACCACCTACCGCCCCGGTGCGCGGTTCGGCCCCCGGGCCGTGCGGGAACAGTCGGCGTTCGTGGGCCAGTACCCGTGGGGCCACTGGCCGTGGGAGTTCAACCTCTGGGAGGAGACCCGGGTGGTCGACTGGGGCGACGCCCCCAACACGGTGTTCTGGCAGGGCTACCCGGACCGCATGGTCGACGAGGTCCGCGGGTCCGTCGCCGAGATCCACGGGGCCGGCGTGTCGGTGCTCGCGCTCGGTGGCGACCACATGGTGGCGTACCCCCTGCTCGCGGCGGCCGCCGCGCACCACGGGCCGCTGTCGCTGGTGCACTTCGACGCCCACTCCGACACCTGGGACATGGGTGACGACCTGAACCACGGCACGATGTTCCGGCTGGCGGCCGCGGAGGGGCTGGTGGCGCCGGAGCGTTCGATCCAGGTGGGGATGCGGACGCCGAACCCCGACGCGTGCGGGTTCCGGGTGGTCGACGCCGACGAGTTGCTCGACCGTCCGCTCGCCGACACGGTGGTCGAGATCCGCGATCGTGTGGGCGGGCACCCGGTGTACGTGTCCTTCGACGTGGACTTCCTCGACCCGGCCTACGTGCCCGGCACCGGCACACCCGTCGTGGGAGGTCCCTCCCCGCGTGAGGCCCGGAAGCTGCTGAGGGGCCTCGCCGGGCTCGACGTGGTGGCGGCCGATGTGGTGGAGGTGGCGCCGCACCTGGACCCGACGGCCACCACCGCGATCACCGCGGCGACCATCGCGATGGACCTGCTGCACCTCCTGGCCCTGGCGCGGCGCCCGGGCTGAACGGCCGACGGCCGGGCAGGCGGCCGCGGCGATCTCGTCGGCGTCGGCCCGCGGCGCGTGACGGGCCCACCCTGCTGATAGAACTTGCGCGGGAAAGGAGCGTGCATGGGTGCGACGGGCGAGGACGGCAACGGTTCGGATCAGGTGGATGAGCCCGGCGCGGACGCTCCCGGGCCGCCGCCGTGGCGCCGGTACCTGCCGTGGGCCGTGGCGGCCGTCGCCGTGGTGGTGGCGGCGGTCGTGGTGACGGTCGTGGTGACTGGCGACGGTGAGGACGTGACCACCACCGGTTCGGGCTCCTCGTCGACGAGTACGAGCGCCGGCACGGCGTCGAGCAGCACCGCGTCGACCGCCACCACCTCGACCTCGTCGTCCCCCTCGTCCACCGCGCCGGGCCCGGGGGCCGGGGGGATCGATCCGATGGAGGGCGCCGGCACGTCGCCGGTGGCGACCCCCCGCCCCGACATCCCCACGACCCACCTCACCGAGGTCCGGGTGGCCCGCCAGGAGGGCTACGACCGGGTGGTGTTCCAGTTCGACGGCGCCGTGCCCGGCTACGACGTCCGTTACGTGGACCCGCCCATCACCGAGGACCCGTCGGACCAACCGGTCGCCGTGGCAGGTGACGCCGTCCTCGCCGTACGGATGGAACCGGCCTCCGGCGCCGACCTCGACGGTGCCGAGTACCGCCAGATCTACACGGGTCCGAGCCGCATCCCCGGCACCGGCGGTGAGGTCACCGAGGTGGTCGGCACGGGTGACTTCGAGTCGGTCCTCAAGTGGGCGATCGGCCTCCGCGAGAAGGCGGACTTCCGGGTGAGCACCCTCACCGCACCGTCACGCGTGGTGATCGACGTCCGCAACCACTGACGACGAGCGCCGGAACGGCAGCACCGCGACCAGCCCCACCAGCGCGGCGCCCACCGCGAACCCCACCAGGGCGGCCGACAGCGTGGCCGCGAGCCATTCGAGGACGCCGCCGACACCACCCACGCCACCGACGGCGTGCTCGAGGTCGTGGACCACGCCGTAGGGGAAGCCCCAGCCCAGTTCGTCGGAGCCGGCGAGCAGCAGGTGGCCGCCCACCCACAACATCGCCGCGGTGCCGATGACCGACAGCCAGCGCAGCAGGACCGGCATGCCCTTCACCAGCGCACGGCCGGTCCGTTGCGCAGCCGGCGACCCGCGTCGGGTGAGCGCGAGGCCCACGTCGTCCATCTTCACGATCAGGGCCACCACGCCGTACACGCCGACGGTGATCAACAGCGCCACGACCACCAGGATCAGTGCCCGGGTCACGAGCGGTTCCCCGAGCACCTCCTTGAGGGCGATCACCATGATCTCGGCGGAGAGGATGAAGTCGGTGCGGATCGCCCCGGCCACCACCGAGGACTCGGCCTCCGGTCCCTTCGCCGCGGCGGGCACCTCCGGTGCGTGTGCCGCGTCGCCGCGGTGGCGTGCGTGCCCGATGGCGTGGATCACCTTGTGGGCGCCCTCGTAGCAGAGGAACGCGCCGCCGCACATGAGGATCACCTCCACCACCGTGGGGGCGATCGCGCTCAGCAGGAGTGCGCCGGGCAGGATGAACAGGACCTTGTTGCGCAGCGACCCCACGGCGATGCGCCGGATGATGGGCAGCTCCCGCTCGGCCGCCAGGCCCTGCACGTAGGCGGGGGTGACCGCGGCGTCGTCGACCACCACACCGGCCGCCTTCGCGCTGGCCTTCCCCGCGGCGGCACCCACGTCGTCGAGCGACGACGCCGCGAGCTTGGCCAGCGCGGCCACGTCGTCGAGCAGGCTGACCAGACCTCCGGCCATGTCAGTCGGCCAGACTTCCCGGGTCCTCGGGCACGTCCACGGCGTAGGACCGCAGCACGTCGAGACCCACGATGTCGAGGGTCCGCTCGTTGGTGGAGGCCAGCACGACCGGCGCCGCGGCGCCGTCCTCGTGGGCCCGGAGCCAGTTGCGGGCGGTGACGCACCAGCGGTCGCCGGGCCGGAGTCCGGGGAACCCGAACCGCAGGTTGGGCGTGACCAGGTCGTTGCCGATCGACCGCTGGTGCTCGAGGAACTCGGCCGTCACCACGGCGCAGATGGTGTGGTAGCCGGCGTTCTCCGGGCCCCAGTTGCAGCACCCGTCGCGGAAGAACCCGGTGACCGGGTCGGTCCCGCACTCCTCGAGCTCGCCGCCGAGCACGTTCCGCTGCGTCATGACCCCAGTCTCGCGTGCCCGGCAGGGCCCCCCGGTCCCCAGCCCCTGAACCCGGCGAGCGGCGCCGGGCGCCGGGCCCCGTCGTGGCAGGCTCCGGTGATGGCTGACGACGCACCTCGGCTGCTCGCAGGGGGCAACCCGCAGATCCCGAAGGGTGAGGGCGACGGCCCGGTGCAGGCCTACATCGCCGCCATGCCCGGCTGGAAGCAGGACGTGGGACGCCGCCTCGACCGGCTCGTGGAGGCCGCGGTGCCGGGGGTGCACAAGGCGGTGAAGTGGAACACGCCGTTCTACGGGCGGGAGGGCGAGGGTTGGTTCCTCGCGTTCCACTGCTACACGAAGTACGTGAAGGTCACGTTCTTCAGGGGAACCTCGCTCGATCCGGTGCCGCCCGGAGCGTCGAAGCACCCCGAAACCCGCTACCTCGACGTGCACGAGGACGGCCCGTTCGACGAGGAACGGTTCACGTCCTGGGTCCGTCAGGCCGCCGAACTCCCGCTGGAGCGGCTGTGAGCGTGATCGACGACCACCTCGCCGGCCTGCCCTCGCCGCAGCGGGAGACCCTGCAGGCGCTCGCGGCGACGCTGCGTGAACTGCTCCCGGAGGCGGACGAGGTGCTCAGCTACCGGATGCCCTGCTTCTCCGTGGACGGGAAGGCCGTGGCGGGCTTCGACGGGTTCAAGGGCCATTGTTCGTACTTCCCCCACAGCGGGTCCGTGCTGGGGCGCGTGGAGGGCATCCCGGCCTGGGCGACCGCCGAACGCGGCACGCTGCGGTTCCCGGTCGACCGGACCCTGCCGAGGGCGTTGGTCCGTCGGCTCGTGAGGGTCCGGCTCGACGAGATCGCCGCCCGCGGGCACCGCTGAGTCCCGCTCCCGGCCGGTCCGTGGGGCCGCGGCGGCTCAGACGAAGCAGGCCGCGACGAAGGCCTCGAAACCCTGCTCGTCGACCCGGACGAGGAGCCGGCCCGTGTCGTCGCGGCCGATGTCGAGCACGGGGCAGAAGAAGTCGCCGGCGGGGGTGAAGAAGTGCGGTGAGCCCACGACCCCTCGCCGGACCCCCTCGGCGTGGTCGGCCGTCACCGCGGAGGTGTCGTCGAGGTCGACCGTCACCCCGTGCTCCTCCGCGAGCCGTTCCAGCACCCCGCGGTCGGACACGTCCACGCCCTGTTCGAACACGAGGTCGCGCAGGGCGAGGGCCACGCCCTGGCCGGTGGTCGGGTCCGTCCGGTCGGCCGCCGCCGCCAGTGCGAGCGCCGGGAGCGTGGTGCGTGGGAAGGTCGACGGGTCGAAGCCGGCGAACAGGTCGGTGGCGACCTGCCGTCGCAGGGCGTCGACCTTCTCGGCGACTGCGTCGCCGTCGAGCGGCGCACCGTTCACCACCTCGAGCGGCCACGACCGGACCCGGAGCACCACCCCGGTGATCCCGCGCCGGTCGCGTTCGTCGATGACCCGGCGGAGACCCACATGGGTGAACGGACAGCTGATGTCGGCGAAGACCTCGATGGGCTGCACGGGAGCTCCTCGGTCGGGACGGGTCGGGGTCGGTGGGTCCGGTCAGTCGGTCCGGTCAGTCGGTCCGGTCGGCCGCACCGGCGGCGGCCACGTCGGGCGCGGTGCCCTCGGTGAGGAAGCGGCGGAACCAGTGGTAGGAGTCCTTCGGCCGTCGCCGCATGTCGTCGTCGTAGTCCACGTGCACGAGGCCGAATCGGGCCGAGCGGCCGAGTACCCACTCGATGTTGTCGGCATAGGACCACTGGAAGAAGCCGTCCACCGCCACGCCGTCGCGCTGGGCCTCCCGCACCGCCTGCAGGTGGGTCCGGGCCACCCAGATGCGCAGGTCGTCGTGGATCCGGCCGTCGCCGTCGACCCGGTCGTTCATCCCGAAGCCCGACTCGGTGATCACGAAGCGCGGACACGCGGGATGGTGGCGGTAGCGGCGGAGCAGTTCGGTGAGCCCCCGGGCGTCCACCGGGATCCCCACCGACGACCGCACCCGGGCCTCGGAGGTGCGCTCCCACGCCGTGGGCAGGCCGCCCAGGAGGGGTACCCGGCGCATGGGCAGCGGGCCGTAGTACTGCACGCCCATGAAGTCGACGTCGAAGGCCATCGCCGCCTCGTCGCCGTCGCGCACGAAGCGGCGCATCGGCCGCAGGAACGGCGAGTCGTCGAACGGGTAGCCACGACCGGCGAGCGGGTCGAGGAACCCGTCCACAGCGAACGCCTCCGCGGCGCGCTGCGCCCGGCGCAGACGGCCGTCGTCGGTGTGGAACGGGGAGGCGAGCGTGAACACGTTGGTGGTGCCCACCTGAGCGCCTGACGGGAGCACGTCGCGAAGGCGGCGTCCGGCCTCGGCGATGGCCAGGTTCATGTGGTGCATCGACGCCAGCGCCTCCAACGGGCGCGGGCCGAGGCGCCGCGCGTGCACGCCGCCGGCGATGTGGCCCACCACCGACAACGGCTCGTTGAACACCATCCAGTGGCGCACCCGGTCGCCGTAGCGGCGTCCGACCTCCTCGGCGAACCCGGCGAAGTCCTCGACGATGCCCCGGCGCGCCCAACCGCCCTCCTGCTGCAGCGCGAGCGGCAGGTCCCAGTGGTGGACGGTGAGCCACGGTTCGAGTCCCCGTTCGAGGCACCCGTCGATGAGCCGGTCGTAGTAGGCGCCGCCCGCAGCGTTCCACGGGCCGCGTCCGTCGCCGAACACCCGCGGCCAGCTCACGGAGAACCGGTTCGCGCCCACTCCGAGCGCGGCGATCAGGTCGAGGTCCTCGTCGAGCCGGTCGAACGCGTCGATGCCGTCGCGGCAGTCGGTGCCGCCCCGCACCCGGCCGCGCCGGCAGGCCTCGTCCCACACCGACGGCGCCTTGCCGTCGCGGTCCCACGCTCCCTCCACCTGGAACGCGGCCGACGCCACACCCCACGTGAAGTCCGCCCCGAAGTCAGTCGTCCGCATGGCCCGTCAGGCTAGGGCGGCGCCGGGGCCCGGGTTTCCGACCTACGGTCGGGCCCGGATCGGTGGACGACCCGGCGGGAGGTGACGATGAGGACACTGGCGGGCCGCACGGCGGTGGTCACCGGTGCGGGCAGCGGCATCGGCCGTGCCACGTGTCTCGCACTGGCGGCGCGGCGGTGCGCCGTGGCGGCGGTGGACCTCGACGGCGACGCCGCCGGAGCCACCGCCCGCGAGGTGCAGGGCAGGGGAGTGGCGGCATCCGCCCACGTGGCCGACGTGCGCGACGCGGCCCGTCTGCGGGTGCTGGCCGACGAGGTGGTGGAGCGCCACGGCGCGGCGCACGTGCTGGTGAACAACGCGGGCGTCACCTCGGCGGGCGCGTTCGAACGGGAGAGCGACGACGACCTCCGCTGGATCGTCGACATCAACGTGTGGGGGGTGGTGAACGGGTGCCGGGCGTTCCTGCCGGTGCTCGAGTGCCAGGACGAGGCCCACATCGTGAACATGTCGAGCATGGTGGGGTTGCTCGGGCTGCCCCACAACGTGGCCTACTCGCTCACCAAGGGCGCCGTGCGGTCCTTCTCCGAGGCGCTGCGCGCCGAACTGGTGAGCACGCCGGTGGGGCTGACCGTGGTGTTCCCGGGCGCCGTGCGGACCAACATCACCTCCGCCGCCCGGGGGAGCCAGGCGGACCGGCTGGCGGAGATGGGTTCGTCGCGGCTGGCCCCCCTGGTGATGCGGCCGCCGGCGACGGTGGCCCGCCGGATCGTGCGGGCCGTCGAACGGGATCGGGCCCGGGTGGTGGTGGGACCCGACGCCCACGTGGTGGACCTGCTCACGCGGGTGGTGCCCGGACGGTCGGGACTGGTGGGCCGGCTCACCTCGCGACTCGAGCCGCCCGGCGCCACCTGAGGTGCCGTGCGGTCCCGTGCGGTCAGCGGGCCGCGGTGAGCACGTCGGCGAGCTCGTCGGTGGACACCCGGCGCGAGGGGTCCTCCGGATCGCACAGCGTGGTGCGGTCGAGGTACACCCGCGGCGTGCCGTAGAGCAGCGCGAGCGCCAGCCACTGCGGCGGGCTCACGTACCGGTCGCCCTCGTGCTCGAGCAGCCAGGCCCGCACCGCCGGCGCGCTCGCGCCGCTCATCCGCGGGAACAGGTGGTGCTCCACGTGATGGCTGAAGTTGAAGTGCAGGCGGTCGACCCACCGGGGCACGTCCACGCTCATGGAGTTGGCGACCGGGTCGTCCACCCGTGTCTGTGGGCGCAGGAAGTGGTTGGTGGCGATGTACGACATCACGATCGCGTTGCCGACCACCACCGGCACCACCATCACGAACACCACCTGCCGGCCGGCGAGCACGGCGAGCACGGCCCAGCAGGCCGCCGCGGCGAACGTGTCGAGCTTGGCCCGTCGGCGGTTCAGCCGGGCGAAGCTGCGCATGTAGCGGGACTGGATCCACAGCACGACCTGGCCGTGGAAGGTGAACCAGTACCCCAGGAAGAACCAGCTGGCCCAGTGGCCCGAGCCCGGGGCGAGCCGTGCGACGAACCGGGTGGACGGGGCGCGTTCGTACCGGCGGAGCGTGCCGAAGCCGTCGGGGTCGGCGTTGCCCTGGTTCGTGTGGCCGTGGTGGACCTGGTTGTGCCAGACCCGCCACAGGTGCGGCGACACGCCCACCGGACCGAAGCCGAGGTAACCGAGGAGCGTCTGCAGCCAGGCGGGTCGCACCAGTGCCCCGTGGAGCGCCTCGTGGGCGAGGAACCCCATCGATGCGAAGCACTGGCCGATCACGAGCGAGAGGGCGAGCGACCAGTACCAGGCCGGGCGCACCACGATCAGCGTGGTCATCGCCGCGGCCACCGTGGCGAGCAGGGGCACGAACCACAGGGCGCGCCGCGGCCGCGGTGCGAAGACCGCCGCGGGGAGGTCGGCCCGGATGCGGCGACGCACGTCGTTCGTTCCCTGGGGGTCGGGCGGTGCAGGGGTGGGGGAGGTCATGGCTGCTCCGTTCCGGAGGGGCGTCCTGGCCGTGGCTACGGGAGCGTAACCTACGAATCCGTAACCTACGGTGCCGTAGTACCTTCGTCAACCATGGCCACCAAGCGACTCACCGCCACCGAGCGACGGAGCCAGCTGATCCGCGTGGGTCGCGCCGTCTTCGCCGAGAAGGGCTACGACGGGGCCTCGGTGGAGGAGATCGCGGAGCGGGCCAAGGTCTCGAAGCCGATCGTCTACGAGCACTTCGGTGGCAAGGAGGGCCTGTACGCCGTGGTGGTGGACCGCGAGATGGAACGGGTCATCACCGCGGTGAGCGAGGCCATCTCCCACGGCACCGCGCGTGACCGCGTGGGCGCCGCCGCGCTCGCGTTCCTCACCTACGTCCGCGACGAACCGGACGGGTTCGCGGTGCTCAGCCGCGACGCCCCGAGCAACATCGGGATGGCCAGCCTCCTCGCGGAGGTGGGGGAGCGGGTGGGCAGCCTCTTCGCCGCCGAGCTCAAGAAGGCCGGCTACAGCACGCGGGCCGCACCGATCTACGCCCAGGCGCTGATCGGCATGGTCACCTTCGTGGGGCAGTGGTGGACCGAGGACGGCCGCGACGTGGAGGAGGTGGCCGCCCATGTGGCCGCCCTCGCCTGGATGGGGCTCCGGCACCTGCCCCGCAAGCCCGACCGGGTCTGAGTCCCCCGCCGCCCAGCGGGCGAGCCGGTCGGCCCGTCAGCGGGTGCGCCGGAACCGGGCGTCGGCGCGGCCCGCCACCGGCGGGAGGTCGAGGTACGACACGAGCCCCGGCGCGGCGCGGCACACGTAGGGCACCGCGTTCACGCAGTGCATCGCGGTGGCGACGATCCCCGGGTTCCGTTCCAGCCCGGCCCCGATCGACTCCGGGTGCAGGCCGTGGAACGTCACCAGCAGCCCCGGGTCGCCCCGGACCTCCACCTCGAAGCGTTCCCCCTCCGGGCCGAACCGCCAGTCCGGGTCGAGGTGGTCCTCGCCCATGAACCAGTTCACGGCCGCGGTCACCACCGGCTCGCCGTCCACGGTGCCGTCCCACCGGAAGCGCTGTGCCGCCACGGTGCCGGGCGCGATCGGTCCGATGGGTGAGTCGATCGGCTCGGTGGCCACCGCCCACTCGTGGGTGGTGCGGAGCTCGGGGTCGAGCTCCACCCCGAGCTCGCCCGCCACCATGCGGACCGACTGGCCGAAGCCACCGCCGAGGACGGTGGGCATCACGCTTGCGCCCATCGCCTCGGGCGTGGCGCCGAAGAGCATCCAGTCACGGATCACGTCGGGCGCCCCGTAGGTGCGGATGTCGGAGAATTCCTCCGCCCGCACGTGCGTGATGCGGCCGCACAGCGCCGAGACCACCAGGGGGAAGCGCTCGGTGATGCCACCCGGGTGGATCCCGGTGCCGTGGAGGCTGACCCCGGCACGGGTGGCGACCGGGCCGAGCGGGTCGTCGGCGTCGGCCAGGAACCAGCCGAGCGGCGTGACGACGTTCAGGCCGGCGGCGAGGATCCGCTCCATCACTGCGCGGTCGGCGAACAGTGGGCTGTAGACCACGCAGTCGGCGTCGAGGGCGAGGAGCGCGTCCACGTCGGTGGTGGCCCGCACGCCCACGGGGTCGCGTCCGACCAGCGTGCCCACGTCGACACCGTCCTTCGCCGCGCTGCTCACCCAGCACCCGACGAGTTCGAGGTCGGGGTGGTCGAGCACGCCCTCGACGGCGGCACGGCCCACACCGCCGGTCGCCCACTGGATCACCCGGTAGGTCATGGATCCTCCGCGGCGTTCGGTCGTCGACCCTTGCGGGTCGCTGCGGTGGAGGCGCACCCTACCGTCGCCCCCGGTCGCCCCCGGTCGCCCCCGGTCGCCCCCGGTCGCCCGCCGCCGGTGCCGCCTAGTGGCGGTGCCGTGGACGGGACGGGACGAGCGAACTCGGTACTGGTGGTCACCGGCGCCGGTGGAATGGGCCTGGCGGTCGCACGCCGGTGCGGTGTCGGCCGCACCGTGCTGTTGGCCGATCACGACGGGGCCGTGCTGGCCGCTGCGGCCGACGACCTCACCGCCACCGGCTACCGCGTCGTGACCCGGTCGATGGACGTCGCCGACGCCTCGTCGGTGGGTGCGCTGGCCGGAGCGGCGGCCGAACTCGGTGCGGTCACCACCGTGGTGCACACGGCCGGCCTGTCGCCGGTCCAGGCGTCGGTGGCCGCCATCCTGCGCGTCGACCTGCTCGGTACGGCGCTGGTGCTCGACGCGTTCGCCGAGGTGGTGGCCGAGGGCGGGGCCGGGGTGTTCATCTCGTCGATGGCCGGCGCGATGGCCACGGTGCCCGAGGAGCTGGAGGCACGACTGGCCACGGTGCCCACCGCGGAGCTGCTCGACCTGCCCGAACTCACCGAGGGGGCGGTCGCGGATCCGGGTGCGGCCTACCTGCTGTCGAAGCGGGCCAATCAGGTGCGCGTGCGGGCCGCCGCGGTGGCATGGGGCCGGCGGGGTGCCCGGGTCAACTCGATCTCCCCCGGGGTGGTGGCCACCCCGATGGGGGCCGCGGAGCTGGCCGGGCCGAGCGGGGACGTGATGCGCGCCATGGTGGAGGGCAGCCCCACGGGTCGCATCGGCACACCGGAGGACATCGCCGCCGCGGTGGACTTCCTCGCCGGGCCCGACGCGGGGTTCATCACCGGTGCCGACCTGCTGGTCGACGGCGGTGTGGTCGCCACCTTGCACGCCCCGCCCTCGGCTGCGCCCCCGGCGTCGTGAGCCCCGCCGACCCGGCGCCCGAGCCCGCGGCGGGCGGTCCGGCGGTCCGGCGGCCCCAGCTGTCGGTCACGCTGCGCAACTTCGCGGCGGACGACCCCGGGTCCTGGGCACCGCTCGTGGCCGTGGCCGAGGCCGCCGACCGCGCCGGTGCCGACCGCGTGGTCGTGGTCGACCACGTGGTGTTCGGGGAGTCACTCGACGACTACGGACGCCCCGAGGTGGGCGGCACCGCGGGCGGGCGGCAACCCACCGGCCCCGACGGCCACTGGCTCGAACCGCTCACGCTCCTGACCTACGTGGCGGCCCGCACCACCCGGGTACGCCTCGCCACCGGGATCCTGGTGGCCGCGCTGCGCCGTCCGGTGGTGCTGGCCAAGACGACCGCCACGCTGGACGTGCTGAGCGGCGGCCGGCTCGACCTCGGGGTGGGCGTGGGGTGGCAGCGGGCCGAGTACGACGCGGCCGGACTGGAGTTCGGGCGTCGGGGCTCGCTGCTCGACGAGTCGCTGGAACTGTGCCGCCGTCTGTGGACCGAGCCGGTGGTCCACCTCGACGGCGCGGGCCCGCTCCACCAGATGCCCAAACCGCGCCAGGACGGAGGGGTGCCCGTGTGGGTGAGCGGCCGGTCCACCAACGCCCGGGTGCGCGACCGCGTGGCACGGTTCGGTGCGGGATGGATCCCGTGGGGCGACGACGCGGCCGACCCCACCGCCGGTATCGCACGCATGCGCGCGGCGCTCGACGCGGCGGGACGGTCCGGTGACGTGCTGCAGGTCACCACGTCGCTGCCCGAGGAGCCGGCCCGGGTGGCCGAACTCGTGGCCGCAGGGGTGACCGACTTCCGGTTCCGTGGTTCGCTGCCCGGCGATCCGCGGGCGGCCGAGGAGGCGGTGGCCGACGCGGTGGCGTTCCTCGCCGAGTCGGCCGGCTGACCGTTCCGGTTCCCGGTGCGGATATCCGGCGGCTGCACGCCCGTTCCGGGCGTTGCGGACCCCTATTTCGCAGGGGTGCGGGGTAGGGGCGGTTCAGGCGGCGGGATGGTCCGCCAGGCTGCGCTGGCGCCAGCTCGGGCCGGCCACCTCGATCGTGGCCGTGTCGCCCGGGTGACCGTGCGGCGTGCCCTCCGGCCAGAGGCCCGACAGCGCCCCCAGGCCCATCACCGGGTCCAACGAACGGAGCCAGGCGCACACTCCGGCGAACGCCATCCGGTCCGCGTGCGTCCACGGGAACCCGAACCGGCGGCGCACCACGTCGGGCATCGCGCCGTACACCATCACCCGCAGCAGCTCCGCGCCCAGGTGGTCCACCAGCGGTTCCAGCGCGGCCAGCGGACCGGGGAGCCGGGACCGGCCGCCTCGGGCCGCCGGGTTGGCCGCCGGGTCCAGAACCCAGGCCGCCGCCGGGGTGATCTCGAGCTCGGTGCGACAGATCTCGTCGAAGCGGATCCGGAAGTCGCGCAGCGTGGGCGGTACCGGCCGTTCGCTCACCCCGTAGCGCCGGTACCAGGTGACCGACTCGGCATAGAGCCGTTCGCGCTCGGCCCGGGTGAGCGGCCTCGCGAAGTAGAGCTCCCGGGCCCGCAGGAACTCCCACGTGAAGGTGGCGTGGGCCCACCAGAACACGTCGGGGTCCAGCGCGTGGTATCGCTCGCCGTGGTGGTCGGTGCCCTTGATGCGGGGATGGAAGTCGCGGATCTGCCGGCCCCGCTCCGCTCCCTCGTCGGCGTCCTCGGTGAAGATGCTCCCCCAGATGTAGGGCAGGGACCGGTCGATGCGGTCGAACGGGTCGTCGAAGAAGTTGGAGTGGTCGGTCACGCCGGCGCCGAGGCCGGGGAGCATCAGCTGCATGATCCCGGCCGCGGTGCCGGGCAGCAGGCTGCGCGGGTCCGACGCCGTGTCCCACAGGATCGACCCCGGCCGGATCGGCGCACCCTCGGCGCGCTCGCGCCGTGCGCCGACGGTGGTTCGCGGTTCGCCCATCACGCCCCCTGCGTCGTGGATCCGAGACCGCGAGCGTACCGCCGGGTCCGGTGGCGGCCCGGTCCACCATGATGTCGGGGTGGTGGTGACGACCGACCCGCACGACGACCCGACCCTCGCCGCGGTGGCCGAGGGGGTGGACCGGGTCTGCGCCGACTTCGACGACGACTACTGGTCGGCCTGCGACGTCGAGCATCGGTTCCCGTGGGAGTTCTACGACGCGATGGCGGCCGGCGGCTGGGTGGGCATCGCGATCCCGGAGGCGCACGGCGGCGGCGGTCAGGGGATCGCCGCGGCCGCGATGGTGCTCAACCGGGTGGCCGCGAGCGGCGCGGCGATGAACGGGTCCTCCGCGCTGCACCTCACGATGTTCGGGCTCAACCCGGTGGTGCGCTTCGGCAACGACCGGCTGAAGGACACCTTCCTCCCACGGGCCGCCACCGGCGAGCTGCACGTGGCGTTCGGCGTGACCGAACCGGACGCCGGCACCGACACCAGTCGGATCTCCACGCGGGCGGTCGACGACGGCCACGGCGGGTTCGTGGTGACCGGCCGCAAGGTGTGGACCACGAAGGCGCTGGAGTCGGAGGTGGTGCTGCTGCTCACCCGCACCGACACCGACCCCGACGACCGCCTCGGCGGCCTCACGCTGTTCCTCGCGGACCTCGACGAGCGACACGTCGACATCCGGCCGATCCCCAAGCTGGGCAGGAACGCGGTGGCCAGCTGCGAAGTGGCCTACGACCGGCTCCCGGTGGAGGGGTGGCGGATGGTGGGCGAGCGCGGGCAGGGGTTCCGCCACCTGCTCCACGGGCTCAACCCGGAGCGGATCCTGCTCGCCGCGATGAGCTGCGGCATCGGCGAGGCGGCAGTGCGCCGGGCGGTGGCGTACGCGTCCGAGCGCGAGGTCTTCGGCCGCCCGATCGGTGCGAACCAGTCGATCAGCCACCCGCTCGCCGTGGCCCACATGCAACTCCGGGCGGCCGCGGCGGTGATGTGGGACGCGGCCCGCCGCTACGACGCCGACCTGCCCTGCGGTGAGCAGGCCAACACCGCCAAGTACCTCGCGGCCGAGGCCGCCTTCCTGGCCGCCGACCGGGCCGTGCAGACCCTCGGCGGCATGGGCTACGCCACCGAGTACCACGTGGAGCGCTACTGGCGGGAGGCCCGGCTCCAGCGCATCGCGCCGGTGAGCCAGGAGATGACCTGCAACTACGTGGCGCAGCAGGTGCTGGGCCTGCCGCGCAGCTACTGATCCGCAGCCGGTTCCCGTCGGCCCGCGGAAGTCGCGTGGTCCCGCCACGCCCGGTAGCCGCCCACCAGGTCGGTGGCGTCCACGCCGAGCCCGCGCAGTGCCGCGGCGGCCAGCGACGAGGCGTAGCCCTCGTTGCACACCACCACCACCCGCCGGCCCGGCACCGCCCCGTCGAGCCGGTCGGGCGACGACGGGTCCAGCCGCCACTCGAGGTGGATGCGTTCCACCACGACCGCCCCGGGCAGGTCGCCGTCGCGGCGCCGGTCGGCCTCGGGGCGGATGTCGACCACCAGCGCCCCCCGCTCCGCGACCGGACCGAGCCGGTCGGGATCCACCCGGTCGAGGTCGGTCCGGGTCCGTTCGAGCAGGCGGGACACCCGGGACGGTGGCCCGCTCACGGCGAGCCCGCCGGGTGCAGGGCCCTGGCGGCCGTGGCACCGCCGAGGACCGGTGCCTCCTCGACCACGTCCATCACGTCCACCTTCCGACCGTCGCGGGCGTCGTAGAAGGTCATCGTCCGCAGCGGTGGGGAGTAGACGTGGATGCTGGTGGCCGGCTCGTCGGAGGCGTTGACCACGTCGTGCACCACGTGGGCCGGCACCTCCTGCACGGACCCGGCCGGGAGCCGGCGGATGGTCGTCCCGGTGGGTCCTTCGAGCTCGGTGAGCTCACCCTCCACCACGGTCAGCACCCCCACCGATCCGCCGTGGTCGTGGGGCTGCACCGACTGACCCGGCCACCATCCGATCACCCACACCTCGTAGTGGTCGGTGGCGATGAGGCGGGCCGGGCGACGCTCACGTGGGTCGTGGTGCACGTGGTCGCGCCAGAGCGGCGACGCGGCCACCCCGAGTGCGATGTCGGCGAGGGCGCCGAGGGGGACGACGGTGGCTTCCGAGGTCACGAGAACCGCTCCCCTCGTAGCGAGCGGCTCACGAAGCCGTCGGGCCCGACGGGATCGTCACCCACGATCGTGACCCGCTCGAGCACCCTGTCGTGGGTGGTGACCGCCGCGTCGACCGGGCCGAGGTGGGCGGTGGACCGGTTGTCCCAGAAGGCGACGTCGCCGGGCTCCCAGCGGAACCGCACCGTGAACTCGGGGCGGCTCACCTGCTCGAACAGCAGGCGGAGGAGGTGCTCGTTCTCCCGGTCGCTCAGCCCCACGAGGTAGCGGGTGAACACCGGGTTCACGAACAGGGACCGCCGGCCCGACTCGGGGTGCACCCGCACCACCGGGTGCACGGCCTTGGGCCTGGCCCCCGCGGCGCCCTCCTTCGGCTGCACGTCGTAGCCGTGCCAGCGGTGCACCGCCTGCAGGCCGTCGACCAGTTCCCGCACGGCGGGGGAGAGGTCCTCGTAGGCGGCCTCGAGGTCGGTCCAGAGGGTGTCGCCACCCCACGGCGGCACCTCCACGGCCCGCAGGATCGAGCCGAGCGCCGGGTTCATCACGAAGGTGATGTCGGTGTGCCAGCCGGCCAGGGTGAGCCGCGGCGGTGCGAACGGCGGGCGGTCGGGGCCGCGTCCCTCGGCCACGCTCGTCCGGCGCGAGTCCACCACCATGATCTCGGGGAAGTCCTCGGGGGAGCCCTGGAGCGGGTGCCCGGCGGTGAGGGGCCCGAACGCCCGCCCGAACGCCACGTGAGCGGTCCGGTCCAGGTCCTGACCCCGGAAGAAGAGCACCTTGTGCTCCACCAGCGCGGCGCGGATGGCCGCAGTGAGCTCGGCGTCGGGCGGGGTGCGCAGATCGACGCCGTGGACCTCGGCGCCGAGCACCGACGTGAGCGGTCGCACGTCGAGGAGGTCCTCCGCCGCGATGGCTGCGGGTCGGGTGGCGGTGGTGTCGGTGGTCGTCGGCTCGGTGGTGATGCTCAAGGTGGGTTCCGCCCTTCGTGGTCGACTCGGAGAGTTTCCTGACCTTACACATAAACCTGACTGAACTAGTCAAGAATAAGCCGGGAACCCGGCGCCCGGTCGAGCGACGTCGGTCACACGGTCGATCGGGTCACCCCCTCGGCGGGTCTAGGTTGGCCGACGGTCGGGGCATGGGCCCGGCCGTCCGAGGAGGTACACACATGCGCCGTCACGTCGCCCCCGTCCTGGCTCTGCTGGCCGTGGCGTCCTTCGCCGTCGCGTCCTGCACGAGCGACTCGAAGGTCACGACCACCACGTCCACCACCGAGCAGCCGAAGAACCTGTCGGTCTCCACGCCGGAGGGCGAGGTGTCGCTCTCGCTCGACGGCCAGCTCCCGCCGAACTGGCCGAAGGACTTCCCGCTCCCCAAGGACACCGAGCCCGCGGGCTCCGGTTCGCTCGGGGGCTCCGACAAGGGCGTGCAGGTGGCGGTGTTCTCCACCAAGGAGACCGGCAAGAACGCGTTCGCCTTCTACACCGGCGACTCCTCCCTCAACCCCACCAAGCCCAGCTCGGCCGGGATCGGGTCGGCCTTCGCAGGCTCCGTCGACATCTCCGGCACCTACAACGGCTCCGTCACCGTGGCCGGTCTCAACGACACCACCTACATCGTGGTGGTGCTGAACACCTCCGGCAGCGGTGGCGGCACCACCACCACGGCGCGGTCCGGTGGCTCCACCACCACGACGACCGGTGGAGGCTCGTCGACCACGAGTTCCTCCACCTCGTCCACGTCGACCACGTCGTCCACCACCACGACGACGGCGACCACCACCTCGAACCCGGGCTGACCCGCCGTGGCCGACGCCCCACCATCGGGCGACGCTCCCGCGTCGGGCGACGCCGGCACCGCCCCGGCACGCGCCGGAGCGGTGCTGGGCGTCCTCATCCTCGTCGCCGCGGTCGCGAACGTCCCGCTCGCTGTGGCCAACGTGGCCCTGCCCGACATCGGGAAGCACTTCGACGCCAGCCAGACCCAGCTCAACCTGGTGGCGGTGGGGTACTCGCTGGGCCTCGCCGCGTCGGTGCTCTGGCTCGGCGCGGTGGGCGACCGGTACGGACGGAAGCGGCTGCTGCTGGCCGGCGTGCTGCTCTCGCTGCCCACGGTGCTGGCCGCGGCCTGGGCCCCGTCGATCGAGGTGCTGGTGCTGGCGCGGGTGGTGGGCGGCCTCGCGGCCGGCATGGCGTACCCCACCACGCTCGCCCTGATCACCGCACTGTGGGCCGGCGCCGGCCGCACCCGGGCGATCGCGCTGTGGTCGGCCATCGGTGGTGCGGTCTCCGCGCTCGGACCGCTGATCTCGGGGATCCTGCTCCAGCGGTACTGGTGGGGTTCCGTGTTCCTGGTCACGGTGCCGCTGATCGTGGTGGCCGTGCCGGCGGTGCTCCGGCTCGTGCCCGCCCACGTGCACGAGACCACCGAGCCCGTCGACAACCTCGGCGGCGTGCTGTCGGTGGCGATGGTGGGCGGCCTGATCCTCGCCATCAACTTCGCGGCCGTGCCGGGCGACCGCACCCGCGTGCTCGTACTCGGCGGCGTGGGCGCAGTGGCCGCGGTGGGTTTCGTGCTCCGCCAGCGGCGCGCGGTGAACCCGCTCTACGACCTCGAGGTGGCCGGTCGCCGGATCTTCTGGGTGGCGGCGTGCGCGGGCATCGTGGTGTTCGGCTCCCTGATGGGTGCGATGTTCATCGGCCAGCAGTTCCTGCAGAACGTGCTCGGCTACTCCACGGTGCAGTCGGGCCTCTCCATCCTCCCGGCGGCGGTGTTCATGGTGCTCATCGCGCCGAGGTCCGCGAAGTTGGTGGAGGCGAAGGGAGCCCGCTTCACCCTGCTGGTGGGGTACGGGTTCGTGTTCGCCGGGTTCCTCACCATGTTGTTGCTGTGGCGTGACGGCGCCTCCTACTGGGTGGTCGGACTGGGCTACGCGTTCGTGGGGGCCGGAGTGGGCTTCGCCGGCACCCCGGCGAGTCGTTCGCTCACCGCCTCGGTGCCGGTCACCCGGGCGGGCATGGCCTCCGGCACGGCGGACCTCCAGCGCGACCTCGGCGGGGCGATCATGCAGTCGATCCTCGGCGCGCTGCTCACCGCCGGGTACGCCAAGGCCGTGAGCTCGCTGATCGCCGCGAGCCCGCAGTCGGCGCAGATCACCGAATCGGTGCAGTCCGAGCTGACCAAGAGCTTCTCGAGCGCAGCGAACACAGCGGAGCAGTACCCGCAGTACTCGGCGCAGATCATCGCTGGGGCCAAGGAGAGCTTCGTGCAGGGCCAGGACTGGGCCGACCTCGCGGGGCTCCTCGCGGTGGCCGGCGGCGCGGCGCTCGTGTGGTTCCTCTTCCCGCGTCAGCAGTCCGAGCG
>CAIPVR010000026.1 GCA_903868545.1 uncultured Actinomycetes bacterium
CCACCCGTCTGGGTGATCACCGCGGTCGGCGCCACGTTCGGCGCCACGGTCGTGGTGGTCGTGCTCGACGTGGTGGTGGTCGGCACCGTCGTGGTGGTCGTCGGCACCGTCGTCGTGGTCGTCGGCACCGTCGTCGTCGTGGTCGGCACCGTCGTCGTCGTCGTGGTCGTCGTGGTGGTGGTCGTGGTCGGCGCCGTGACCGTCACGTTCTTGAGCGCCACCGAGGAGTCACCGTCCGGGTCGGTCACCGTCAGCTTCACCGTCTGGATGCCGACGGTGCTGAACGTCTTGGAGACCGACAGGCCGTTCTGCGTGGTGCCGTCCGGGAAGTCCCAGCGGTAGGTGGCCGGCGACTTGGCGACCGTGGAGGTGGAGGCGTCGAAGCTCACCGCGAACGGGGCGTCACCGACGGTGGTGGCCGGGTTGGTGGTGATGCGTGCGACCACACCCTTGCCGAGGATCGGGGTGGTCTTGCCGTCGATGACGGCGAAGTTGTTGCCCGCCGGGGACGGGATGCCCAACTGCGTGTTGATGACGTTGTTGGTGGCCTCCCAGAAGAGGAAGTTCGCGCCGCAGGTCTGTGCGCCCGGCACCGAGAAGGTGTTGTTCACCAACCGGGCCTGGCCGGTGGTGGAGCTGTACGGCGAACCCGAGATCGGGGTGACACCGGCGGGCGGCGTCGTCGTGCCCGAGGTGAGCACGTTCAGGTCGATCGGGGACTGGTCGCTACCGATGAAGCAGTTGGTGCCGAGATCGGCGTTGGCCGGCGAGCCGGTCACGTTGATCTTGAACCGGAGCCGCAGGTTCACCGTGCCGTCGAGCGGGTTGAGCGTCCCGGTCCCGGGAGCGGTGGGGATGATGAAGGCGATGGCCGCGGTCCCGTCGCCGGGGTTCACGTAGGCCGGCGGGAACCTCACGTTGTTGGTGGGGATGCTGACGTTGCCCGCGGCGTCGATGGTGCCGGTGAGGCTCACGTCGACCTTGGCCTGGAAGCCGAAGACCAACTCGGAGTTGTCCTGGTCCTTCGTCTGACCCGCCTGCGAGCCGGCGGCGCAGCCCGGGTCGAGGGCGTCGATGATGTTGTCGGCGTCGTTGTCGATCCCGTCGGAGCACTCCGGAGTGGGGCGCGGAGTGAGATCGAAGATCTGCTTCCCCACCTTCAGGCTGCCGCCCAGCGGCGTGAGCACGAAGGAACCCGGATTGAACACCTTCTGTGCCTGCGCCCCCGGCAGCACCAGCGCCAGCAGCGCGACCGCCGCGACGACGGCCGCCCCGAACCAACCGAATCGCCTCATCAGAACCGCCTCCCCTGGGTCGGTGGACCACAGCCACAGCCACCGACCGATGGACGATTCTCCCGTCCGACCCGACGGCCCGTCAAGCAGTACCGAACGGTGTTCGCCTTCCGGGGCGAGGAGGGGGCCGCAGCGGGGCTCAAGGTCCGGCCCGGGAGGGCCGACATCCCGGGGTACGAGCGGGAACCCGACGGGGCCCCGGACCCCGGGTCCGGGGCCCCGTCGCGTCCGGAGGGATCAGCCGATGCCGGTCCGCTCGGCGAGTCGGCGCAGATCGGCCGAGGCCCGTTCCGGTTCCACCAGCGAGGTTCGCCCCGACGCCACCACGTGCCGACCCTCCACCCACACATCGGTCACGTCGCCGCGGCCGGCCGCATAGAGGAGCGCGGAGACCGGGTCGTGCACGGGCTGCACATGGGGCCGGTCGAGGTCCACCGCCACGAGGTCGGCCAGCTTGCCCACCTCGATCGACCCCAGGTCGCGGTCGAGCCCGAGGGCGCGGGCACCGCCCATGGTGGCCATCCGCACCACCTGCGCAGCGGGGAGCCGGGTGGCGTCACCGGGACCCCCGCCGGGACCGACACCCTTGTGCAGGAGCGCGGCGAGCCGGGCCGCGCCGAGGAGGTCGAGGTCGTTGGAGCTCGCGGCGCCGTCGGTCCCCAGTCCGACCACCGCGCCGGCGGCGAGCAACTCGGGCACCCTCGCCACACCCGAGGCGAGCTTCATGTTCGACGCCGGGCAGTGGGCCACCGCGGCACCCGAGCCGGCGACGAGCGCGAGTTCGTCGTCGTCGAGGTGCACCGCGTGGGCGAGCACCGTGCCGGGCCGCAAGAGCCCGGCCGCGTCGAGGACGCCGACGGGCCGGTGGCCGTGGCGGGCGAGGACGTCCGCGTTCTCCGAGGCCGTCTCGGCAGCGTGCACGTGCACGACGGCGTCGTGGTCGCGGGCGAGCGCCGCCACCTCGGCGAGCTGCGGTGGTTCCACCGTGTACGTGCTGTGCGGGCACAGCACCGCTCGACGGCCGGGCCCCGCCGGCGTGGACGCCATGACGACGTCGGCCCACGCGAGGAGTTCGTCCCAGGAATCGATTCCCGGGCCACCCTCGAAGAGGACCGCACCGCCCAGCACCCGCATCCCGGCCTCGTCGGCGCCCGCCCGGCCGTCGGGCGCGAAGTAGTACATGTCGAGCGCCGTGGTGACCCCGGCCGACAGGCTCTCCACGGCAGCTGCGCGGGTGGCGGTGCGCACCAGGTCGGCGGACAGGATCCGGGACTCCACCGGCACCACGGCCGCGAGGAAGTCCGCGAGGTCGCGGTCGTCGGCCAGGCCGCGGAGCACGACCATGCCGAGGTGGGTGTGCGCGTTGACGAATCCCGGCACGAGCACGTGGCCGGGGAGATGGCGGACCGGTGCCGTCGGGTGCCGGGCCACCACGTCAGCGGCCGGGCCGAGATCGAGGATCCGTCCTCCACCGAGCGCCACCGCGCCGTCGCTCCACACCGTGTCGGACGCGTCGACGGTGAGCACCCAGCCCGCCCGCAGGACCTCGACGGCACCGTGGCCGGTGGCGCCCGCCGAACCGTCCGTCACCGCGTCACCGCCCACCGGCAGCACGCTACCGTCGGGCCGTGGCCATCGACGTGGAGCTGGTCCGGGCCGACACCCCCGGTCTGCTCCGCGGGATCCACCTCAACCACGCGGGGGCGTCGCCGTCGCCCGGGCCGGTGCTCGACACGGTGATCGGTCACCTCCGTCGGGAGGCGGAGGTGGGTGGCTACGAGGCGGCGGCCGAGCGAGCGGAGGACCTGCGCGGGGTCTACCGGTCGGTCGGACGGATGCTCGGGTGCAGCACGGAGGAGGTGGCCCTCACCGAATCGGCCACACGGGCCTGGGAGCTGGCCTTCTGGTCGCTGCCACTCGGCCCGGGCGACGTGGTGCTCACCACCTCGTCGGAGTACGTGTCGAACGCACTCAGCCTCCTGCTCGCCCGTGAACGCCGCGGTGTGGTGGTGGAGGTGCTGCCGGACGGGCCCGACGGTGCGGTGGACCCCGCGGAGCTCGCCCGCCGCCTCGAGCGCGGCCCGGCCGCACTCGTGGCGCTCACCCACGTGCCCACCTCGGGCGGTCTGGTCAACCCTGCGGCCGAGGTCGGCGCCGTGTGCCGCGCCGCGGGCGTCACCTACCTCCTCGACGCGTGCCAGGCCGCCGGCCAGATGGACCTCGACGTCACCGCGCTGGGGTGCGACCTGCTGTCGGCGACGGGTCGCAAGTTCCTGCGGGCGCCCCGCGGCACCGGGTTCCTCTACGTGCGGTCGGGCATCCTCGAACAGCTCCGGCCGCCGTTCATCGACGCGGGCTCGGCGGTGTGGACGGGACCGGAGACCTACGAGGTGCTGCCCGGAGCGACCCGCTTCGAGGCGTGGGAGCGCAGCTGGGCCAACCAGCTCGGCCTGGGCGCCGCGGTGGAGTACGCCCTCGCCCTCGGCCTCGACGAGATCGCCGTCCGCGTGACGGCGCTGGGGGCGGGGCTCCGGGAACGGCTCCGCGAGCTGCCCGGGGTGACCGTGCACGACCGGGGGACGCAGCGGTGCGGGATCGTGACCTTCACCGTCGACGGCCACGGCCCGGGCGACGTGGTGCAGCGGCTGGCCGGTGCCGGTGTCCGCGTGTGGACCGTGCCGGCGGTGGCGGCCCAGTTGGACCTCGGTCGCCGCGGGCTGCCGGAGGTCGTGCGGGCCTCGGTGCACTACACCTCCACGGAGGAGGAACTCGACCTCGTCACGAACCTGGTGGCGGAACTCCCCCGGGCCTGACCGCCGGCGTCGGGCCCGACCGGCGACCTCAGGCGGCCGGGACGGTCCCGTCCGTCACGTGGATCACCCCGTTGGCGGCACCGATGTCGAACTTCCGCAGGGTCGCACCACCCACCGTGACCGTGGTCCCCTCCACCGTGACCGGCAACTCGCGTCCGTCGACCGTGCGCACGGTGCTCCCGCCGAGGCGGAGCAGGTCCTGGTAGGGGTAGCGGCCCTCGAGGGTGTGCCGTCGCACGAAGGCCGCCGCCGCCGCCGGGTCGGCGGACAGGGAGGCGACGAGCTCAGGGGTGACCGCCGTGCGGTCCGGCGCGATGAGGGTGACCGGCCCGGCGCCCGAGAGCAGCGCGTCCTGCTGTCCGGCGGTGACCACCTCCCGGAACGGGATGAACTGGCCGTCGCGACCCAGCAGGTCCAGCACGGTGAACTGCTCCGACCGGGGCAGGGTGGAGGTACTGCGGGGCGGGTCGTCGTCGGAGCACGCCCCGAGAGCGGCCAGCACCGAGACGAGCAGCACGGCGAGCACACGGGTCGGGGTCCCCCACTGCTGACGCATTCCTGCAGGCTACGGGACCAGCACCACCGAGCCGTCCACCCGCCCGGCGGCCAGGTCCGCGAGGCCGGCCGGGGCCTCGGCGAGCGGCCGGGTCTCGAACCGGGTCACCACGCCCACCCGCTCGGCGAGGTCGAGGAACTCGCGGGCGTCGGCCCGCGTCACGTTGGCCACGCTGCGGATCTCGCGCTCCCACCAGAGGTCGCGGTACGGGAAGGTGGGCACACGGTCGAGGTGGATGGCGTTCACCGCCACCACACCACCGCGGTCGAGCGCCGCGAGCGCCAGCGTGACGGCCTCGCCGACCGGAGCGGTGGTGATGGCGGCCTGCAGCGGCACCGGCGGCCGATCCTCGAAGTCCCCGGCCCAGACGGCACCGAGGTCGAGCGCCACCCGCTGCTCCCGGGCGGACCTGGTGCAGACGTACACGTCCATCCCCTCGGCCACGGCGAGCTGGATCACGATCGAGGCGGAAGCACCGAAGCCGAACAGGCCCAGCCGGTCACCGGGGCGTGCGCCGGTCCGCCGCAGGGAACGGTGGCCGATCACCCCGGCGCACAGCAGCGGCGCCAGCTCCTCCGCGGACCGGTCACCGGGGAGCGGGTGCACCACGTCGGCCCCGGCGGCGACGAACTCCGCGTAGCCGCCGTCACGGTCCCATCCGGTGAACGTGATCCCCTCGCAGAGGTTCTCGCGACCGCCGGCACAGAACCGGCACCGCCCGCAGGTCCCCGCGAGCCAGGTGAGCCCCACCCGTTCGCCGACCGAGCGCGAGGTGACACCCGGGCCGAGGCCGACCACCTCGCCCACCACCTGGTGGCCGGGCACCACGGGCAGGACGTGCGCCGCGAGGTCGCCCTCGCAGAGTTGCAGGTCGGTGCGGCACACCGCGCACGCCGCCACGCGCACCAGCACCTCCCCCGCGCCGGGGGTCGGCTCCGGGCGGTCCTCCAACGTCAACGGACCCGTGGCGGCGGGGCCGGGACGCCGCAGCACGGCCGCCCTCATCGCGAACCCGTGACGGAGTCGTCCGGACCGACGGCGTCGTTCGATGCGGAAGTGACGGTGAGGTCGGGGGTGGTGCCGTCATCGTCGCGGTCGCCCGGCTTCGCCGGGACCGCAGCCAGACGGAACACCCGTGGGTCGATCGGCGCGTAGTTCCGCACGCCGCGCGACCGCCGGTCCCACAACGTGGCGTTGAGCATCGCGGCCAGGACCACCGACCGGCCGAGGATGAACAGCCACAGCAGCATGACCATGGCCACCCCGAGCGGCCCGTAGTACTCCGACATCCTCGACAGGTGGTCCGCCAGGTAGAAGACGGTGAAGGCGTGCAGCGCCTGCGACCCCACACCCATCAGGACCGCGCCGGGCACGAGGGCGGTCCACGGCGCGTCGTCGGAGCGGGGCAGGAGCTGCTGCACCCAGAACCAGGAGAAGCCGAGGCCGGTCCCGATCAGCAACGACATGCCGATCCCGCCGATGAGCTCGAACTGGCGCAGCCACTGCGACAGTGCGGAGTAGGCCACCACCGCGGCCAGCACGCCGATGCCCACCAGGGTGCTGAGCACCGCGTTCGGCGCCTTCCGCCGCGGCAGGCGCCAGGCCAGCAGGTGCACGATCCGCAGCGACCTGATGAGGGTGCGCGTGGCCAGCACCAGTGCGAACAGACCCACCGCCAGCGTGACCCACCGCCCGTTCTCGGCCGTGGTGCCCACGCGCTGCATGGTCTCGACGACGGCCTGCGAGAACTGCACGGTCTGCGCGGCGTCGCGCGCACCGCTCACGCTCCCGGCGCTGAGGAAACCGAGCCCGGCGTACAGGAGGAGGACCAGCGGCACGACGAGGAGGAACAGGCGGAAGGCGATGGCTCCGGCGAGCAGGCCGCCCCCGGTGGCGGAATCGCGCTCGATCGTCTCCCACCCGGCGTCGAGCAGCGGGGTCTCGGGTCGGAGTTCGACCACCCGGTCCCGCACCGCCGTGCCGGTGTCGCGGACCCGCCGGGCCCCCTCGCGCGCCCGGGAGGTCGCGCCCATGTCAGGATCCCTCGCGGCCCCGGCGCTTCGCCGCGGCCAGCTCCACCCGCTCGGGGCGCTGCTTGTAGAAGGGGTCGAGCGGGTAACAGCCCGACGGCAGGCCGTTGCGCGGCGCCGTGGTGCAGTCGGAGAAGGTGCGGCAGACCACCCTCGTGCGGAGGGGTCGGCCCGCGAGCACGTCCGCCGGCAGCTCGGGGTAGCTGAGCACCATGCGGCCGAGGCCCACGAGGTCCACCCAGCCGTCGCGCACCGTCGCCTGACCCACGTGGGGCAGGAACTGCTGCAGGTAGGTGTAGCCGGTGCCCACGACGAGGGTGCCGGGCGGCGCGGCGGCGCGCAGGTCGCGCGCTGCCGCGAGCAGCACGGCGGTGTCCACCAGCGGGTCGCGCGGCGGCAGGTACCCGTCGCTGGGCGGGAACCACGCGGGGCGCTGCACGTGCGGCGCCCAGTACGGACTTGCCGCCGTGGTGCACACGAGGCGCACCCCGGCGTCGCCGAGGAGCCGAACCACCTCCACCGCCTCGCCGAGGTCGGGACGGCCATCGGGACCCACCGGTCCGAACGTGGGGCCCGCACCGGGGCTCGGTCGGCCGGTCCCGTCGGGACCCGGCTCGTGGGGGCCGGGGTCGAACAGGCTGAGCCGCACACCCATCGCCAGGTCGGGCACCCGCGCGCGCACCTCGGCCACCACCGTCCGCAGGAACCGCGTGCGGTTCGCCAGGTCGCCCCCGTAGCGGCCGGGACGCTCGGTGGCCATCAGCAGCTCGTGGCCCAGGTAGCCGTGACAGGCCTTCACGTCCACGAAGTCGAACCCGGCCGCCGCGGCCAGTTCGGCCGCGTCCACGAACCGGGCCACCAGTTCGTCGAGCTCGTCGTCGGACAGCACGTCGGACGGGCCGGCCCCCACCCGGTGGTCGAGCACCGGGTCGACCCTCGCGGTGCGGGGCGCGGGCGGACCGTCGGGGCGCGACCACCGACCGGAGTGGGTGAGCTGCAGGCCCACCACCGGCGCCACGCCCACGCCGTCGGCCTCGGAGCGGAGCGCGGCGAGCAGTGCCGCGAGCGGCTCCACGCGGTCGGGCCCGATCACCAGCTGGTTCGGGTTCGCCCGCCCGTCGTGACGCACGGCGACGGCCTCGCCACCCCAGATGAGACCGGCACCGGATGCCCCGAACCGACGCCAGCGACGCTCCACGAGCTCGGTCGGGAGCCCGTCGGTGGTGCCGTCCCAGCCCTCCATCGGCAGGACCGCGAAGCGGTTCGGAACACGAAGGCCCCCGGCGGGACCGTCGTCCACCGTCACCGGTGCCGCGAGCGGGCCCGACGGGTCCACCGAGGCGTCCACCGGGAGTTCCACACCGAGTTCCTCGGCGCGTGCGCGCAGGGCCGCGGGCTCCGTGAACGACTTCACCTGCGGGTAGGGCAGTCGGGCCGTCACCACCGCGTCACCACCGCGTCACCATCGCATCACCCCCTGCCCCATCCGGGGCCACCCACACCGGCCGCCGCGGCCCGTTCGGGATCGAGCACACCGAGCCGGTCGGCCAGCTCCGCGAGCAGCCCCAGGTCGGACACGGGCCGGGTGGGCTCGCCGGCGGGCACGTCGGGCACGTCGACCCAGCCCCGGAGCCACAGGAACATCGCGGCATCGTGCTTGTAGGCCGGGACCGGCCGCCGGAACGCCACCCGGCCGAGGTACTGCAGGTCGTCGTTGAGCTGGTGGAACGACGGGTCGCCGGCCGCCCAGCGTCGATCGCGCTCCGCGAACAGGTCCGGGGCGAACGTGGAGATGCCGAGGAGGTAGTCGCTGCCGTAGGTGACCATGTCGATGGCGAGGTCGTTGCCGGTGAGCACCAGGAACCCGGGCCGGTCACGGTCACGCAGCGCGAGGCGGTCCCACTCGGGGCCGCGCTCCAGCGACGAGTGCTTCGCCCCCACGCAGGCGGGGATGCGCAGCAGCTCCGCGTAGGCCTCGAGTGACAGGAGGCGACCGGCCGGATGGAACGCCTCCGACAGCTCGAAGCCCAGGAAGCGGTCCACCCGCTCCCCCACCGCAGCGAGCGCCGCCACGATCCCCTCGTCGTCGAGGGCGGCGAGCCCGTGCGAGGGGAACAGGATCGGCAGCGCGCCCACGGCCGCCACCTCCTCCACCGCCCGGTGCAGCGCGTCGGCGTCGAAGGGGGCGCCCGGCGCATCGTCCACGTGGACGCCGGCGACCAGCTCCCCGTCCACCTCGGCCCGGGCCGACGCGAGCACCTCGCGGCGCACGGTCGGGTCGAGCGACGGCCCGAACCCGGTGTCCATGTTCACCGCCGGCACCAGGCCGACCGCGGCGGTGCGGCGGAGGTGGGCGAGGAAGCCGTCGCGGTCGGGGGTGCGCGGATCGAGGTGCGGCAGCAGCACCGCCGACATGCCGGTGATGGCACGGCCGGGACGGCGGAGCTCCTCGGGCCGGCCCGTCGGCAGCGGTGCCGGGCTCACGGCGCGCCCCACGGCCCGGCCGCCGCCGCCGCGCGCAGGGTCAGCTCGGTCACCCGGAAGGGGTGGTCCCGTGTCATCAGCCGTTCCCCGCCGTCGTCGAGGTCGGCGAGCAGCCGTGCGGCCCAGTCGGCCGAGGTCGCCACCTCCACCCGGCGGACGCCGTCGTCGTCACAGCACCAGAGTCCCACCGGTCCGGCCGTGCCGTCACCGGCCAGCTCGGTGCGGACCTCGAGCCGACCCGAGGTGCCGGTGACCACCAGCCGCACGTCACCCCACGTGGGGAACCCGTCGGCCTCGAGGTAGTCCACGCGGTGGTGTCCACGGGCGGCGCCGGCGGCGAGCACCATCTCGCCCACGTCCTCGAAGCCGGGCCGGTCGGGCGAGGCGACGTTGCCCGCGGCGGCCGACACCACCTCCACCGGGAGGCCCAGCTCGCCGGCACCGGTGACCGCGAGGAACTGGTCGGCCTGGTGCGAGCCGAGGTCCACCAGGATCCCGCCGCTGCGGGAACGGTCGAAGAACCAGTCGGGCCGGAGCCCGAGCGACCCCCGGTGCGGAGCGGCACCCTGCACGTGAACCACCTCGCCCACCGCACCGAGGCGGGCGAGGCGCACGGCCTCCTCCACCGCGGGCACCCCGAAGCGCTCGGAGAAGAGCACCCACCACCGGCCACCACCGGCGGTGGCCGCGGCCCGCAGTTCGTCGAGCTGGGCCGGGGTGGTGGCACCGGGCTTGTCGCTCAGCACGGACCGGCCGGACACCAGCGCGGCGAGCGCCACGGCGGCCCGGTCGCACGGGATCCCGGCCAGCACCACGAGGTCCACCGCGGGGTCGGCGAGGACCTCGTCGGCGGTGGCGCACCGGCGGCTGGAGGGCTGCCAGACCTCGAACGCGTCGGCGAGCGAGTCGCCACCGGCCGCGTGACACCGCAGGTCCGCGCCGGCATCGAGCAGCCCTCCGACCAGCTCGAACAGGTGCAGGTGCTCGATGCCCACCACGCCGATCCCGGTCACGGCCGAAAACTAGACCGCTCCGGTCCCCACGGCCGAGGGGCCCACCCGCGCCGGAACGACCTGACGGGGCGTCAGGTACGCTCGACCGGTCCGCACACCCCGTCGGCCGGCGGCCGGCGACCAGCACCCAGGGGGCTCCGACCCATGCGTTCCTTCGACCGGCTCTTCATCGGCGGCGAGTGGGTGGAGCCCGCCGGCTCCTCCGTGTTCGACGTCGTCAACCCCGCCACCGAGGAGGTCGTGGGATCCGCCCCGGAGGCCACCGAGGCCGACGTGGACCGGGCCGTGGCCGCCGCCCGGGCCGCGCTCGACGGCGGCGAGTGGGCCGGCATGCCCGCGGCGGAACGCGCCGAGCTCATGGCGCGGCTCCACGGGCTCGTGCAGGAGCACGCCAACGACCTCGCCGAGCTCATCACCGCCGAGAACGGGGCACCCCTCCTGTTCTCCCACTTCGGCCAGGTGGGCGCGGCGGGCATGGTGCTCGACTACTTCACCGGGCTCACCCGCACGTTCCCCTTCGAGGACGTGCGGCCCGGGATGATGGGCCCGGCCCTGGTCCGAAAGGAGCCGGTGGGCGTGGCGGCAGGGATCATCCCGTGGAACGTGCCGCTGTTCATCACCCTCCTCAAGTTCGCACCGACCCTGGCCTCGGGCTCCACCATGGTCCTCAAGCCGGCACCGGAGACGCCGCTCGACGCCCTGGTCCTCGCCGAACTGGTGGAGGCCGCCGGCATCCCCGCCGGGGTGTTCAACGTGGTGCCGGCCGGGCGCGAGGTCGGTGAGTACCTGGTGACCCACCCCGGGGTGGACAAGGTCTCCTTCACCGGCTCCACCCTGGCGGGCCGCCGCATCGGGGCGCTGTGCGGGGACCTGCTGCGGCGTTGCACGCTCGAGCTCGGCGGCAAGTCCGCCGCCATCCTGCTGGAGGACGCCGATCCCGCCGGTGTGGCCGCCGAGCTGCTGCCCATGGGGTCGATGATGAACAACGGACAGGCCTGTGTGGCCCAGACCCGCATCCTCGCCCCCCGGTCCCGCTACGCCGAGTTCGTCGACGCCATCACCGAGGGCGTGGCCGGCATGAAGGTGGGCGACCCGATGGACATGGAGACCGCGGTCGGTCCGCTGGTGGCCGAGCGCCAGCGCGAGCGGGTGGAGGGCTACATCGCCGTCGGCCGCGACGAGGGCGCCCGGGTCACCACCGGCGGCGGCCGCCCCGACTTCGACAAGGGCTGGTGGGTGGAGCCCACCGTCTTCGCCGAGGTCGACAACTCCATGCGCATCGCGCAGGAGGAGATCTTCGGACCGGTGGTCTGCGTGATCCCGTTCGACGACGTCGACGACGCCGTGCGGATCGCCAACGACAGCGACTACGGCCTGTCGGGCTCGGTGTGGACGGCGGATGTGGACGCCGGCACCGACGTGGCCCGGCGGGTGCGCACCGGCACCTACACGGTGAACGGCTTCGCGATGGAGTGGGGCGCACCGTTCGGCGGTTTCAAGAACTCCGGCATCGGCCGGGAGCTCGGCCCCGAGGGCCTCGAGGAGTACCTCGAGTACAAGACCATCAACCTGCCGGCCGGCTCGGAGCCCACCCTCAAGTTCTGAGCGGTTCGCGGTCCGGCTCCCAGGTCACCCGGCGGTCGCGGCG
>CAIPVR010000027.1 GCA_903868545.1 uncultured Actinomycetes bacterium
CGTGTCGGCCTACATCCCGACCAACGTGATCTCGATCACCGACGGCCAGATCTTCCTCCAGGACGACCTGTTCAAGTCGGGCGTTCGCCCGGCGGTGGACGTGGGCATCTCCGTGTCCCGCGTGGGCTCCGCCGCCCAGATCAAGGCGATGAAGACCGCCGTGGGCACGCTGAAGTCCGACCTGCAGCAGTTCCGCGAGCTCGAGGCGTTCGCCGCCTTCGGCTCCGACCTCGACGCCGTGTCGAAGGCGCAGCTCGAGCGCGGCTACCGCCTCACCGAGCTGCTCAAGCAGGGCATCAACTCCCCGATGCCGGTGGAGGAGCAGTGCGTGGTGATCTACGCCGGCACCCGCGGGTACCTCGACGACATCGGCGTCGAGGACGTCGCCTCGTTCCAGGCCGGCCTGCTCGAGTGGTTCCGCACCCGCCACGGCGGCCTGCTGAGCGACATCAAGGACACCGGCAAGATCGCCGACGAGGACGCCTTCGAGGGCGCCATCAAGGCCTTCGCCGAGCAGTTCGTGCCCACCTCCACCGACGGCGACGCGCCGGCGCCGGAGGCCCAGGGCGATGCCGACACCACCATCAAGCGGTCCGACGTCCACCTCCCCGAGGAGGACGTGACCCGCGACGGTGACGAGGCCTGACGGGCGCACGGACGGGTCGTAGGGAGCACGCATGCCGGGTGCACAGGAACGGATCCTCCGCAGGAGGATCGGAAGCGTCCAGAACACCAAGAAGATCACGCGCGCCATGGAGCTCATCGCCGCCACGCGTGTGGTGAAGGCCCAGCAGCGGGCCAACGAGGCGCGGCCCTACGCCGAGCACATCACGCAGGTCATCCAGGACCTGTCGGCCGCCGGCGCCGAGGTCGACCACCCGCTGCTGCGCCCGGTGGACGAGGTCCGCAAGGTCGGCGTGGTGGTCCTCGCGGCCGACCGAGGCCTCGCGGGCGCCTACAACTCGAACGTGATCAAGACCGCGGAGCGTGAGGTGCAGGCGGCCAGGTCCGAGGGCAGGGAGTTCGCCCTCGTCACCGTGGGTCGGAAGGCCAAGGGCTACTTCTCGTTCCGCCACTACGACCTGGCTGCCTCCTTCGAGGGGTTCTCCGAGAACCCCGACTTCGAGGACGCGGTCGCCGTGGCCGCCCGGGTGGTCGACCTCTTCATCGAGGGCGGCTGCGACCGGATCGACCTCGTCTACACGAAGTTCATCTCCATGGGCTCCCAGGAGGTGGTGGTCCGCCGTTTCCTGCCGCTCGAGGACTCGGCGACGATCGCCGAGGCCGGTGACGAGACAGCCACCGCGGGCTTCGAGTTCGAGCCGTCGGCCTCGGCCGTGCTCGAGACGCTGCTCCCGCGCTACGTCGAGTCCCGGCTGTTCGCCGCCCTGCTCGACGCCGCGGCGTCCGAGCTCGCCAACCGCCAGCGGGCGATGAAGTCGGCCACCGACAACGCCCAGGAGCTGATCGTCAAGCTCACGCGGAAGATGAACCAGGTGCGCCAGGACGCCATCACCACCGAGATCATGGAGATCATCGGTGGTGCCGAGGCCCTCTCCGACGACAAGACCGATCCGGAGGAGCTGATCCTGTCGCACCTCGACAGCGACCCGTTCCCGCCGTTGACGACCCACGGCGTGGGCGGCCACCACGCCGGCCCCGACCAGACCTGACCCCCGACCCAGTCGACCCCTCACCCGAACGACCTGCACCGATCGCATCCCAGGAGACACCGAAGATGACCGTCACCGAACCTGAACTGAAGGACGGGCGCATCGTCGCCATCGCCGGCCCGGTGGTCGACGTGGAGTTCCCGTCCGACGCCGTCCCCGAGATCAACCAGGCCCTCGAGTTCACCATCAGCGTGGACGAGGAGGACATCGTGGTGGTCGCCGAGGTCGCCCAGCAGATCGGCGACAACCGCGTCCGGGCCATCGCCATGAAGCCCACCGACGGGCTCGTCCGGGGCACCGCGGTGCGCAACCTGGGCCACGGCATCTCCGTGCCGGTGGGCGACGCCACGCTCGGCCACGTGTTCAACGTGCTCGGCGAGCCGCTCGACGTTCCGTCCATCGAGGCCACGGAGCGCTGGGACATCCACCGCACCTCGCCGGCGTTCGACACCCTGGAGCCGAAGGCGAAGATGTTCGCCACCGGCATCAAGGTGATCGACCTCCTGACCCCGTACCTCGAGGGCGGCAAGATCGGCCTCTTCGGTGGTGCGGGCGTGGGCAAGACGGTGCTCATCACGGAGATGATCAACCGCGTGGCCAGCCAGTTCGGCGGCGTGTCGGTGTTCGCCGGCGTGGGCGAGCGCACCCGTGAGGGCACCGACCTGTTCATCGAGATGGGCGAGACCGCGCTCGGCGAGTCGGGCTCGGTGCTCGACAAGGCCGCGCTCTGCTTCGGCCAGATGGACGAGCCGCCCGGCGTGCGCCTCCGCGTCGCCCTCTCGGCGCTGACGATGGCGGAGTACTTCCGCGACGTGCAGGGCCAGGACGTGCTCCTGTTCATCGACAACATCTTCCGGTTCACCCAGGCCGGCTCCGAGGTGTCCACCCTGCTGGGCCGCATGCCGGCGGCGGTGGGCTACCAGCCGACCCTGGCCGACGAGATGGGCCAGTTGCAGGAGCGCATCACCTCCACCGGCGGCCGGTCGATCACCTCGCTGCAGGCCGTGTACGTGCCGGCGGACGACTACACCGACCCGGCGCCGTTCACCGCCTTCACCCACTTCGACGGCACCACCGAGCTGAGTCGTGACATCGCCTCGCTGGGCATCTACCCGGCGGTGGACCCGCTGGCGTCGAGCTCGTCGATCCTCACCCCCGAGGTGGTGGGTGAGCGCCACTACGCGGTGGCCCGTCGGGTGCAGGAGATGCTGCAGCGCTACAAGGAGCTGCAGGACATCATCGCCATCCTCGGCATCGACGAGCTCTCCGAGGAGGACCGCGTCACGGTGGACCGGGCCCGGAAGATCCAGAAGTTCCTGGCCCAGCCCATGTTCGTGGCCGAGGTGTTCACCGGCCTGCCCGGCATCTTCACCCCGGTGGAGGACACCGTGGAGTCCTTCGAGATGCTGGTCAACGGCGACCTCGACCACCTGCCCGAGCAGGCGTTCTTCAACGTGGGCGGCGCCGAGGACGCCATGCGCAAGGCCAAGGAACTCGAGAAGAGCGCCTGATGCCGTTGCTCGTCGAGCTCGTCTCCCCGGAGCGCATCGCCTACTCGGGCGAGGCGAAGATGGTCATCTGCCGCACCACCACCGGCGACATCGCCTTCCTGCCCGGCCACGTCCCGTTCATCGGGGTGCTCGCCACGCACCCGGTGCGGGTGCAGCTCGACGAGGGCGGTGAGATCGTCATCGCGGTGCACCAGGGCTTCGTGGAGGTCTCACCCCCGGACGAGGACGGCGCCACCCGGGTGACCATCCTCTCCGACGTCGCCGAACTGGCCGACGACATCGATGCGGAGCGGGCCCGGACCGCCAAGGAGCGGGCCGAGGAGGCGCTGCGCACGGATCCCGACGACCCGGAGGCGAGAGCCGCCCTCGTCCGGGCCGAGGTACGCCTGTCGGTCGTGGGCGCCAACGCCTGACCGGCGAACCGCCAGCGTCCGCCACCGCCGTGGTGGGAGGGCGCGGCTGGTCGTGGGAGTGGGAGGCCCGGGCCGGGGGAGGCGGTAGCGTCCGGTCGTGCCCCGACGCCGGTTCGCCGTCGCGCTCGTGCCGCCCCCGGACGTGGCCGCGGCGATCGACACGCTCCGCCGCGCGATCGGTTCCCCGCAGGTCCGGCGCATCCCTCCGCACCTCACGCTCGTCCCGCCGGTCAACCTGCCGGCCGACGACGCTCCCGCGGTGCGGGAGGTCCTCGCGGCGGCGGCGGCCGCAACGCGGCCGTTCCGGCTGGTCCTGGGTCCGGCGGCGAGCTTCGCCCCGGCCACCCCCACGGTCCACCTCGCGGTGGGCGACGCGGCCGCTGCGCTCCTGCCGCTGCGCGACGCCCTGTCGGTCGACCCGCTGGGCCGCCCCGACCCGCGCCCGTTCGTCCCGCACGTGACCCTCGACCCGCGGGTGGCGCCGGAGCGCGTGGCGGCCTGCCTGGACGCCCTGCGGGCGGTGGAGTTCCCCTGGGACGTGGATGCCGTGGTGCTCCTCGAGCACCTCATCCGTGACGACGGGCCGCCCCTCTGGGTGCCGGTGGGGGAGGAGCCCTTCGGGGGGCCGGCGGTGGTGGGCCGTGGCGGACTCGAACTCGCGATGCGGGCCGGGACGGTCCTCGGGCCCGAGGTGGCCGGGCTCCTCGGTCTCCCGGCGCCGCACGGGGTGCCCGTGGTCGACCCGTCCGTGCGGCCGGTCGTGGTGACCGCCCACCGTCGGGACGGCACGGCGGCCGACGGCGGGCTCGCCGGCGCCGCGTTCGGCGAGGTGGTGGGGGCGGCCACCCCGGCGGTCGCCCGGCTCGTGCGACTCACCGTGACGCCGTCCGAACGCGGCCTCGGGGTGGGAGCCCACGTCCTCGCCCGGTGGTGCGCGACCGCAGCGGGGCTCGGCGCTCCGTTGGCAGTCGCGGTGCCCGGCGGGACCGAGGGCGCCGGCGACGGTGACGACGGACGCGCCTTCCTGGAGCGCCACGGATTCCGCTCCCTCGGCGAGCTGGCCGTCCGGCAGCTCTGACGCCCGTCGGACCGCGCCCCCGCGGCGCCGGTCGACCTCCCGACCCGTCCCGTCACGGGGGTAGCTTCCGGCCATGACGGATGGCGCTGGACGGGCACGGCGGTGGAGGACGGCGCTGGTCACCGGCGCCTCCAGCGGGATCGGTGACGCGTTCGCCCGGTGCCTCGCCGCCGAGGGCTCCGACCTCGTCGTGGTGGCCCGTGACGGTGAGCGTCTCGACGTACTGGCGGAGGAGCTCACCGCCGCCCACGGGGTGTCGGTGGAGGTGCTGCCCGCCGATCTGGGGGCGCCGGTCGCCCGGCACGCCGTGGAGCAGCGGCTGGCGAGCCGCGACCGACCGGTGGACCTGCTGGTCAACAACGCCGGCTTCGGCACGAACGGGACCTTCCACGAGATGTCGGTGGACCGCGAGGAGCAGGAGGTCCAGGTGAACGCGCTCGCCCTCCTGCGCCTGACCCACGCCGCGCTCGGGCCGATGGTGGCCCGTGGCTCGGGTCACGTGCTCAACGTCGCCAGCATCGGCGGCCTGTACCCGATCCCGGGCAGCGCGACCTACGGCGCCACGAAGGCCTTCGTGTGCTCGTTCGGCGACGCGGTGCACGAGGAGCTGCGGGGCAGCGGGGTGCACCTCACCACCTCGCTGCCGGGCTTCACCCGCACGGAGTTCCAGGAGCGCTCCCACTGGGAGGGCCAGGAGGGCCTGCCCGGGTTCGCCTGGCTGACCGCCGAGGAGGTGGCCCGGCAGTCCCTCGACGGCGTGTGGGCCGGCAGGGCGCGAGTGGTGCCGGCGCGGCGTTACCAGTTGCTGACCGCGGCCACCGCGCCGGTGCCGCCCTTCCTGAAGCGCCTGATCATGGGCCGCGCCCAGGACGTGGCCTGGTGATCGTGGCCCGGGTGATCGTGGCCGGTGCGGCCCGGTCACCCGTCGGGCGTCAGACCTTGCGGTAGCGGTTCACCGCCATCGGCGCGAACACCGCGGTCAACCCGATGATCCACAGGACCACCGGCAGGACGGTCCCGACGGCGGGGCGGCCCAGGATGGAGAGTTCGCGCAGGAGGTTCGACACCAGGGTCACCGGGTTGTTCCGGGCGATCGGCTGCAGCCAGCCCGGCATCGTGGCCACCGGGACGAACACCGAGCTCAGGAACGTGAGGGGGAACAGCCACACGAAGCCGGCGGTGTTCGCGGTCTCCGGGTCCTTCACCCGCATGCCGATGTTGGCCATGATCCAGCTCATCGCGAAGCCGAACGCCACGGAGAAGCCGATCATCACCGCGCCCCACAGGAGCCCGCCCTCGAAGCGGAACCCCACGACGTAGCCGACCACGATCAGGACCAGGGCCACCATGGACAGGCGCACGGTGTCGGCCACGATGCGGCCGCTGAGCACGGCGGAGCGGGCGATGGGCAGCGAACGGAAGCGGTCCACGAGGCCCTTCTGCAGGTCCTCGGCGAGGCCCACCGAGGTGGCCGAGGTGCCGAACACGATGGTCTGCACCATGATCCCGGGGATCAGGAACTGTGCGTAGCTCACGCCCGGCGGCAGGCTCTGGCCGATGGAACCGCCGAACACGTAGTTGAACAGCACCACGAACATCACGGGCTGGATCAGGGTGAACAGCACCAGCTCCGGCGTGCGCGGGAGCGAGACGAGGTTCCTCCAGGTGAGGATGGCGCCGTCGTGGAACATCGCGGCGAGGCCGCGGGGGCGCCGGTAGTCGTGGGTGCTGGAGGGGGCGAGGTCGTCGAGGGGCACGCTGGTCACGTCATCGGGCCTTCCGGTCGGTCAGGAGTTCGTCGGCGCCACCGGGCAGGGGTCCGTGGAAGCGGCGGCCGTGCTCCTCGCCGGGGTCGTGGTGCTCGCCGGTCTCGGCCGCGTGCCCGGTGAGGGCGAGGAAGACGTCGTCGAGGCTGGGGCGGTTCAGGTGGAAGTCCTCGATCTCCACCTCGGCGGCGGTGAGCGCGGAGATGGCCTCGGCGGCGAGCGCCGTGTCGTGGTCCACCGGCATGGCCACCGTGCGGGCGGCCGGGTCGGTGCGCACGCCCTCGGGCGGCGCGAGCCCGCACAACACCTCCTGGGCGCGCCCGACCTGGTCGCGGCGGGCCACGACGACCTCGAGGGTCCGTCCGCCGGTCCGGTCCTTCAGCTCGTCGGCCGTTCCCTCGGCGATCACCTTCCCCCGGTCGATCACCACGATCCGGTCCGCGAGTTCGTCGGCCTCCTCGAGGTACTGGGTGGTGAGCAGCACGGTGGTCCCGTCGGCGACGAGTTCCCGTGCCACCTCCCAGAGCTCCAATCGGCTGACCGGGTCGAGCCCGGTGGTCGGCTCGTCGAGGAACAGCACGCTGGGACGGCCGACGAGGCTCACCGCGAGGTCGACCCGGCGGCGCATGCCACCCGAGTAGGTGCGCACCTGGCGGTCGCCCGCGTCGCTGAGGCGGAACCGTTCGAGGAGGTGCTCGGCCCGCTCGTGGGCCTGACGCTTCGACATGCCGAGGAGGCGGCCCACCATCCAGAGGTTCTCGTGGCCGGTGAGCTTCTCGTCGACCGCGGCGTACTGGCCGGTGAGGCCGATGATCGAACGGACCTTGTCGGGCTGGGTCCTCACGTCGAAGCCGGCCACCCGTGCGGTGCCGCCGGTCGGGGCGAGCAACGTGGCCAGGACCCGCACGGTCGTGGTCTTGCCGGCGCCGTTGGGGCCCAGCAGCCCGAGGACGGTGCCCTGCTCCACCTCCAGGCTGACGCCGTCGAGCGCGCGGGTGGGGCCGAAGTCCTTGCGGAGGTCCTCGACCTCGATGATGGTGGTCACCGTCGGAGACTACGGCGACGGCCGGGGTCGGTCGTGCGGTTTCCCGCCCTCAGCCCTCCAGCTTCTCCGGACGGTGCCGGGCGTCGACCACACGGACGGTGCCCGACCGGGAGCGCATCACGAGCGACTGTGTGGTCGCCCCGAGCCGGTCGTAGTGGACGCCCTTGAGGAGATTGCCGTCGGTGATGCCCGTGGCCGAGAAGAAGCAGTTGTCACCGGCGACGAGGTCGTCGGTGCCCAGCACCCGGTCGAGGTCGTAGCCGGCGGCCACGGCGGCGCCGCGCTCCTCGTCGTCGCGGGGCCACAGCCGGCCGATCAGCTCGCCGCCCATGCACTTCAGCGCTGCCGCGGCGATGACGCCCTCGGGGGTGCCACCGATGCCGAAGAGGATGTCCACGCCGGAGTCGGGCCACGCGGTGGCGATGGCGGCGGCGACGTCGCCGTCGCCGATCAGGCGGATCCGGGCTCCCGTGGAGCGGATCTCCGCGACGATGTCGTCGTGGCGGGGCCGGTCGAGCACCGTGGCCGTCACCTCGGTGACGTCGATCCCCTTGGCCCGCGCCACGGCCCGGAGGTTGTCGGCCACCGACGCGTTGAGGTCGATGTGGCCGGTGGCCTCGGGGCCGACGGCGATCTTCTCCATGTAGACGCACGGGCCCGGGTCGAACATCGTGCCCTGCTCGGACACGGCGATCACGGCCACGGCGCCGCCACGCCCCTTGGAGGTGAGGGTCGTGCCGTCGATGGGGTCCACGGCGATGTCCACGTTCGGCGGCGTGCCGTCGCCGACGACCTCGCCGTTGTAGAGCATCGGGGCCTCGTCCTTCTCGCCCTCGCCGATGATCACCGTGCCGGTCATGCGCACCGTGCCCAGGATCAGCCGCATGGCGTCCACCGCGGCGCCGTCGGCGGACTCCTTGTCGCCCCGTCCCACCCAGCGGGCGGCGGCCAGCGCGGCGGCCTCGGTGGTGCGCACGAGTTCCATTGCGAGGTTGCGGTCCGGGGTGCTGTTCGGCATGCCGACGACGTTACCGGGGCGACCGGCGCCCACCCCAACGCGCCGCGGCGTCGCGACGGCCGGGGCTCTGCGAGACTCTCGCCGTGGCCGACGAGGAGGCAGCCGACCGTCCGGGGCGGTCCGGGGACGACCCGCCGCCTGGTGGGCGCGACCGGGCGGACGCTGACCCCGGTCCTGCCGACCTGGACCCCGATCCTGCCGACGTGGGGGAGTGGGAGGAGGTCCCCGGCCCCGACGCGGACGAGGTCACCTACGACTGCACGACGTGGGCCGGTGAGAGCCGGGCGATGCTCGCGGCGCTGCTCGACAGCCGCGGCATCGACCACGTGTGGCAGGGCACCGAGGTCTCGGTCCACGTCGAGGACGAGGACGCCGTGGACGCCCTGATCGAGGACGTGCTGGCCTCGGCCCGTCCGGCGCTCGACCCGGCGGCCGACAAGGTCGTGTTCGAGGTGGGCACGTGGCCGGCCGCGCTGCAGACCTCGCTCGCCGATGCCCTCACGGTGGCCGAACTCCCGTACGAGTGGGACGAGCAGGGCGACCTCGTCGTCTACGCGGAGCACGAGGAGGAGGTGGAGGTGATCATCGGGCACCTGCCCGACCCCGACGACGCCGAACTCTCGGCCGACGACGGGATCGCCGTGCACGAATTGCTCGACCGCCTCTTCGTGGCCGCCGGCCGTCTGGCCCGCCGGGCCGACGACGCCGCCGGCGTGGTGGGGGTGGTGGACGCCACCGGCCTGCTCGAGCGCACCTCCTTGCCGTTCGGCTTCGAGTCGCCGCAGTGGCGCCGGCTCGTGGGTGCCGCAGCGCGGGTGCGGGACGCGCTGGAGGCTGCCGACCCCGAGGACCCCGCCGCCCTCGACGACGACGAACTGCGCGACGCCGCGGGCGAACTGCAGGACCTGCTCCGCCAGTACGTGTGAGCCGTGCGGGGGCCTCCCGGGCCGTGGCGACGGTGGGCCGGGCCGCCGCCTAGGGCGCCGGGGCGGGTGACGGTACCTTGCCGGTGTGCTGCTGGCGGAGGCCGAGGCCTTCTACTCCCGACCCATCGCGCCGACGCGGCGTGTGGCACTCGGCGACCTCCAGCTCCCGGTCGACCCCGCGCCCGGCTACGGCGGACTCCTGCTCGGTGGCATCGCGGCGGAGTTCGGACCGCTGCTCGACGAGGACTTCCACGAGGAGGCCCTCGCCCTCATGACGGACCTCGAGCGCGGGGGCCGCGTGTCCCAGCCCCGGCTCCGTCACCGCCTCCAGGAGGATCGGGTGGGCCTCCAGCGCTGCACCCACCGGCTCCTCGGCGGTGAGGACGGCTCGGTGCGCTTCGAGCTCCAGGACGACAAGGGGACCCCGGCCCAGCACCTCCTGACCGCCATCTACGCGGCAGGGGCCTCGCCCCGGCCCGTCCGTCGCCAGGTGATGGACGCGGTGCGCAAGGGGTTCCGTTGGACCACCGGCCCGGGCCCCGCGCTCGTGGCCCATCTCAGCGGGCGCAGCACCGGGCTGTCCGCCGCTGCGCTGCGCGACCCGGTGAGTTGGGCCATGGGGGTCCTGGACCTGCGCACCGGTGGGTTCACCGACGGCAGCGACGGCACGGCCGTAATGCCGAGCCGTCGCGACATCCAGCGGGCGTTCCGGGACGCGCTGCGCACCGCCCATCCCGACCACGGCGGCCGCGACGACGGCGCCGCCCAGCGGATCTCGGAGCTCACCGAGGCCCGCCGGATCCTGCTGGGCTGAGCGGTCCGGTGGCCCGCCGACGCCGTCCGCTCGACCCCGGGGGTCTCGCCCTGTGGCCCGGTGCGGGTTCGTCGTCGGACCACCCGTGCCTCGTGGCGCTGGAGGAGGGTCTGGTGCCTCTGCCGGTCGGGCGCTTCGACTTCCCGTACCGCCGGGAGGGTCGGCGGGCGCCCGACCGGGCACCGAAGCTGCTCGGTTCCCTCCGCGACGACGCTGCGGCGTTCTGCGCCGCCGAAGGGGTCGACCCGGCACGACTGGTGCTCGGCGGCCGGTCGATGGGTGGCCGGATGTGCTCGCTCGCGGTGGCCGGCGGCGAGGTGCCCGGGGCTGCCCGGGGCACGCCCCCGGCGGTGCCGATCCCGGCCGCCGGTCTGGTGCTCATCAGCTACCCGCTGCACCCGCCGGGCCGGCCCGACCGGCTCCGCACCGAGCACCTCGGCCGACTGCACTGCCCGGTCCTGTTCGTGAGTGGCGACCGTGACCCGTTCGGCACCCCGGAGGAGTTGGCGGCGGCGCAGGCCTCGATCCCCGGTCCGGTGACGAACGTGGTCGTGCCCGGCGGCCGGCACGAGCTGAAGGGGGCCGACGACCTGGTCCTCGCCGCCGTCCGTGACTGGCTCGGCCGCTGACCTGCCACCCGCGAAATAGGGGTCCGCAACGCCCGGAACGGGCGTGGAGGGCCCGAAGATCCGTGGGGGAAAGGGTCAGTCGCGGTTGATGTCCTCGAGTTCGCGGCCGCGGGTCTCCGGCGCGGCGAACGCGAGGCACGCGGCGAGGAGCGGTCCGACGGCCAGCAGCGCGAAGGCCGGGCCGTAGCCGAGCGCGTCGACCAGGGCGCCGGCGCTGAGCAGGCCCACCACGGAGCCGACCACCGCGATCAGATTCAGGGCACCGCGCGCCCCGCCGCGGCGCGCAGTGGGGAACAGCTCCGGCGCGAGCACCCCGAGCGGAGCCACGCACAGGGCGCCGAGGACCGACCCGCCGAGGGATGCCAGCCACATGCCCGCGCCCGCGACGAGGAAGAAGATCGCATTGAAGACGCCGACCGAGACGAGGCCGGGGATGAGCGTGATCCGCCGGCCCCGCCGGTCCGCCAGGCGGCCGCCGAGCATCACCCCGATGGCGCCCGGGGTGGAGGTGAGCACCAGGATCAGCGTGATCATCGCCCCGCTGTAGCCCCGCTCGGTGCGCAGGTAGTCGTTCTGGAGCTGGCTGGCCGGTGCCACGAACAGGTTGAGGAGCAGGAACACCGAGGCGAGGAGCAGGAAGCGGAGGCCCCGGATGCGCCGGCGCTCCGGCGGCGCCGTGCCCTCCGCCATGCGGAGATAGCGGTTGCTCTCGGGGAGGTTGCGGGCACCGCTCACCAGCAACGGCACGCACACGAGTGCCGTGAGGAACACGAGCCGCCAGCCCGCCGGCCCGACATCCGCGAGGGGCAGCGCCAGGACCGGCACCCCTGCGCCCAACCCGTACGCGAGCGCGCCCAGTCCGGTGGCCTGGGCGCGTGAGCCGGCGGGGAGCTCCTCGACGCTGATCGTGTCGACCGCCAGGATCCCGGCGACGGCGAGGTTGCGCGACAGGAGCTGCAGCGCTGCCAGCCAGGCCAGGTCGGGGACCGCGGCGCTGGCCACGGTGAGGGCGGTCGCCGTGCCGAACGACCAGAGGGCGATGCGTCGACGGCCCACCCGGTCCGCGAGCGCCATGGCCACGAACGTCACCACGGCCCCGATCCGGACCACGGCGAGGATGGTCGCCTGCTGCGAGCGGGATCCCGTCCCGATGTCGGCGTCGGCGAAGGTGAGCACCTGGGTGAGCGCCGAGAACAGCAGCCCGGCGACGAGGTTGAACAGGGCCATGGTGGCCACCACCCGTGACTGCCGGGCGTCGAGCCGGTCGGGGAAGCTCCACCACGGCCGGGTTCCCGGCGGGATGCCGTGGGCGAGGCTGCGCCGCACCACCGGGGAGTACAGCCAGCGCCAGTACGGGAAGGCGAGGCGCCAGCGCACCTCCTGCACCACGTGCACGGTGCCGCCGTCGCCGGTGCGCCATGCAACCGTGCGCCAGTAGGACTCGAACGGTCCGTCCGACGCGTCGAAGACGGCGTCGCCGGCCGGGGTTCCGTCGGCCGGGGCTCCGTCGGGGAGGGCCTCGGCGACGAGGGCGTCGTCGCGGGGCCGGAGCAGGGCGATGAGGCCGGCGCGGTCGGTCTCGATCTCGTCGCGGATGTGCCCCACGGCTCCCCTCGCCTCGCCGGGCGCACACACTAGGGGCGCGGGAGGGTGTGCGAGAGTGTCGCGGTGTCGCAGCTGGTGGTGCGGCCCTCGGGGCCGCTGTCGGGAGAGGTACCCGTCGGTGGTGCCAAGAACTCGGCGCTCAAGCTCATGGCCGCCTGCGTGCTGGCCGAGGGCCGCTACGTGCTGCGGAACGTGCCCGACATCGCCGACGTCGCCACGATGGGCCAGCTGCTCGAGGCGATGGGCATGTCGGTGCGCCGTCGTGAGGACGGGGCGCTGGAGGTGGTGCGGCCCGCCGTGATCACCCCGGAGGCCCCCTACGAGCTGGTGGAGCGGATGCGGGCGTCCAGCGCGGTGCTCGGCCCGCTCCTGGCCGCGGTGGGCCAGGCCCGGGTGGCGATACCCGGCGGCGACGACTTCGGCTCCCGCCCGATCGACATGCACCTCTCCGGGTTGGAGTCGTTGGGGGCCACCTTCGAGCTGACCCATGGGATGATCGAGGGCCGGGCCGACCGGTTGCGCGGTGCCGAGGTGGTGCTGGACTACCCGAGCGTCGGCGCCACGGAGAACCTGCTCATGGCCGGCGTGCTCGCCTCGGGCCGCACCACCGTGCAGAACGCCGCCCGCGAGCCCGAGATCGCCGACCTCGCGGCGTTCCTCAACCGGATGGGTGCCCGCGTGCTCGGCGCCGGGAGCCCGACGATCACGATCGACGGCGTGGCCGAGCTCCGGGCGGTGGAGCACACGGTCATCCCGGACCGGATCGAGGCCGCGACCTTCCTCGCGGCGGTGGCGGTCGCGGGTGGGGAGCTCACCCTGCGGGGCGCCCGGGCCGACCACCTCGAGATCCTCATCGAGCGGATGGGCCGGATGGGCGTGCGGATCTCCCCCGAGGCCGACGGCATCTGGGCCATGGCGCCGGCCCGGCCCCGGGCCACCGACGTGGCCACGTTGCCGTACCCGGGCCTGGCGACCGACCACCTGCCGCTGCTGGTGGCCGTGCTCAGCGTCGCCGACGGCACCAGCTACGCCACGGAGAACGTGTTCGCGGGCCGGTTCCGCTACGTGGGGGAGCTGGCCCGCATGGGCGCGAGGGTGCGGGTCGACGGTCACCACCTCGTGATCGACGGGGTGGAGCGCCTGTCCGGCGCGCCGGTGCGCGCGGTCGACATCCGCGCTGGTGCCGCGCTGGTGGTGGCGGCGCTGCGGGCCGACGGGGAGACGGTGGTGCACGACGCCGAACACGTGGACCGCGGCTACGAGGGCTTCATCGACAAGCTCCGCGCCGTGGGGGCCGACGTCGAACGTCCCTGAGCCTCCGGAGGCTCCGATCCGGGCGCCGGGGTGCCCGGCGCCACGCCGTCGCCCGGAACAGCCCGCCGTCGATCGGCGTTGACCGGCCCGACGGGGCGCCCTCTAGGGTGGACCCGTCCCGGACGTCGCCCAGGAGCCACCGTTGCAGGAACAGGTCGAAGAGGTCATCGAGATCATCCGCCCGGCCATCCAGGCCGATGGCGGCGACATCACCCTCATCGGCATCGACGAGGAGTCCGGGGTGGTGACGGTGGAGCTGTCGGGTGCGTGCGTGAGCTGCCCCGCGTCCACGGTCACCATGAAGGCGGGCATCGAGCGGATCATGAAGGACCGCGTGCCCGGCGTGACCGCGGTGGTGCAGCCCGACGAGGGCGCCGAGCTCGGCACGGCGGTGTCGCTCTGAGCGGAACCCCCGCCGGGGAGCTCCTCGAGCGCGCCGCCGGCGGCGAACGGGCCGCGCTGGCGCGGCTGCTGTCGATGGTCGAGCGCGGTGGCGACGGGGCCCGCGCCGTGGCCGCCGCGGTGTACCCGCGGGCGGGTTCGGCCCACACCGTGGGGATCACCGGCGCCCCGGGGGCCGGCAAGTCCACGCTCACGAACGCGTTGTGCTCGGTGATCCGCGCGGCTGGGACCGCGGTGGCGGTGCTCGCCGTCGACCCGTCGTCACCCTTCACCGGCGGGGCGATCCTCGGCGACCGCGTCCGGATGTCGGACCACACGCTCGACGACGGCGTGTTCATCCGTTCGATGGCCACGAGGGGTCACCTCGGCGGCCTGTCCCTCGCCACGCCCGAGGCGGTGCGCGTGCTCGACGCGGTCGGCTACCGCTGGGTGGTGGTGGAGACGGTCGGCGTGGGCCAGGTGGAGGTGGAGGTCGCCGGCGCCGCGGACACCACGGTGGTGGTGCTGAACCCGGGCTGGGGCGACGCGGTGCAGGCCAACAAGGCGGGACTCATGGAGATCGCCGACGTCTTCGTCATCAACAAGGCGGACCGGGTCGGGGCGGCGGAGACGCGCCGCGACCTCGAGGGCATGCTCGCGATGGGCGCCGGCCGCGGCCGGGTCCCGGCCATCGTGGAGACGGTGGCCACCGAGGCCGTCGGACTGGACGAGCTGTGGGCCGCCGTGCGGGCCCACCGTGACGCCCTCGTGTCGACCGGCGAACTGGAGGCCCGGCGGGCCGAGCGGGCCCGCGAGGAGTTGCGTGAGGTGGTGCGGGCCCGGCTCCTCGAGCAGGCCGCGGCGCGCTGCACCGGCCCGGCGTGGGACGAGGCGGTCCGCTCGGTGGCCGACCACCACCTCGACCCGTGGGCCGCGGTCGACCGGCTCCTCGCCTGACCCCACCCGGCGCTGCCGGTGCGGTGAGGGGTCAGCGGCAGCCCGCGCAGGTGCCCACGAGGTCGAGCCGGTGCAGCTCCACCTCGAAGCCGGCGGCGTCCGCCACCTGGGCGAGCGAGTGGTGGAGGTCTGCCTCGAGTCGCTCCGACGGCGTGAAGTCCTCCACGCGTCCGCACCGCGTGCAGACCAGGTGGTGGTGGTGCGCCGTGAGGTCCTCGGCCAGTTCGTAGTGGCTGAACTCCTCGCCGGACACGATCCGGTGCACCACGCGGGCGCCGATCAACTCGGCGAGGTTCCGGTAGGTGCTCGACTGGGCGAGGCCCGGATCGGCCGCGAGGATCTCCGGGATGGTGAGCGGCCGCTCGGCGTCGGCGAGGACGGTCACGACCCGCCGTCGGGAGGTGGTGTACCGCAGATCGGCAGCGCCGAGCCGTTGGGCGGCGGTGGCGTGGAGGTCGTCCACGCCCGGGCCCGGGCCGTGGCCGTGCCGGTGCGGTCCGGTTCCGGGTCGGGAAGGAGGTTGGGGGCCGGCGACCACGACCTCACCCTACCGGCCCGATCGGGAATCACCGGGAACGCCCGGGAGTGGAAACGAGAATCGTTCCTGTTTACTCTGGCGGCATGACGCCACGAAGGAACCCTGTCCGCCCCTCGATCAGCCCCGCCCTCCGTCGTGTCGGGGCGGCCGCCGCGGGCCTCGTCCTGGTGGGAGTGGCCGCGTCCGGCTGCGGCAGCGGGGAGGAGGGCTCGTCGTCGGACGGTGGGGCCGCCCCGAAGGTGCTGGCCACCACGTCGATCCTCGCGGACGTCACCGACCAGGTCGCCTGCGGGAAGCTCTCCGTCGAGCCGGTCGTGCCCCTGGGCGCGGACCCCCACGAGTTCCAGCCCACCGTCCGCGACGCCGACCGCCTGCAGGGCGCCGCCCTGGTGGTGGCCAACGGGCTCGGCCTCGAGGAGGGCCTCTCCGACTCGCTCGACCGGGCCCGTGACGAGGGCACCGTGGTGCTGGAGGTGGGTCCGGACCTCGATCCCGAGGAGGTCGACGGCGAGCAGGATCCTCACGTGTGGACCGATCCCGAGCGGATGGTGACCGCCGCCGGCGTGATCGGAGAGCGCCTCGGCGAGGTGTCGGGCCTCGGTGTCGGCAAGGAGGAGATCGCCCGGTGCACGGCGGCCTACCAGCAACGGCTGCGCGACCTCACCACCTCGATGACCGCCACCCTCGCGGCGGTGCCGCCGGAACGGCGGGCGCTCGTGACCGCGCACGAGTCGCTCGGGTACTTCGCCGATCGCTTCGGGTTCCGCGTGGTGGGAGCGGTGATCCCGTCCACGAGCTCGCTCGGGGAGTCGGATCCGCGCCAGCTCGACGAGCTCGCCGCGGAGGTGCGCGCCGCGGGGGTGCCGGCGGTGTTCGGCGAGGCCACCTCCCCCGGCAAGGTGGCCTCGGCCCTGGCCGACCGGGTGGGCTCCGGCGTGCAGGTCGTCGCGCTCGGCAGTGAGTCGCTCGGCCCGGCCGGCTCGCCCACGGCCACCTACGTCGAGCTCATGCAGGTGCTGGCCGCCGACGTGGCCGCCGCGCTCGGTCCGGCGCCGTCGGCGCCCGCGGCGCCGACCACCGCTGGCTAGCGTCGCCACGTGCTCGCCCTCACCCCCGTCGAATGGCTGGTGGACCCCTTCACCCAGTCGGCGACGATGCAGCGGGGCCTGCTCGCCGGCACCTTCGCGGCCGTGGCGTGCGGGCTCGTCGGCACCTGGGTGGTGTTGCGGGGGATGACGTTCCTGGGCGACGCCCTCGCGCACGGCGTGCTCCCCGGCCTGGCCCTCGCGCTGGTGGTCGGGTTCAGCCCCACGGTCGGCGCCGCCGCCAGTGCAGCGGTGATGATCGCCGGCATCGGACTCGTCCGGCGGCGGAGCCGGTTGCCGGAGGACGTGGCCATCGGGCTGCTGTTCGTGGGGATGCTCGCCCTCGGCGTGCTGATCGTGTCGCGCTCCAGGTCGTTCGCGGGTGAGCTGACCGGGTTCCTCTTCGGTGGCATCACCGGTGTCACCGACGCCGACCTCGTGCTCGGGGCGGTGGTGGCGGCCGGTGTGGTGGCCGCAGTGGCGGTGGGCTACCGGGCGTTCCTGGCGCTCGCGTTCAACCGGGAGACCGCGATGCTCCTCGGCATGCGTCCGGGCTGGACCCATGCCGCGCTGATGGTGATGATCACCGCCACCGTGGTGGCGAGTTTCAAGACGGTCGGGACGCTGCTCGTGTTCGCCCTGATCACCGCGCCCGCGGCAGCGGCCGTCCAGGTGGTGCGGAGGGTGCCGGCGGTGCTCGTGCTGTCTGTGGTGCTCGCCGAGTTGTCGGTCGTGGCCGGCCTGCTGCTGTCGTGGCATGCCCGGCTCGCGGCCGGTGCGGCCGTGGCGGTGAGCGCCGTGGTGATCTTCGTGCTCGCGCTGGGGGTGGCCGAGGCGCAGCGATGGTGGGGGACGCGTCGTACCGCCGCCGTGGCGGTCTGAGGAGCGAGGGCGGGTGGCGGCCCGACGCCCGCGCAACCTGCCGACCTGGACGGCGCTGCGGGACCCGCTGGGGTCGGGTGGCACGGCCTCGGTCCTCGCGGCGCGGGACCGCCGGAGCGGTCGTGACGTGGTGGTCAAGTTGGTCGACCTCACCGCACACCCCGGGCGGCCCGCCCGCTTCGAACGCGAGGCCCGTGCCCTGGCCCGCCTCGGTGGCCGGCCCGGTGTGCCGGCCGTGCTCGCGATCGGGATCGACCGCGAGGGCCTCGGCTGGCTGGTCCTCGAGCGTGTCCCCGGACCCGACCTCGCGACCGCGGTCGCCGCCGGCGGGCCGATGGAGCCCGGCGCGGTGGCGGTCCTCGGGGCACGGCTCGCCGAGGTGCTGGCCGAGGTCCACGCCGCTGCGGTCGTCCACGGCGACGTCTCGCCGGCGAACGTGGTGCCGGCCGACCCTCCGGTGCTCGTCGACTTCGGCGTGGGGGGTGTCGGCGACCCGGAGCCGACGGCCGACGGCGCCCTCACCCCGGCCTACGCGGCCCCCGAACGCCGCCGGGGCCGCCCGCCCGACCCGGCGGCCGATGTCCACGGCCTGGGCGCCACCCTGTGGTTCGCCCTCACCGGCGCCCCGCCCGGCCCGGCGCCCGGGGCCTGGCTCCACCACGGCACCCTGTCGGCACCGTCGGTGGCCGTGGCCGAGGTGCTCCTGACCACGCTGGAGCACCTCCCGGCGCGGCGGCCGGATGCCGCCGCGCTGGCCCGGCAGCTGGCAGCGGTGTCCGCGGCGGGGGACCGGCGTGTACCACCGGACCGGCCGGGCAGGCGCGGCCGGTGGCGCCGAAGGTAGGTTCCCCCGCCATGTCGAGCACCGAGTCCACCGAGGCACTGGTCCGCCACGAGCGCCGCGACGACGGGGTGGACGTGATCACCCTGGCCAACGGGAAGGTCAACACCCTGTGCGTGGAACTGCTCGGACAGCTCCACGCCGTGGTGACGGGTCCGGCCGCCGACGCCCGGGCCGTGGTGGTGACCGGTGGCGGGAAGGTGTTCGCCGCCGGAGCCGAGATCACCGAGTTCGCCGAGCGGGCCGGGGAGGAACCCTTCGCGGTGTCGCCCCCGACCCGGGTGGCGGAGATCGGCGGGGCCTTCCGCGAGACCCTCGACGCGGTCGCCGCGATCGCCTGTCCGACCGTGGCCGCCGTCAACGGGTTCGCGCTCGGCGGCGGGTGCGAGCTCGCGCTGGCGTGCGACCTCCGGGTGGCCGCATCGGGGGCGAGGTTCGGCCAGCCCGAGATCCTCCTCGGGATCATCCCGGGTGGCGGGGGCACGCAGCGTCTCGCCCGTCTGGTGGGTCCGGCCCGGGCCAAGGACCTCGTGCTGAGCGGGCGGATGGTCGATGCGTCGGAGGCCGAGCGCCTCGGCCTCGTCGACCAGGTGGTGGACGGCGACGCACGCGACGCGGCGTTCGCCGTGGCGGCCGGGTTCGCCCGCGGACCCCGCCACGCACTGGCGCTGGCCAAGCGGGCGATCGACGGCGGACTCGAGGGGAGCCTCGACGACGGACTCGCGCTCGAGCAGCGCCTGTTCGTGGAGTCGTTCGCCACCCCCGACGCCACCGTCGGCGTGTCGTCGTTCCTCCGCGACGGCCCCGGTCGCGCCGAGTTCGCCTGAACCGGCCGGCTGCCGGGCCTCGGCCGGCCGCTCCGGGCGGTGGCCGGTCCCGTGGATCAGCCGGCCCAGGCGACGTGGCCGAGCTCGAGCGGGTCGCCGGCGAGCGGGTGACGCGGCACGACCCGCACCGTCAGCCCCATCCGTCCGGCGGCGTCGAGGGGCGCCTCGCCCTCGAAACAGCGGTGCGCCTCGTCCACGGGGCCGGCGTCGGTCATGGCCACGGTGACGGTCCGCTCCAGCTCACCGGACTGGCCCACACGGCCGGCCACGAGCTGCACCTCCACCTCGTCGGCCGAGAGGTCCCCGAGCGCGACCGTGGCCCGCACCGCCCGGTGGCCCCCGAGGTCGGCCACGGACTCGTCGACGGCCACGTCGTCGACGTGGACGCCGTGCCACTGACCGGCCAGCCGGGCCCGGTAGGCAGCGAGGTCCCGGGCGCCGCGGAACCCCTCCGAGGACAGTTCCGCCGAGCGCACCGCGGCGGGGACGTAGAGCTCCTGCACGTAGTCCCGCACCATCCGGTGGGCGCCGACGAAGGGTCCGAGGGTCCGCAGCGACTCCCGGACCCGGGCCACCCAGGCGAGCGGCACGCCGTCACGGCGCTCCGAGGTGGGGCCGTGGTACAGCGGCAGCACCTGCGTCTCGAGCAGGTCGAACAGTCCGTTGGCCTCGAGGTCCGCTCGTCGTTCCGGGTCCTCCACGCCCTCCGCCGAGGAGATCGCCCAACCGTTGGGCCCCTGCCCGTCACCGTGGCGGGGGTCGCCGGGCCGGAAGCACTCGGCCCACCAGCCGTCGAGCACCGAGCAGTGCAGTGCCCCGTTGAACACGGCCTTCATCCCGCTGGTGCCGGAGGCCTCCATGGGCCGGACCGGCGTGTTGAGCCACACGTCGGCACCCTGCACGAGTGAGCGGGCGAGGGCCATGTCGTAGTCCTCGACGAACACGAACCGGTGGCGCACCTCGGGCCGGTGGGCGAAGGCCGACACCTGCCGGATGAGCTCCTTGCCCTGGTCATCGGCCGGATGGGCCTTGCCGGCGAACACGAACTGCACCGGGCGCTCCGGATCGGTGACGAGCCGCTCCAGGCGCTCCGGGTCCCGCAGCAGCAGCGCCGCCCGTTTGTAGGTGGCCATGCGGCGGGCGAAGCAGATCGTGAGCGCGTCCGGGTCCAGCGCGTCGTCCACCCAGGCCAGGTCCGTCGCCGAGCGCCCCTGGGCCTGGCCGGCGGCCACGAGTCGCTCGCGTACGTGCTCCACCATGCGGACCTTGCCGGACCGGCGCGCCTGCCACAGGGTGTCGGGGTCGGTGTCGGCCGTGGCCTCCCACGACGAGGCGGGGGCCCACTGCCAGTCGGCGCCCACCACCTCCGACAGCAGTTCGGTCATCTCCGCCGAGACCCAGGTGGCGCCGTGCACCCCGTTGGTGATGTGGCCGACGGGCGTCTCGGGTTCGGGCACGCCGGGCCAGAGGTCGGCGAACATCTCCCGGCTCACCTCGCCGTGGAGGGCCGACACGCCGTTGCGCCGTTCGGCGAGGTGCATGCCCATGACCGCCATGTTGAAGCGGTCGCCCGGCTCGTCGGCCGGCCGGTGGCCCAGGCCCATCAGGGCGTCGACCGACACGCCGCACTCGGCGGCCCACCCGGAGAAGTAGGCCTCGATCAGCTCCCGGGGGAACTGGTCGATCCCGGCCGGCACGGGCGTGTGGGTGGTGAACACAGCGCCCGCCCGAACCGCCTCGGTGGCCTCGGCGAAGGAGAGCCCGTCGCGGTGCATCGACGTGCGGATCCGTTCGAGGCCGAGGAATCCGGCGTGGCCCTCGTTGGTGTGGAACACCCGCACGGGCACGCCGAGTGCCTCGAGCGCCCGCACCCCGCCGATGCCGAGCAGCATCTCCTGGCGGAGACGGTGCTCCACGTCGCCGCCGTAGAGGCGGTCGGTGACGAGCTGCAGGTCCTCGGGGTTCTCGGGGAGGTCGGCGTCGAGGAGGTACGCGGGGTGCGGCCCACCGTGGCCTTCCACACCTGCGCCACCAGCGTTCGTCCGGCGAGGTCGAGCGAGACCCGTACCCCGTCGCACAGCTCGAGGCTCATCGCGTACGGGTCGAGGTCGGGGAAGCGTTCCTGCTGCCACCCGTCGACCGACAGCGACTGGCGGAAGTAGCCGTGGCGGTAGAAGAGCCCGATCGCCACCAGCGGCACGCCGAGGTCGCTCGCGGCCTTGAGGTGGTCGCCGGCCAGCACGCCGAGGCCGCCGGAGTACTGCGGCACGGCCTCGGCGATACCGAACTCCGGCGAGAAGTACGCCACCACGCCGTCGGCGAGGGCGCCGCCGTCGGGCTCCTGCTGGAACCAGCGGGGAAGGTCCAGGTAGGACGCGAGGGCGGCGTCCGCGGCGCCGAGCCGTTCGAGGAACGCCGGGTCGGCGGCCAGTTCGTCGAGTCGCCCGGTACTCACCTCGGCCAGCACCCGCCGGGGGTCGTGGCCGCCCTCGTCCCAGCTGCGGGGGTCGATCGCCGCGAACAGTTCGCGGGTCGGGCGGTCCCAGGACCAGCGGAGGTTGGCGGCCAACCGGTCGAGCGCGGCGAGCGGCTCGGGCAGTCGGGGTCGGACGGTGAAGCTGCGCAGCGCCTTCATCGAGGTCGAGGGTATCGGCGTGGCGGCCCGGGTCCGCGGGAACCGGCCGACGTTCACGCCAACTTCACGACCCCGGCCCCGCCGGGCTCACTTGACGATGAAGTCCCGGAAGTCCTCCTTGCCGAAACCGAGCACGTAGACCGGTTCGGCGGTCGCCCGCTTGGCGACACCCCCGTCGGCCGGGTTCCCGAACTGCACGACGTACGCCGCGGTGCGGCACTCGGGCCGGTTCTGCACGTCCACCGCGAGGCTGCCCCCGGTGACGAACAGGCCGTCCACGTCGGGGTTCTCGGGGAAGGGCTTGCGCACCGCGTAGGTGAGCGTGTCCCTCACCACCCGCGGCGAGCAGTCCGCCCGGTCGCTGGTGACGCCGGTGACGCGGTTGCCCAGTGTGTTGGGCAGGCCCGGGATGAAGCCGCCCACCAGCATGCGGGCCGGGACGTCGTCGATCCTCGGCACGAGGGTCAACCGCAGCGGCGGCCCGGACGGCGGCGCCGGACGGCAGCCCGCCAGTACGAGTGCCGCCACCGCGGCCAGCAGGATCCACCCTCGTCGGATCATCGTCGTCTCGCCCTCCTCCGGCACTCGGTGCGCTCGCACCGACGACGTCAACCTCTGCGGGCCTCGTGCTTCTTCCCGTTCGCCGTGTCCGGTCGCGGGGAGGTGCCCCGGTCGCGCCGGTACCCTCGGGGGCGTCATGTCGACCCGTCCGCCCGCTTCCACCCGCCGCGGCACCCTCGCCGTGGGCCTGGCCGCGACGGTGGCCCTCGTGGTCGGCGCGGTGGCGTTCGCGGCACCGGCCCCGGCGCGGACCGGACAGTTCGACCCGGAGCCCACCACGACGGTGCGCGGGGCCGGCTCGTCGGGTGGCCGGCCGTCCTCCCGTCCCACCGCCGCCCCACCGCCGTCCGGTCCGGTCGCGTACGCCACCGCGGACGGACGCGTGTGGGTGGGCACCGGGGCGGGGACCCCGACGGAGGTGGGTCAGGGCGCGGCCCTCGGACGCGGCAACCAGGCGGCGGTGGCGCTGTCACCCAACGGCCAGTGGGTGGCGTTCCTCCGGGCGGACCGGTCGGTCGCCGTGGTGCCGGCCACCGGTGGCCTGCCCACGGTGCTGGGCACCGATGCGGTGCTCACGTCGCTCGGGCGGGACCCGTCCCTCGCGTGGAACGCGGGCAGCGACCAGGTCGCCTACCTGGCCGCCGGCACGCCCGACATGGTGCCGCCCACGCCACCCACCACCGCACCCCTCAGTGCGCCCGGCGTGTTCCGCCAGCCCCTGCCGCAGGGGGTCATCGGCAGCGTGGTCAAGGTGATGGCCCGCGACGGCAACGCCGTGGCCCGGATCGGCAACCCGGCGCAGCGCAGCTATGTGGGCGTGGCGGCCAGTCCGGCGGACGACCTCCTGATCCTGTCCTCGGTGATCCCGGGCACCCGTCAGCGCTACACGCTCGTGGCGTCCAGCTTCGGCGGGGGTGAGACCCCGACCCTGCTCTCGGCCGACGAGCCGGCCTTCGCCCCCGACGGCAGCTACGTGGTGGCGGTCGGGCCGTCGAAGCGCAGCAAGGAGCTCGTCCGTCTCGACACCGACACGCTCGAGCGGCGCACGCTGATGCAGTCCGAGTCGTTGTGCACGCCGATGCCCTCGCCCGACGGCACGCGGATCGTGGTGGCGAGCGGGCCGCGGTGCTCGCGCCTGTCGGTGGTGGGCTCGGGTGGTGGGCGGGTGCTCGACGCCACCCCGCCCGGCTCCACCGACACCGCGTCCTTCGGGGTGGGCAACCTGGGCTGGACCGCCGAGGGCCGGTGGATCACCCACGCCGCCTGCCGCGCGGACGCCGGCCGCATCGACTGCGGCGGCCCCACGCTGTTCGTGGAGCCCGACAGCGGCCGCCTGACCCGCGGGCCCGACGCCACCACGATCGTGCCGGTGCGCGAGGCCCTCGTGGAGGACGTGACGCTGCACGTCAACCTGCGCGGCCCGGTGACCTTCCGTGGCACCTTCACCCTCGACGCCACGGCCCGGGCCCAGGTGCAGGACACCGCCGACGGCGGCCGCCTCGCCCTGCGGCTCACCGACGGGTCGAAGTCCATGGCGTTCAACCTCGAGGTGGCCGACGGTGCGCCGTGGGTGACCGGCACCGTGACCGTCACCGACCCGGCCTCCGACCTGAACCGCACGGTCACCGTACTGGGCCGGACCGGCGCGCTCGGGGTGCGCGTCTTCTCCCTGTCGGGCATCTGGTTCAGTACGGACGAACTGCCCTTCGAGACGGGTAGGTTCAACCTGTCGGTCCGACGCTGACGCGCCGGACCCCCGGGCGGACCATGTGTCCGGCCGGTTCCGAACCGACCGACCGACCGGCCCGACCCGCCCGACCCATGACCGCCTCACCCGCCGCCAGCTCCTCCGGAGCCCGCATCGTGTTCCGCGACGTGTCGCCGACCACCCCGCTCGGCGGCGCCGCGAAGGCCGTGGTGGGCGACCGGGTGATCGTGGCCGCCACCCTGGTGCGCGACGGCCACGGGCTGCTCTCGGCCCGCGTGCGCTGGCGGCGGGTCGACGGCCCGGGGTCGCCCGGCGGGTGGTCGGTCGCGCCGATGCAGGACCGGGGCGACGGGCGGGTCGAGGGCGAGCTGCGCGTCGACGAACCGGGGTCCTACGAGTTCGAGGTGCAGGCCTGGCTCGACCACCTCGCCACCTGGCGCCGTGACCTGCAGCGTCGGGCCGCGGCCGGCCAGGGCCTCACCGTGGAGTTCGAGGTGGGCGCCCGGCTCCTCGAGGCCCGGGCCCGTTCCGTGGCCGAGCCCTCGGCACGCGCCCGTCTCGCCGATGCCGTGGCCACGCTGCGTTCCGCCACCTGCACCGACGCAGTGCGCCTGGCCGCGGGCCTCGACGACGCGGTCGCGGCGCTGGTGGAGGGCGGGGTCGACCCGCTGGAGCTGACCACCGCAGGGCCCTTCCCGCTGCGGGTCGACCGGGAGCTCGCCGTGCGCGGCGCCTGGTACGAGTTCTTCCCCCGCTCCGAGGGCGGGTTCCGCCCCGGCGCCCGCACCTGGGAGCGCCTCGAGGCGATCGCCGCCGCGGGCTTCGACGTGGTCTACATCCCACCGATCCACCCGATCGGGGTGACCAACCGCAAGGGCCGCAACAACAGCGTGGTCGCCGGCCCCGGCGACGTGGGCAGCCCGTGGGGGATCGGTGGCCCGCTCGGCGACGGGACCTTCGGCGGCCACACCGCGGTGCACCCCGACCTGGGCACGATCGACGACGTCGACCGGTTCATCGCCCGCTGTCGGGAGCTCGGCATGGAGGTGGCGCTCGACTACGCGCTGCAGTGCAGCCCCGACCACCCCTGGGCCCGCGAGCACCCCGAGTGGTTCACCCGCCTCCCCGACGGGTCGATCCGCTACGCCGAGAACCCCCCGAAGAAGTACCAGGACATCTACCCGATCGACTTCTGGCCCGAGCGCGAGGAGGACCGGGTGGCCCTGTGGGAGGCGTGCCGGGCCGTGCTCGAGTTCTGGTGCGAGCACGGCGTCCGTGTCTTCCGGGTGGACAACCCCCACACCAAGCCGGCTGCGTTCTGGGCGTGGGTCATCCCCGACATCCAGGCCCGCTGGCCCGACGTGGTGTTCCTGGCCGAGGCGTTCACGCTGCCGGCGATGATGCACACGCTCGCCGAGCTCGGGTTCAGCCAGAGCTACACGTACTTCACGTGGCGCACCACGAAGTGGGAGCTCGAGGAGTACGGCCGTGAACTGGCCCACGGACCGGCGGCGACCTTCTTCCGGCCGAACCTGTGGCCCAACACGCCCGACATCCTCGCTGGGCCCCTGCGGAACGGTCCCCGCAGCGCGTTCGAGGTCCGGGCGGTGCTCGCCGCGCTGCTGGCGCCGAGCTGGGGTGTGTACTCGGGCTACGAGCTGTGCGAGAACGCACCCGCGTCGCCCGACAACGAGGAGTACCTCGACTCCGAGAAGTACGAGCTCAAGGACCGCGACTGGTCACGGCCCGAGTCACTGATGCCGCTCCTGGCCATGCTGAACGGGATCCGTCGGGCGCACCCGGCCACCTGGCGGATGGGCTCCCTGCGGTTCCACCACACCGAGCACGACACGGTCCTCGCCTGGACCCACCATCGCCCGGCCGGGCCCGACGGGCCGGCCGACACGGTGCTCGTGGTGCTCAACCTCGATCCCGTCCGCACCGCCGAGACGATGGTGTGGCTCGACCTGGGCGCGTTCGGCCTCGACGAGCACGTGCCGTTCGAGGTGACCGACGAGCTCACCGACGAGACGTGGACCTGGCGGGGGAGCGGCAACTACGTGCGCCTGGACCCGTCGGAGCGGGTCGCCCACGTGTTCTCGGTCGCCCACGGCTGACACCGCAGGACGTCGCAGTTCCCCCGGGTCGGTCGCTCACACGCCGATCTGGAGCACCGAGGTGGACCAGCTCCCACCGGGGTCCGGCGTGAACACGGTGACCTTGCCGCCGAAGAAGCCCGACAGCAGGACGCGGCCGTCGGTCAGGGCGACCACGTTGTCGGAGACGTCGATGGGCGAGCGCCCCACCAGCCGGGCCACGCCGGTGGCCGGGTCCACCGCGTACACCGCGGCCTCGATGCCCTGGCCCACGAACACCGTGCCGTCCGCGGCCACGTCGGCGCCCACGGCGAACTTCAGCCCGGTCTTCCCCGGCTCGTCGGGGAACGTGAGCGGGATGTCCGTGAAGGTGCCCGTGGCGGTGTCGATGCGGCCGAGGCCGCCGGTGCCGAGCAGTCCGGGCACGCCCCCGGTGGGCGCGTAGAGCAGGCCGTCGGGGCCGAAGCCGAAGCCGTTCAGCACCGGGAGTCCGTCGGCGACGGTGGTGACCGGACCGCCGTCGAGGGGCACCCGCAGCAGCTCGTCGCGCTCGTCCGTGCCGAACCCGACCAGCACCGACGTGCCCGACGGATCGAGTGCGATCGGGTTCACGCCGCGGCCCACGGCTGCGAGCACGGTGGCCGTGCCACCGCCCCGGGGGATCCGGATCACGAGCCCCTCGGTGGGGCAGGTGGCCACCACATCGCCGCCGGGCACCACCACCGGGTCGTCGGTGGTGCAGGTGCCGGCGTCCATGCCGTAGCGCTCCTGGATCACGCCGGTGTCGGGGCTGAAGCGCACGACCTGCTTGCCGAACAGGTCGGCCACCCATACCGACGACCCCTCCTGGACCATGCCGTTGACCCCGAGCGGCGCCGCCTGGCTCAGTTCGGCCGGCGGTGAGGACGGTGGGCTGCACGCCGCGGCCACCATCACCAGACCTGCCAGTGCGGCGAGTGCCGCGTTCCGTCGTCGTGCCCGCATCGCCCAGCTCCCTCGTACGGCTCCTGCTCCGTGCCCCGCCTGGGGCAGGATGGCCGCATGAATGATCGCACCGTCGCCCGCTCGATCGCACTCGGCCGCATCGTCTTCGGCCTGATCATGCTGCTGATCCCCCACAGCGTGCTGGCCCGCACGAGCGAGGTGCGCCCCGGTCCGCTGGTGTGGATGGCCCGTGCGTTCGGCATCCGCGACGTGGTGCTGGGCGTGGGCGCGGTGCTGGAACTCACCGAGGAGGAGCCGACCGGGCAGTGGGTGACGCTGGGCGCGCTGGCCGACACCTCCGACGCCGTGGCCGCCGTGGTGTGGCGCGACGAGCTCGGTACCGCCGGGATGGCGTCGACGTTGGCGCTGGCCGTTCCCGCGGCGGCCGGCGGATGGTGGTCGGCGATCAGCCTGCGCACCCGCCGCACGGCCGGCTGAGCGGCCCGGCCGGGAGGTCCGTCCGTCGCCCGGCGGGTGCTGCCTCCGCGGGACAGGAGCGCGTCTACCCTTCGCGCGGGGAGAAAGCAGGGGCGGCGATGCGGGAACCGGTCGCGACGGAGGACCAGTCGGAGCTGGCGCCGTACCTGCGCGCCCTCGAGCTCATCGGCCGGGGCGGCTCCGCAGTGGTCCACCGGTGCGTCGACGAGCGTCTCGGGCGCGAGGTGGCGGTCAAGGTGCTGCATCCCCTCGACATCCGCCCCGGCGCCCCGGCGGCCCCGGCGGAGGCGCGTACGCAGGCCCTGCTGAGCTGGCACCCGTTCGTGCTCAGCGTGTTCGACGTGGGCGTGAGCACGTCCGGCCATCCGTACATCGTGAGCGAGTTCGCGTCCGGTGGCGCGCTCTCGGACCGTGTCGACGCCGACGGCCCGCTCGATCCCGCCGACGCCGTCCGGCTCGCCGGTGAGCTCGCCGAGGCGCTGTCGGCGGCCCACGCCGCAGGGGTGAGCCACTGCGACGTCAAGCCGTCGAACGTGCTGTTCGCCGGGGACGGATCACTCCGCCTGGCCGACTTCGGGATCGCCCGGTCCTCCACCGTCACGAGCCGGACCGTGGGCCACCTGCAGGCCAGCCTCGTCTACGCCCCGCCCGAACTGCTCGAGGGCCGGCGGCCCGGCCCTCCGGGCGACCTGTGGGGCCTCGCGCTGTCGGTGTGGACGGCCCTCACCGGGCTGGAGCCGTTCGGTGGTTCGGGCCAGCCGGTGGCCACCTTCGTGGCACGGCTCCAGGCCGAGCGGGCCGGGTTCGAGTCCCTCGGCCTGCCGCCCGAGGTGGCCGAGGTCCTCGGCCGCTGCCTCGACCACGACCCTGCCCGGCGTCCGTCGGCGCCCGACGTGGTGGCCGCGGTGCGCGGCGCCGCGACGCCCGCTGCCGGTGTCGCCGGGGCGCCCGACGTGGTGGCGGTCCACGAGGCGAGCGTGCGCGAGCGTCGCCGCCTGATGGCGGCCATCGTCGCGGACTTCGAGGACCCCGCCGTCAGTTCCTTCGAGCTCGTGCAGCGGGCGCTCGTCGAGTACCCGAGGAGGTTCCGCACGCCGGTCCGCGCCATTCTCGAGTGCGCGCAGCGGGGTGGGGGTCTGCCGCCCGGCGAACTGGTGACCGACGAGCAGCTCCGGCGTCTCGTGCTGGCCGACCAGTTGCGGAACCTGGCTGGTTCGCCGCGCTTCTTCTTCGACGGTGAGATGGGGGAGTACGACCCGTCGCGTCTGCCGGGCGAACTCCGTGACCCGGCCCGTCTGATGTCGGAGGCCCACCTGTGGGTCGCCGAGCGCAGTCCTGGCGTGCGGGTGGGTCTCGCCGGACCGAAGGCCGAGGTGGGGCGGGCGGTGCTGGGCCGCTTCGCGGCACCAGGGTTCATCGAGGACTTCTTCGCCGACGACCGCTCCTTCGACCTGTTCGACGTGCCCACGGTGCTGATCCTGCTCGAGGTCGCACGGGCGTTCTTCGAGGTGCTGGTCCAGGGTCGTCACGACTGGGTGGCGGAGCTCATGCGCTGCAAACCCGACCTGCGGGCCGCCGTGGTGTTCGAGCACCCGGACTTCATGATGGGCGTCCTGCGGGCCGTGCCCGGGCTCGCCGAGGAGATCCGTGGCACCCGCTGGGGGACCGAGATCGAGCTCGGCCTCAGTCGCACGAGCGCCTCGGAGCGGGCGGGCCTCCGCATCACCTTCCCCGCGGAGCTCGCGGCACTCGGGATCGACCTGTGAGTCTCCCGTGACCGACGGGCCCCTCACGGTCGCGTTCCTCGACGAGCGGGTGGAGCTCGTCCCGGGTGACGAGCTCACCTTCGGCCGGCGCGCCGACCTGGTGCTCGACGAGAACCCCTACATGCACCGGGTGTGCGGCCGCCTCGTCCACCGTCAGGGCGTCTGGTGGCTCCAGAACCACGGCAACCACCTCCGGTTGGAGCTCGAGGACCTCGACGGGGTGGGTCCGGCCGAACTCCTGCCCGGACAGCAGTTGCCGGTGACCGCACGGCGCAGCGCCGTGCGCCTCGCTGCGGGCCCGGCCAACTACGAGCTCGAACTGGGCGTGGAAGCGGGGCTCGACCTCGGGAACGCCGACGTGCCGGTGGGGACCGCCACCGTGGACTTCGGTGCCGTCCCGCTCTCGCCCGAGCAGCACCTCCTCCTCGTGGCGCTGTTCGACTCGAGCCGGCGGCACGGGGGCGCCGTGGAGGGCAACGCGGTCATCGCCGCCCGGCTCGGGTGGACCGCCAAGAAGTTCCACCGCAAGCTCGATGCGGTCTGCGACAAGCTCCACCGGGAGGGGGTACCGGGCCTCCGGTCGGAGCCGGGTTCGGGTTCGAACGCCGAGCTCCGGCGCGCCGTGCTGGTCCGCCATGCGGTCAACAGCGGGCTGGTCGGCCCGGGCGACCTGGGGCTCCTCAGGGCGCCGGCTTCTCCACCGACTCCCAGTCCCGCCCCTCCAGGTACGGCGTGAAGGACTCCGCGATGTGGGCCAGGTCGAGCGCCGACTTGGGTCGCTTGATCTCGTACAGGTGCGGGAACCGCTCCCATGCCCTCACCGCGTCCCACAGGGCCACGGCGTCGTCGCCGGTGGGGGCCGGGGTCACCACCGGCCCGTAGAGGGCGCGGCCGCTGGGGAACACGAGCGTCGGCACGCCGAAGCCGCCGAGGGCGAGCGCGGCCTCGTGGTCGGCGCGTACGTCGTCGGTGGTGGTGGGGTCGGCGAGCGCCTCGTCCACCAGCGAGGGGTCGAGGTCGATCTCGGTCAGCACCGTCCGTGCCGCGTCAGGGGTGTGGGGCTTGCGGCCGTGCTCGTGGAGCCAACTGCCGGCGGTGGCGTAGTAGCGGTCCACCAGGTCGTTGCCGGTGCGGAGGTCGCCGTCGACCCCGCGCCGCAGGCGGGCCGCCACCCGCAGCATCCCCCAGCCGTAGGACCACTCCCGCTCCCACGGGTGCTTCCTGCCCTCCCGCCGATTGACCTCCTCGAGGGAGAAGAAGCGCCACTCCACCTCGACGAGGCCGCGGTCGCGCACCTCCCGGGCCCACTTCGAGGTCTGGTACGCCCACGGGCACATCACGTCGAAGTGGAAGCGGAGGGGCACCGGGCTCATGGCGCGAGCCTACGACAGCGGTCAGGAGCATCATGATGCGCAAGATGTGATGTATCGTGCATCACATGCGCACCACCGTGACCCTCGACCCCGACGTCGCCGCGGGGATCCGCCGCGTCATGGCGGAACGGGGCAGCTCGTTCAAGGAGGCGCTCAACGACGTGGCCCGGCGCGGTCTCCGGCCCACCGCGGCGCATGCGGAGCCGTACACCTCGCCCACGTTCCGCTCCCGCATCCGACCAGGGCTCGACCTCGACAAGGCGCTGTCCCTCGTCGGCGACCTCGAGGACGACGAGGTGCTGCGCCGCGCCGAGCAGGGCAAGTAGGAACCCGAACGGGCCGATGCGCATCTGCGACCTGAACCTCCTCATCTACGCCACGAACGAGCGCGCGGCGCACCACGAGCGGGCCAGGTCGGTGCTCGACGCCCTGATGGTGGCGAGCAGGCCGGTGGGCCTGCCGTGGATGGTGACCCTCGGCTACGTGCGCCTCACCACGAATCCCCGCGTGATGGAGGACCCCCTCGAGCCCGCCGCCGCCGTCGGGATCGTGCGCAACTGGCTGGAGCGCACGAACGTGGTGGCTCCCGAGCCGACCGCGCGCCACCTCGACCTGGTGGCCGACCTGCTCGCCGCCACGGGAACCGGTGCCAATCTGGTGAACGACGCCCATCTCGGCGCGCTGGCGCTCGAGCACGGGGCGGAACTGTGGTCCTTCGACCACGACTTCTCCCGCTTCCCCGGGGTCCTCTGGCGGTCGCCGGCGGAGCACGACCCGGACTGAACCACGGCCGACGGGTGGCACGCCGGGGCCGCGTGGAGCGCCACGCCCCTCGGTACGCTGGGCCGCGATGCAGCTTCCCGGAATGAGCGGTGTGGGTTCCACCGACCCCAATTGGTTCAAGCGGTCCGTCTTCTACGAAGTGCTCGTCCGCGGTTTCTTCGACGCCAGCGGCGACGGCAACGGCGACCTCCGCGGCCTCACCGAGAAGCTGGACTACCTCGAGTGGTTGGGCATCGACTGCCTCTGGCTGCTCCCGTTCCAGCAGTCACCGTTGCGCGACGGTGGCTACGACGTCTCCGACTTCTTCAGCGTGCACCCCGACTTCGGGTCGATGGACGACGCCGCCCACCTGATCGACGAGGCCCACCGCCGGGGCATCCGGGTGGTGGCCGACATGGTGGTGAACCACACCTCGGACCAGCACCCGTGGTTCCAGGAGTCCCGACAGGACACCACCAACCCGAAGGCCGACTGGTACGTGTGGGGCGACGACGACCAGCGCTGGTCGGAGGCCCGCATCATCTTCACCGACACCGAGACGTCCAACTGGACCCTCGACCCCCAGCGCGGCCAGTACTACTGGCACCGGTTCTTCCACCACCAGCCCGACCTCAACTACGACAACCCCGAGGTCCAGGACGCCATGTTGGACGTCATGTGCCACTGGCTCGGGCTCGGCCTCGACGGGTTCCGGCTCGACGCAGTGCCCTACCTGTTCGAGCGCGACGGCACCAACGGCGAGAACCTCCCCGAGACCCACGACTTCCTCCGGCGACTCCGCAAGGAGATCGACGAGCGGTTCCCCGGAAAGGTGCTGCTCGCCGAGGCCAACCAGTGGCCCGAGGACGTGGTGGAGTACTTCGGCGCCGGCGACGAGTGCCACATGTGCTTCCACTTCCCGCTCATGCCGCGCATGTTCATGAGCCTGCGGCGGGAGGAGTCCACCCCCGTCTCCGAGATCCTCCAGCGCACCCCGCAGATCCCCGACGGCTGCCAGTGGGGGATCTTCCTGCGCAACCACGACGAACTGACCCTCGAGATGGTCACCGACGAGGAGCGGGACTACATGTGGGCCGAGTACGCCCGCGACCCGCGCATGCGCCGCAACGTGGGCATCAGCCGCCGGCTGTTCCCCCTGCTCGACAACGACCGTCGCCAGGCCGAGCTCCTCCACGCCCTGCTGTTCAGCCTGCCCGGCACGCCGATCCTGTACTACGGCGACGAGATCGGCATGGGCGACAACATCTACCTCGGCGACCGCGACGCGGTGCGCACCCCGATGCAGTGGAGCCCCGACCGCAACGGCGGGTTCTCCACCTCCGACTTCGCCCAGCTGTACCTGCCGCCCCTGATGGACCCCGTCTACGGCTTCCAGGCCGTGAACGTGGAGGCGGAGCGGCGCGACCCGGGGTCGTTCCTCAACTGGCTGCGCCACATCCTGCACGTGCGCCAGCAGCACCCCATCTTCGGCCTCGGGGGCTTCGAGATCCTCGAGGTGTCCACGCCGTCGGTCTTCGCCTACCTGCGCACCCCGGTGGACGGTGTCGAGGGCCGGACGGTGCTGTGCGTCAACAACTTCTCGGGCAAGGCGCAGCCCGCGGAGCTGTTCCTCTCGCACCTCGCGGGGCGGGTGCCGGTGGAGCTGCTCGGCGGCGTGGCGTTCCCGCCCATCGGTGAGCTGCCGTACTTCGTGACGCTGCCACCGTTCGAGTTCCTGTGGTTCGAGTTGGTCGAACCCACCGGCTAGAACGACTCCCATCGACTCCCGGACCTTCGCCAACGAGCTCGGTGCGCTCCTCCCGCCCTTCCTGGCCGGGCAGCGCTGGTTCGCGGCCGTCGACCGGCCCCGGGTGACGGTCCGCCACGTCGACACCCTCCTCGACGGCTGGCCCACGCTGCTGTGGGTGCTGGCCGAGGTGCGCGGCGACGGCGGCCGCGGCGAGCCCGTCTGGTACCAGCTGCCGCTCGGTGCCGCCTCCGCCCACCCCGCCGCGCTCGCCGACTCCGCCCACGTGGGCCGGCTCGGCACCCCGCGGGGTGAGGCCCACCTGTTCGACGCCCTGGCCGACGAGGAGCTGGCCCTCGAGTTCTGCTCGCTGCTCGCTCCCGACCTCAACTTCTCCACCGTGCGGGCGCAGCCGGGTGAGCAGTCCAACACCTCACTGGTGCTCGACGAGCGGTACATCGTGAAGGTGTTCCGCAGGGTGCAGCCCGGCGCGAACCCCGACGTGGAGATCACCGAGGCGCTCGGCCGCATCGGCTTCGGCGGTGTGCCGGTGCCGCTCGCGGTGTGGCGGCGCAACGGCACCGACTTCGCGGTGGTGCGGCGCTTCGAGCGCAGTCGCGGCGACGGCGTGGAACTGGCCACGGCCTCGCTGCGCGAGATGTTCAATCGGCGGCGGCCGCCGCGGGACTGCAAGCTCGACTTCGCGGCCGAGTCGCACCGGCTGGGACGCGACGTGGCCAGTCTGCACGTGGCGCTCGCGGAGGCGTTCGGCGCGGCACCCGCCGACGGCGCCGCCTGGGCCGCCGACATGGCCGCGCAGCTGCACCGGGTGGCCGACGGGCACCTCGACACCGACCGGATCGAGTCGGTGTACCGGCGCCTCGGCACCGCCGACGATCTGGGCATGGCGATCCGGATCCACGGTGACCTCCACCTCGGGCAGGTGCTGCGGGTGGCCCGGCACTGGATGGTGCTCGACTTCGAGGGCGAACCGGCCCGACCGGTGGAGGAGCGTCGCCGTCCGAGCTCGCCCCTGCGGGACGTGGCCGGCATGACCCGCTCGTTCCACTACGCGGCGGGCCTGGCGCTGCGTGAGACCGGCCTGCCCGACGACGAACTGCGCCTGCTGGCCGACGCCTGGGCGGAACGGGCGGTGAACACCTTCCTCTCCGGCTACGCGGAGGTCGACGAGGTGCACCGGCTCCTCCCGCAGGCACGTGCGTCGCGCGACGCGCTGCTCAGCGTGTTCGAGATGGACAAGGCCGTGTACGAGGTGGCCTACGAGCTCGCGCACCGGCCCGACCTCGTCGACCTCCCGGTGCGTGCCGTGGAGCGGCTGCTCGACGGCGAGGACGAACTGCCGGCCCACGATCCCGACGAACGGCGGTGACCGTGTCGGTCGCCCCGCCGGGGGAGCTCGACCGGTACCTGTTCGCCGAGGGTCGGCACCGTCGTCTCTGGGACCTGCTCGGCGGCCACGTGCTCGAACCCGGCCCCGGGGCGCGGTTCGCCGTGTGGGCGCCGAACGCCCGGCGGGTGCGGGTGGTGGGCGACTGGTCGCACTGGACGGCGGACGCCGCGACCCCGGACCTCGTCGCCCAGGGGTCCACCGGCATCTGGTTCGGGGTGGAGCCCCGTGCCCGCGAGGGCCACGCCTACAAGTTCGAGATCACCGGTGCCGACGGGCGGGTGACCCAGCGCGCCGATCCGCTCGGCCGGGCGGCCGAAGTGCCGCCGGCCACGGCGTCGGTCCTCACCGTCGACCGCTACCGGTGGGAGGAGCGGCCCGGGGGCCCCGAGGCCTGGCGGTCCGAGCGGGCGGTCCGCAATGCCGGGCGCATGTCGGTCTACGAGGTGCACCTCGGGTCGTGGCGCCGGCACCCCGACGGCCGGGCCCACACCGCCCGCGAGCTCGCCGGACCGCTCGCCGAGTGGGCGGCCGGACTCGGCTTCACCCACCTCGAGCTGCTGCCGGTGGCCACCCACCCGTTCGGCGGGTCGTGGGGGTACCAGGTGGGTGGCTACTTCGCACCCGACGCGCGGCTCGGCACCCCCGACGACCTCCGGTACCTCGTGGACGTGGCGCACGGTGCCGGCCTCGGCGTGCTGCTCGACTGGGTGCCCGCCCACTTCCCCCGCGACGAACACGTACTGGCCCGCTTCGACGGGACCGCTCTCTACGAGCACGCGGATCCCCGCCGGGGCGAGCACCCGGACTGGGGCACGCTCGTGTTCAACCACGGCCGCACCGAGGTTCGGAACTTCCTCGTGGCCAACGCCCTCTACTGGTTGGAGGAGTTCCGGGTGGACGGCCTACGGGTCGACGCCGTGGCCTCGATGCTCTACCGCGACTACTCCCGGGAGCCCGGGGAGTGGGTGCCCAACGACCAGGGCGGCCGGGAGGACCTCGAGGCGATCGCGTTCCTGCGCGAGCTCAACGAGGTGGTGGCCGAGGAGCAACCGGGAGCGGTGGTGATCGCCGAGGAGTCGACCTCGTGGCCGGGGGTGACCGCGCCGTCGGAGCACGGAGGGCTCGGGTTCGGCCGGAAGTGGAACCTGGGGTGGATGCACGACACGCTCGGGTACCTCGCCCACGACCCGGTGCACCGGCGCTTCCACCACCACGAGCTGACGTTCCCGATGGTGTACGCCGGCCACGAGCGATGGGTGCTGCCGCTCAGCCACGACGAGGTGGTGCACGGCAAGGGTTCACTGCTCGGCCGGATGCCCGGCGACGAGTGGCAGCGGTTCGCCAACCTGCGCTGCCTGCTGGCCTGGCAGTGGACGCAGCCGGGCCGTCAGCTGGTGTTCATGGGTGGCGAACTGGCGCAGGAGCGCGAGTGGTCCCACGAGCGTGAGCTCGACTGGTGGCTGCTCGAGCGGCCCGAGCACGACGGGGTGCGCCGGCTGGTGGGCGACCTCAACGCGGCGCAGGCGGCGGTGCCGGCGCTGTGGACCGGCGACGACGACCCGGGTGCGACGTTCTGGTGGCTCGACCCCGACGACGGCGCCCACTCGGTGTTCGCCTTCTGCCGCAAGGCGGTTGCCGACGACGGTGGGTCGCTCGACGGTCCGATCGAGTCCTGGCCCGAGGGGTCGGTGGCGGCGGTGGTGGCGAACCTCACGCCGGTGCCCCGCCACGGCTACCGGCTGGGGGTGCCCCGGGCAGGTGCGTGGCGGGTGGTGCTCTGCACGGACGACCGCCGGTACGGAGGGAGCGGCCACGAACTGGTCCCGTCCGGCGGGTCGGCGCTGGAGGTCGACGAGGCGACGCCCTGGCAGGGCCAGCCTGGCTCGCTCCTGCTGACGCTGCCCCCGCTGTCGGTGGTCGTCCTCACCCCCGCCAGCCCCACCACTCCCCGGAAATAGGGGTCCGCAACGCCCGGAACGGGCGCGGTGGCTCCGAAGATCAAGAGGGGCCACAGGCCGCCGGGGCCGCGCCGGGGGTCGTCGGTAGCCTTCGCGTCGTGGATCCGACCGTCACCACGACCTGCTTCCGGCACCCCGACCGCGTGGCCGGCGTGACCTGCCAGCGCTGTGACCGGCCGATCTGCCCGCAGTGCATGGTCCAGGCGTCGGTGGGGTTCCAGTGCCCCGAGTGCACGCGCGCCCGACCGCAACAGGTGATCAGCGCCCGGACCGCGTGGGGCGGTGCGGGCGACGTGGTCGTCGGGAAGGTCCTGATCGGCCTCAACGTGGCCGCCTATCTGTTGATGACCGTGGTGGGTGGCAACGCCGCCCGCCCGCAGGGTGCGCTCTACGAGAACGCCGTCACCTTCGGTCCGCTCGTTGCGCAGGGGGAGTGGTGGCGGCTCGCGACCGGGGGCTTCCTCCACGCCGGGCCGCTGCACCTCATGATGAACATGTTCCTCCTGTGGCTGTTGGCCAAGGAACTGGAACCGTCGCTCGGGCATGTGCGCTTCGCCGCCGTGTACGGGGTGTCCCTGCTCGGCGGCGCGCTCGGGGTCATGGTCGTGTCGCCCGATTCGCCGACCCTGGGCGCCTCCGGCGCGGTCTTCGGGCTGATGGGCGCGCTCGTCGTGCTGCAGTTGCGTGGCCGGCAGAACCCGTGGAACACCGGACTCGGTGGGCTGGTGCTGATCAACCTGCTGATCACCTTCACGCTGCCGGGGATCTCGGTGGGCGGCCACGTGGGCGGGTTGCTCGCCGGGGCTCTCGCCGGGGCGGTGATCCAGCCCGTGCGGTGGCCCCAGACCACCGCCGCGGTGCGCACCGGCTTCGTGGTGGTGATGGGCGTGCTCATCGCCGTGCTCGGCGTGGTGGCCGCAGGGGTCCTGGCCACCGACATCGGTCGCTACTAGCCGGCCCCGAACGGATCTCCGGCGCCACCGCGCCCGTTCCGGGCGTTGCGGACCCCGATTTCGCGGGGTCAGGGGGTGCCGTCGACGATCCCGCGCAGGTTCCGCAGGTTCTTCCTCCAGATGTGGCGGAACACCGGCTTGGCGACGAACGAGCCGATGGGGCCACCCATCCACCAGGGGAACACCAGTCGCTCCGTCCAGGTGAACTTCGTCCCCCGACCCTTCCTCACGGGCTTCAGCCGGAACACCCCGGTGCCTGTCACCAGTCCCACGTGGCGCACGCCCATGGCCTTCCCCGGCGACCACTCGGTGATCTCCATGTGGTCCACCAGGCGGAACGGGCCGACCTTGGTGTCGCAGTCGAAGGTGGTGCCCACCCCGGAGGTGCTCTCGGAGGTGAAGCGGATGGCGACCGCGTCCTCCATCCACGAGGTGTGGCTCTCGATGTCCTCCACCGCCGCCCACACCTCGCGGGGCGGCGCGTCGAGGGTGGTGGACACGGTGATGCGGGACATGCGACCAAGGTACGGCGCGGCGCCCGGATCGTCCCACGCCCGGCCGTCCGAGTGAAAGCGGTCACCGGGTTCGTCGGCCGGCGCCCCGTCGCGGCACCATGCCCCCATGCCGTCCGCACCACCTCCGCTCGACGTGCCCGTGGACGACCTGCCGCCGGGCGACATCCGTCGTGACACCCGTCCGCAGCAGGTCGACGGCCGGCCCGGCCGGTTCCACACGGTGATTCCCGACGCGTGGCGGGTGCTCTACGCCTTCGGCGGCACCACGATGGCCACCGCCGTGCGGGCTGCCACCGCAGCGGTGGACCGACCCGACCTCGACCTGGTCTCGGCGGACGCCACCTACTGCCAGGCGGTCCCGTGCGGCCCCGTGGCCGTGGAGGTGGAGGTGGTCCGTCAGGGGCGGGGCGGTGCGCAGGCCCAGGCCCGGCTCTGGTCGCTGGAGCCGGGCGGACCCGACGCCGCCGCCGCCCCGGTGCGCACCGACCTGCTGGTCACGTGCGTGTTCGGTCGTCGTGAGGCCGACTCGCCCTACCGCTTCCTCGGTGCCGAACCGCCGGCGGTCAAGGAGCCCGAGGAGTGCGCACCACGGGAGCGGGTCGAGGACTCGCCCTTCAACTCGATCCCGTACCACCGCCAGACGGACTGGCGTCTCGCCGACGGGGCGATGTCGTGGGGGCGGCCGGACGTGCCGCCCGGCGAGCCGAGGGCGGCGAGCTGGTTCCGCTTCCTCGCGTCACCGATGGACGACCGTGGCATGTGGGAACCGGGTGTGGTGGCCGTCCCGGGTGACGTCCTCGGGCCGGCGGTCGGGGCCGGCATCGGCACCCAGGGCGGCCACTTCCTCGTGATCTCACTCCAGATCGGGATGCGTTTCGTGGCCGACGTCGGCACCGAGTGGTTGCTGCAGCACACCCGGGCGCAGGTGGCCGCCGACGGCTTCGCGAGCGGGACCGCCGAGTTGTGGGACGCCGACCGGCGCCTCGTGGCGCTCGCCCACCAGATCGCTCGGCTGCAGCGCTTCCCCGGTACCTGAACCCCCCGCTCTGTGTCGCGTGCAGGTGGTGATCGCTATCTGCACGCGACACAGAGCGGGGGTGACGGGGGCGTTTCGGCGTTGCTCAGCCGGGCCGGCGGAAGACGCTGACGTGGCCCGCGCCCTGCGGGTCGAACGGCTCGCCGCGCCAGCCGCCGTGGCGTGACGCCAGTTCGAGGCCGGCCCCGACGGCCCATCCGTCGAGCTCGTCGGTCGACACCATCCGGACGACCCAGGGTCGGAGCCGCACCGGTTCCCGATCGCGGAGTTCGACGTGCTGTCCGGTGACCACACCGGTGTCCGGGTCCCGGTCGGTGGCGATCAGCACCACGGCGTCGGCGTCGACCGAGCGCACCTCCAGCCGGCGGTCGGGTCCCTCCGCCGGTGCGGGCAGGGCCAGTTCCACCACGAGGCCCCCGCCCGGCCGGAGGTGCTCCGCCGCCAGCTCCACCGTCCGACGCTGCGCGGCCGGGTCCGGCAGGTTCATCAGCAGGTTGAACGCCGCGACCACCAGGTCCATCGGGGCCGTGGGCCATGCGGCGCGGTCGGACACGTCGCCGTGGCGGGCCACGACGATGCCGGCCGGGTCCTTCCCGGCGAGTCGCTCCAGCATCTCGGCGGAGGCGTCGATCCCGGTCACCCGACAGCCGGCCGCGGCCAGCGGGAGTGCCAGACGACCGGTGCCGACGCCGAGTTCGAGCACCGCGCCGCCCGGACCGGCGAGTCCCGCCAGCACGGGCACCGCCGCGGCCGTGGTGGCGTCGGCCGGGTACCAGTCGTCGTAGACGTCGGCGAAGCTGCGGCCGTAGGTCCCGGGATCCCGGTCCGGCGGCGGGGGCGTGGATGGCACCGTCCCAGTGTGGCGCGGCCCGCGTGGGAGACTGCGGCGGTGGCGATCGGCCGACCGGAGGGGACGACCGTGACGGTGCCCTTCGAGGCGGTGGCCCGCGGCGACGCCCGCTTCCCGCCGTCGACGGGTCCGGACATGACGGGCAACCCCCTCGACCCGGTGGCCCGCGTGGGCCCCGGCGGCATCCTCGACGGCGCCTTCGGACTCCTTCGGTTCCGGATCGGCCGGCTGGTGGGTCTCACCGCCGTGCTGTTCCTGCCCGTGCAGCTCGTCGGCCTCGCCGTCGCGCTGGCCTCGCCGACCGTGGCCGCCTCCAGCACCTCGGACCCCTTCGGGGTGGGCGCGTTGGACGCGGCCTCGTCGACGGGCAGCCTGTGGGCCGTCGCGCTGCTGTTGCTCCGGTCGCTCGCGCTCGGCCTGCTCGGCGCAGGCGTGGGACACCTCGTGGCCGGGTGGTGGTCGGGCCGCGACGCCCCCTTCGGTGAGGTGTTCGGACAGATGTTCCGCCGTTCGCCGGCCGTGCTGGTGGTGGTGGTGCTGTCCGCCGCGGTGAAGGTGCCGCTGCTGTGCCTCGGCGGGGTCGGCTGGCTTCTCGCCGACGCGTCGCTGTTCGTGGCCAACGTCGTGGTGGGTGCCGAACGCCGCGGTCCGCTGGCCGCGATCGGCCGGTCGTTCCGCCTCACCCGGGCGGTGTACGGCACCGCCCTGGTGGTGGTGTTCGGCGGACTCGTGATCACCCAGGTGCTGCAGGTGGCCCTGGTGGCGGGACCGATCCTGCTCGTGGCCAGTTTCCAGCCCCCGGACGGCTGGCTGCTCGCGCTGGAGCAGGTCACCTCGCTGGTGCTGCTCGTGGTCATGCCGCTCACGGCCTGCATCGCGGCCCGCGCCTACGTGGAGCTGCGGTGCCGGGTGGAGGGGATCGACCTCGTCCGCTGGCAGGAACGCCGTGGCCTTGGCTGACGTGTGGGACCTCGCCGTGGTGGTGCTCGCGGCGTTGCCCGCCGTCGCGGGTGGGGGCGGCGGTGAGGGGGGTGGCGCCGCCCCGGCCGATCCGTCCGTGGTGCGCGAGCAGGTGCGCAGGGTCATGTCGGGTGACGGGTACTCCTACGAGCCGTCGATCATGGAACGCATCGGCCAGTGGATCTCCGATCGCCTGGAGGAGCTGTTCCGGGGCACGGGCGGCACCAGTCCGGGGAGCTTCGGCGGCGGCATCGGGTCGGTGGTCGCCTGGCTCATGATCCTGGCTGCTGCCGCGTTGGTGGTGACCGTGCTCGTGGTGGCGTGGCGCCGGCGGTTGCCCCGCAGGTCGGCTGACGAGGACCTGGAGTCGGTGGAGGTCGAGCACCGTCGGCCGGCGGAGGACTGGGCGGCCGACGCCGCCCGCCAGGAGGCGGCGGGGGAGTGGAAGGCGGCGCTGCGGTCCCGCTACCGCGAACTCGTCCGCTCGCTGGTCGACCGCGGCCAACTCCCGGACGTGGCCGGCCGCACCACCGGCGAACTGCGGGTGGACCTCGACGCCACCACGCCGGGCGCCGCCGGACCGTTCGACGAGGCCAGCGTCCTGTTCGAAATGGCGTGGTACGCGCAGCTGCCCACCGGCCAGGAGGAGAACCGCCGCTTCCGTGAGGCCGCGGCACGGGTGCTCGCGGCCGAGCCGCTGCCGGGGCGCCGCGACGCCGGTCCGGTGCTGGAGGTCGCGGGATGAGCGCGGGGTCCTCCGGCGGAGGTCGCAGCGGCTGGGCCGCGGTCGGCATCGCGTTGGTGGTGCTGGTGGCCGTGGCCGTGGTGGTCCTGCCCTCGCTCGACGCCGACCCGCTGCCCTACGGGATCGACTCCACGGCCCCGTCGGGGTACGCGGCCCTCGCCGAGGTGTTGCGACGGCAGGGGGCGGACGTGCGCTCCGCCCGGGCCTCGGCGGTGGCCGGGCGGGCGGGGTCGGCCGGCGCCGTGGTGGTGGTGCCGGTGCCCGGGTTGGCCAACGCGACGGAGCTCCGGGAGCTGCGAGCGGCGGCGGCGGCGGGCACCGTGGTGGTGTTCGGGGCCGAACCGCCCGAGTCGTCCGAACCCCCGGAGGACCTGCCGGCCGGGTCAGCCGTTGCGGCGCCGCCCGACCGGGCGCTCGCCGACACGCCCGCCGACCCGGTCCGCCGCGGCGCGTGTGAGATCGCCGAACTCGACGGGCTGGGTGCGATCGACGCGGCGTTCGCCGGACCCCTCGACGCGGCGGGCCGTCCCTCCTGTTACGGCGACGGCTCCACCGCACTGGTGACGCGCGAGCAGGTGGGCCGGGGTGCCGTGGTCACCCTCGGCGGACCCGACCTGCTGGTCAACGCCCGGCTGTGGCCAGCGAAGGAGGACGGTGGTCGCCCACTCGACAATGCGGCGCTGGCGGCCCGCCTCCTGGGGCCCCCACCGGGTGGCGCGGCGTCGGCGGCGACGATCACCTTCGTCGACCCGGTTCCCAGCCCGGACGCGGTGCAGGGCGGTGGACAGGGCGTGGTGTCGCTGCTGCCCCTCGGTGTGCGACTGGCCCTGGCAGCGGCGATCGGCGCGTTCGTGCTCTACGCGTGGTCGCGGGCCCGGCGGCTCGGTGCCCCGGTGGCCGAGCGGCTGCCGGTGGAGATCGCGGGGTCCGAGCTGGTGGTGGCCGTGGGTGACCTCCTCCGTCGCGGCGGATCACCCGAGCGCGCCGCGGCGGTGCTCCGCGACGACCTCCGGCGCCGGCTGGCCACCCGACTGGGCCTCGGTCCGGGCGCAGCGGCGGCGGAGGTGGTGGCCATCGTCGCCGCCCGCACCGGTCGGCCTCCCGAGGAGGTCGCGTCGCTCCTCCTCGATGGCGCCGTCGGCGGGCCCGACGACGTCGTCCGCCTGGCCGTGTCCCTCGACCGACTCCGACAGGAGGTCCTCCATGACGTCGTCACCACCTGACCCGGTGCCCGGGGTGCCCCACCCACCGCCGGTCCCACCTCCGGTCGCACCGCCCGCTGCGTCGTCCACCCCGTCACCCGCTGCGGCCGGCGGTCGCGACCCGCGTGCCGCGGTGCTCGCACTCCGCGAGGAGGTGGGCAAGGTGGTGGTGGGCCAGGAGGGCACGCTGTCGGGACTGGTGGCGGCGCTGCTCGTGCGCGGCCACGTGCTCCTCGAGGGCGTGCCGGGCGTGGCCAAGACCCTGCTCGTGAAGACCCTCGCCCAGGCCCTCGACCTCGACTTCAAGCGGGTGCAGTTCACCCCGGACCTGATGCCGTCGGACGTGACCGGCCAGCTGGTGCTCGACCCGTCGAGCGGCGAGGGAATGCGTTTCCGGGAGGGCCCGGTGTTCACGAACCTGTTCCTCGCGGACGAGGTGAACCGCACACCGCCCAAGACGCAGTCGGCGCTGCTGGAGGCGATGGAGGAACGCCAGGTCACCGCGGAGGGCCTGTCCCGTCCGCTGCCCGACCCGTTCGTGGTGGTGGCCACGCAGAACCCGATCGAACAGGAGGGCACCTACCCGCTGCCCGAGGCCCAGCTCGACCGCTTCCTCTTCAAGCTGCTCGTGGGCTACCCCACGCTCGAGCAGGAGGTGGAGGTGCTCGACCGCCACCACCGCGGGCTCGACCCCCACGACGTGGTGGCGGCCGGCGTACGGCCGGTGGCGAACGCGGCCGACCTGGCCGCGGCCCGCCTCGAGGTGGACCGGGTGGAGGTGGCCCCCGCCGTGCAGCAGTACATCGTGCTGCTGTGCCGGGCCACCCGCGACTCGCCGTCGGTGGAGGTGGGTGTGTCGCCCCGGGGGGCGGCGTCGTTGCTGCACGCCTCGAAGGCGTGGGCGTGGCTGTCGGGCCGCGGGTTCGTGACGCCGGACGAGGTGAAGGCGGTCGCCAAGCCGACCCTGCGCCACCGCCTGGTGATCCGCCCCGAGCTCGAGCTCGAGGGTGTGACCGCGGACGCGCTCCTCGACAACGTCCTCGCCACCGTGCCCGCCCCGCGCTGAGCCCGCCCGCGCCGAGCCGTCCGCACCCGTGTCCTTCGTCCCCACCCGCAGGTTGGCCCTCGTGGCCTTGGTCCTCGCCGCGGGGCTGCTCCTGTACCCGGGCGACGCCGTGCCGGTGTGGGGAACGGCGGCCGCGCTGGTCGTGGGCCTGGTGGTGGTGGCCGTCGTGGACTCCCGGGTCCTCACCTCACCCCGGCGCCTGGTGGTGGAGCGCCGGCACCCACCGGTGGCGGTCACCGGCAGCACCGCCGAGCTCACCTGGGTGGTGCACTCCGAGGCCCGGCGGTCGCTCCGGGTGCATCTCGCGGACCAGCTCGCGCCGTCGCTGCGCGCCGGTGCCCGCCGCTTCTCGGTCCGGGTACCGGCGGGGGGCACGGCGAAGGTGGTCACCACGCTGCACCCGGTGCGTCGCGGGCGATTCACGTTCGATCGGGTGACGCTGCGGGTGGAGGGACCGCTCGGCCTCGGCGCCCGCCAGCGCGAGGTGCCACTCACCACCGTGCTGCGGGTGCACCCGCCGTTCCGCTCGCGGGACGAGGCCGAACTCGCCATCCGCCGCGGTCGCGTGCTCGAGGTGGGCATGCGCTCCACCCGTGGACTCGGCGGCGGCACCGAGTTCGAGCAGCTCCGCGAGTACGGCCCCGACGACGAGTTCCGCCGCATCGACTGGACGGCCACGGCGCGGGCCGGGAAGGCGATCGTGCGCACGTACCGGGCCGAGCGGAACCAGAGGGTGGTCGTCCTGCTGGACAACGGCCGGGTCATGGCCGGTCGGGTGGAGGGCGTGCCCCGGGTGGAGCACGCGATGGACGCGGTCATGCTCCTGACCGCGGTGGCGACGCGGCTCGGCGACCGGTGCGGCCTCGTGGCCTTCGACCGCGAGGTGCGCGCCGAGGTGCCGGCGGCGCGCCACCGCGACCAGGTGGGCCGGGTGACCGAGGCGATGTTCGCCCTGGAGCCGGAGCTCGCCGAGTCGGACTACACCGGTGCGTTCGCCTCGGTGGTGGCCCGGCACCGCCGCCGCGCCCTGCTGGTCCTGCTGACCGACCTCAACGAGCGTGCGGTGGTGGACTCGCTGCTCCCGGCGCTGCCGCTGGTGCTCCGCACCCATCTGGTACTGGTGGCGTCGGTGCGCGACCCGCAGGTGGTGGAGTGGGCCACCGGCACCGCCGCCGACCGCGACGAG
>CAIPVR010000028.1 GCA_903868545.1 uncultured Actinomycetes bacterium
CTCGCGGTAGGCCACCTGCGGCTTGCCGACGTTGGCCTCGACGTTGAACTCCCGCATCATGCGGTCAACGAGCACCTCGAGGTGCAGCTCGCCCATGCCGGAGATGATGGTCTGCGCCGTCTCCTCGTCGGTGCGCACCTGGAAGGTGGGGTCCTCCTCGGAGAGGGCGAACAGGGCCTTGGACATCTTGTCCTGGTCGGCCTTCGTCTTCGGCTCCACGGCCACGTGGATCACCGGGTCGGGGAACTCGAGCGACTCGAGCACGATCACGTTCGACGGGTCGGTGAGCGTGTCGCCGGTGCGGGTGTTCTTCATGCCGATGCCCGCCACGATGTCGCCGGCGTACACGGCCTCCTGCTCGATCTGGTCGTTGGCGTGCATCTCCAGCAGGCGTCCGATGCGCTCCTTGTCGCCGGAGCGGGTGTTCAGGACCGTGCCGCCCTTCTCGAGCGTGCCCGAGTACACGCGGAAGTAGGTGAGCTTGCCCACGTGGGGGGCGGTCATGATCTTGAACGCGAGGGCGGAGAACGGCTCGCTCACGTCGGCCTTGCGCTGGGTGGGCTCGCCCTTCTTGTCGAGACCCTCCACCGGCGGCAGGTCGAGCGGCGACGGCATGTACCAGCACACTGCGTCGAGCAGGGGCTGCACACCCTTGTTCTTGAACGCGGTGCCGTTGAGGACGGGCACCACGCCGTGGTGGATCGTGGCCTCGCGGATGGCGGACCGGATGAGCTCGGGGGCGAGCTCCTCGCCCTCGAGGAACTTCTCCATGAGCTCGTCGTTGGTCTCCGACAGGACGTCGATGAGCGCCTCGCGGTACTCGTCGGCCTGGTCCTGGAGGTGCGCCGGGATGTCGACCACGTCCCAGGACGCGCCGAGCTCCTCGCCCGACCAGATCCAGGCCTTCATCGTGACGAGGTCGACGATGCCCTCGTAGTTCGCCTCGGCGCCGATGGGCAGCTGGAGCACCGCGACCTTCGCCTCGAGGCGGTCCTTGATGGAGTCGAGGGCGGCGAAGAAGTCGGCGCCCATGCGGTCCATCTTGTTGACGAAGCACATCCGCGGCACGTTGTACTTGTTGGCCTGGCGCCACACCGTCTCGGTCTGGGGCTCCACGCCGGCCACGCCGTCGAACACCGCGACGGCGCCGTCGAGCACGCGCAGCGAGCGCTCCACCTCGACGGTGAAGTCCACGTGACCCGGCGTGTCGATGATCTGGATCCGGTGGTCCACCTCGTCGACCGTGTCGGACCAGTGGCAGGTGGTGGCGGCGGAGGTGATGGTGATGCCCCGCTCCTGCTCCTGGGCCATCCAGTCCATCGTGGCGGCACCCTCGTGGACCTCACCGATCTTGTAGGTCTTGCCGGTGTAGTAGAGGATCCGCTCGGTCGTGGTGGTCTTGCCCGCGTCGATGTGGGCCATGATGCCGATGTTGCGGGTGCGGTCGAGGGGGAACTGCGCCATTGCTCGTCTCGTCAGGTCGGGTGGGGGGAGGACTCGGGCTGCGGGCGGGTGGCCCCGGGGGTCACCAGCGGTAGTGGGCGAAGGCCTTGTTGGACTCCGCCATCTTGTGGAGGTCTTCCTTGCGCTTCATCGAGGCGCCCACGCCGTTGCTGGCGTCGAGCAGCTCGTTGGCGAGGCGCTCCGACATGGTGCGCTCGCGGCGCTGGCGGCTATAGCCCACGAGCCAGCGGATCGCGAGCGTGTTGGCCCGACGGGGCCGCACCTCCACGGGCACCTGGTAGGTGGCGCCGCCCACGCGACGGCTGCGCACCTCGAGCTGCGGCTTGATGTTGTCGACCGCACGCTTCAGCGTGACGATCGGGTCGGTGCCGGTCTTGGTCTCGATCGTGGAGAGGGCGTCGTAGACGATCCGCTCGGCGGTGGACCGCTTGCCGCGCTGCAGGATCTTGTTGACCATCTGGGTGACGAGGACCGACCGGTAGACCGGATCGGGCTGGAGCTCGCGACGGGGTGCGGGACCCTTGCGGGGCATGTCAGGACTCCTTCTTGGCGCCGTAGCGAGAACGTGCCTGCTTGCGGTCGCGGACGCCCGAGGTGTCGAGCGTGCCGCGGACGATCTTGTAGCGGACGCCCGGGAGGTCCTTCACACGACCACCACGCACGAGCACGATGCTGTGCTCCTGGAGGTTGTGGCCCTCGCCGGGGATGTAGGCGGTCACCTCGATCCCGCTCGAGAGCCGGACGCGGGCCACCTTGCGCAGCGCCGAGTTCGGCTTCTTCGGGGTGGAGGTGAACACGCGGGTGCACACGCCGCGCCGCTGGGGCGCGCCCTTCAGCGCCGGCGTGGACTCCTTGCGGCGCTTGGTCTGGCGGCCCTTGCGGACCAGCTGCTGGATCGTGGGCACGGTGGAACCTCGGTGACTCTCTGCGACGAACTGACCGGCACCGACCGCGGGGCGGTGGTACCTCGGATGGCGGGCGGGACCCGTGCGCGCCCGGGGGGCGTGCCGGAAACCGACGGGTCATGCTACGAGCGGACCACCGGACGGGGCAAACGACCCGTCCGGTGGACGCTCACTGGTCGGATGCGGTGGTGTCCGGGAACTCGATGACCTCGGCCACGGTCGTCCCGGCCTCGGCGGTGTCGTCCTCGGACGGCGTGCCGATGTTGGCGAGCCAGTCGGCGATGCTCGCCGAGTCCTCGCTCGAGAAGTACTCCATCGGCTGGTAGTCGGGGGCGTACGGCAGGATCTCCTGGTACCGGGTCATGCCGGTACCGGCGGGGATCAGCTTGCCGATGATGATGTTCTCCTTGAGGCCCAGGAGCCCGTCGGACTTGCCGTCGATCGCGGCCTCGGTGAGCACCCGGGTGGTCTCCTGGAACGAGGCGGCCGACAGCCACGAGTCGGTGGCCAGCGACGCCTTGGTGATGCCCATGAGCTCCGGACGGCCGTCGGCGGGCTTGCGGCCCTCCTGGACCAGCCGACGGTTCGTGTCGGCGAAGATCCGCTGGTCGACCCGCTCGCCGGGCAGGAAGTCGGAGTCACCCGGCTCCTGGATGGCCACCCGTCGGGTCATCTGCCGCACGATCAGCTCGATGTGCTTGTCGTGGATCGACACGCCCTGGTCGCGGTACACGCGCTGGACCTCGTCGACGAGGTACTGCTGCACGGCGCGGACGCCCTTGATCTCCAGCAGCTCCTTCGGGTCGCGGGGACCCTCCACGAGGGCGTCACCGGCGATGACCTCCTGGCCCTCGCTCACCTCCAGCCGACGCTCGCGCTCGATCTGGTAGGTCTCCTCGGTGCCGTCGTCGGCCACCACCGTCACGTTGCGGGTGCGCGAGGTGATGGTGGCCTCGTCCGCCTCCTCGATCCGCACCACGCCGGAGATCCGGGCCAGCACGGCCTTGTTCCGGGGGCTGCGGGCCTCGAACAGCTCCACCACGCGGGGGAGACCGCCGGTGATGTCGCCCGAGGCGCCGGCGATACCGCCGGTGTGGAAGGTCCGCATCGTGAGCTGGGTGCCGGGCTCGCCGATCGACTGCGCCGCGATCACACCGACCGCCTCACCCGGCTCGATCAGCTTGCCGGTGGCCAGTGACAGGCCGTAGCAGGCCGCGGAGATGCCGAACTCGCTCTCGTCGGTGAGCGGCGACAGGACGCGCACGGAGGTGACGTCGGGGTCGTCGCGCAGTTGCTCCATCTCCACCTGGCCCACGCGGGTGCCCCGGGACAGCGTCGAGCCGTCGGCGAGCTTCACGTCCTCGGCGAGCGTGCGGGAGAACAGCCGGCTCTCGAGGTGGTAGCGCCGGCCGGCCTCATCGGGGCGGATGTCGTCGAGGGTGATCGAGCGGATCGGACCGCCCGACTCGAACGGGTCCGCGTCGTTGATGATCAGCTCCTGGGCCACGTCGACGAGCCGGCGGGTGAGGTAGCCGGAGTCGGCGGTCCGCAGGGCGGTGTCCACCAGGCCCTTCCGGGCGCCCGGCGTGGCGATGAAGTACTCCAGCACGGAGAGACCCTCGCGGAAGTTCGACTTGATCGGGCGGGGGATCATGTCGCCGCGGGGGTTGGCCACGAGGCCGCGCATGCCCGCGATCTGGCGCACCTGCATCATGTTCCCGCGGGCGCCGGAGCCCACCATCATGTCGATCGGGTTGAACTGCTTGGAGGACATGGCGGCCTGCATGGCCTTCGTGACCTCGGAGGTGGCGGTGGTCCAGATCTCCACCTCCTTCTGCTTGCGCTCACCGTCGGTGATGATGCCGCGGCGGAACTGCTTCTCGACCTTGTCGGCCTCGGCCTCGTAGCTGTCGAGGATGTCGTACTTGTTCGACGGCGTGCGGACGTCGTCGATCGAGATCGTCAGGCCGGAGCGCATCGCGTAGTTGAAGCAGAGCGACTTGAGCGCGTCGAGCGAACGGGCGGCGATGGCCTTGTGGAAGTCCACCGCGAGGCGGTCCACGATCTGGGTCATCTGCTTCTTGGTGACCGGCTCGTTCACGTACGGGTAGCCCTCGGGGAGGGCCCGGTTGAACAGGAGCCGACCCGCGGTGGTGCGGTGGTACTCGGCGGCCGAACCGTTGGCCGGGGAGGCCAGCAGGTCGGGGAACTCCGGGCCCCGATACTGCACCGGGGCGTGCACGTCGAGCACGCCGGCCTCGATGTCGCGCTCCACCTGGTCCATCCGGGCGTAGGTGCGGCCCTCGCCCGTCGCGCCCTCCACCAGCTCGGTGAGGTAGAAGGCCCCGATGATCATGTCCTGGGTGGGCGTGACCAGCGGCTTGCCGTGCGCGGGGCTCAGCATGTTGTTGGCGCTGAGCATCAGGACGCGGGCCTCGGCCTGGGCCTCGGCCGACAGCGGCAGGTGCACCGCCATCTGGTCGCCGTCGAAGTCGGCGTTGAAGGCGGTGCAGACCAGCGGATGGATCTGGATCGCCTTGCCCTCCACGAGGATGGGCTCGAAGGCCTGGATGCCGAGACGGTGCAGCGTGGGCGCACGGTTGAGGAGCACCGGGTGCTCCTTGATCACGTCCTCGAGCACGTCCCACACCTGCGGGCGGCGACGCTCCACCATTCGCTTGGCGGACTTGATGTTCTGGGCCAGCTCGCGGTCGACGAGCGCCTTCATCACGAACGGCTTGAACAGCTCGAGCGCCATCAGCTTCGGCAGGCCGCACTGGTGCAGCTGCAGCGTGGGGCCGACCACGATCACGGAACGGCCGGAGTAGTCGACGCGCTTGCCGAGCAGGTTCTGGCGGAACCGGCCCTGCTTGCCCTTCAGCATGTCGGACAGGGACTTGAGCGGGCGGTTGCCGGGGCCCGTGACGGGCCGGCCGCGGCGGCCGTTGTCGAACAGGGCGTCCACGGCCTCCTGGAGCATGCGCTTCTCGTTGTTGACGATGATCTCCGGAGCGTTGAGCTCCTGGAGC
>CAIPVR010000029.1 GCA_903868545.1 uncultured Actinomycetes bacterium
CCGGCACCGCGCCGCCGGTCACCGCGCCGCCCACCACCCAGGCCCCCGCACCGCCCCCCCCGCCCCCGCCGCCCCCCACCGTGCCGCCCTGCTCGGGGTCGAGGTGCTGAGCGGCCGCGACCGCTGGTGGACGACCTCGTTCACCGCGATGGGGACCACCGTCGAGGTGCTCGGTCACGGTGGACCCCCCGGCGCGGACAGGGTGGCCCGGGCCACCGTCGAGCGGCTCGAGTCGTGCTGGAGCCGGTTCCGTCCCGACAGCGACCTCTCGGCGCTCAACCGCGACCCGGCTGCGACGGTGGAGGTCGGAGAGGACCTGGCCGACGCCCTGGAGCGGGCCGGACGTGCGTACGCGGCGACGGACGGCCGGTTCGACCCGACGGTGATCGACGCGCTCGAGGCGGCGGGCTACGACCGGCCCTACCGGGAACTGGGGGAACGCCCCGCCGTGCCCGTGACCGCCGGCGGCCCGGTGCCCGGCTTCGGCGGACTCCGGGTGGACCGGTGCGACGGACGCGCCGTGGTGTCCCGGGCCCCGGGTGTGCGGGTCGACCTCGGTGGCATCGGCAAGGGGCTCGCGGCCGACCGTGTGGCGGCGGAACTGCTGCGTCTGGGCGTGTCGTCGGTGGTGGCGTCGCTCGGCGGTGACCTGCGCACGGGGGGCGTGCCTCCCCGGGGCGGTTGGAGGATCCCGGTGGAGGATCCGTGGGACGACCGGTCACGGCTGGTGGAGGTGGTCCTCGACGAGGGTGCGGTGGCCACCTCCACGACCCGCCTGCGCCGGTGGCCCACCGACGACGGCGGCTGGGCGCACCACCTGATCGATCCGTTCACGGGCCGTCCCACCGCCTCCGGGCTCGCCGCCGTGGTGGTGGTGGCCGCGGAGGCGTGGTGGGCCGAGGCCCTCGCCAAGGCGGCGCTGGTGGCGGGCGGGTCGGACGGCCGGGAGCTGCTGGTCCGACACGGCGCGACGGGGTGGCTCGTGCGCGACGACACCGAGGTGGAGGCCGTCGGCGCCGTGCCGGGTGCCCGCTGCGGGGTACCCGCACGCGCCTGACGGGCGGGCCGGCGGGCTCAGGCCGGCAGGACGAGTTCGGCGGCCAGGCGCAGTTCGTCGGTCGAGCCGGCGTGGATCAGGATCTCGGTGACCGCCGAGTCCTTCCAGGCCGCCACGCGGTCCGCGATGCGCGCCGGGGTGCCCACGAGCGAGATCTCGTCCGCGAACTCCTGGGGAACGGCGTCGATCGCCTCATCGCGACGTCCCTCGAAGAAGAGGTCCTGGATCCGCACCGCTGCGTCGCCCAGGCCCATCCGGGCCGCCAGCTTGGTGTGGTAGTTCTGGCCCTTGGCGCCCATCCCGCCGATGTAGAACGCCAGCATCGCCCGGGTCATGGCGAGGGCGTCCTCCAGGGTCTCGGGCCGGTCGTCCTCGGTCACCTTGAACGGGCACAGCGCCGCCACCTGGAACCCCGGCTTCGCGTGCGCGAGCTGGTCGGCGTACACCTCCTGGCGGAACGGCGAGTAGTAGAGGGGGAGCCACCCGTCGGCGATCTCCGCGGTCTGGGCCACGTTCTTCGGTCCCTCGGCGCCCAGGTAGATCGGGATGTGGCGCCGCAGCGGGTGGGTGATGGCCTTCAGCGGCTTGCCGAGGCCGGAGGAGCCCGGCCCGGTGTAGGGGTGCTGGTAGAACTCGCCCTGGAAGTCGAGCTTCTCCTCGCGGGCGATGACCCGGCGGATGATCTCCACGTACTCCCGGGTTCGGGCCAGCGGCTTGTCGGACGGCCGGCCGTACCAGCCCTCCACCACCTGCGGGCCCGATACGCCGAGGCCCAGCCGGAGCCGCCCGTCGGACAGGTGGTCGAGCGTGATGGCCGACATGGCGGTGGCCGTCGGCGTCCGCCCGGCGAGCTGCACCACCGCGGTGCCGAGCTGGATGCGGTCGGTCACCGCGGCCAGGTAGGCGAGCGGGGTGAGCGCGTCGGAGCCCCAGGCCTCGGCGGTCCACACGCTGGTGAACCCGAGCCGTTCCGCCTCCTGGGACCGCTCCACCCAACCCGGCGGCGGGAGCTGCCCCCAGTAGCCGTGCATCAGTCCGAGATCCATGTGTCGTCCCCTCGTTCGTCGCGTTCTCGGCGCTCAGGGGTCTCCTCAGCGCTCTGAGGACCCCTATTTCCCCTGGAAGTTGGGGGTGCGCTTCTCCTTGAAGGCCCGCGGGCCCTCCTTGGCGTCCTCGGAGCCGAACACGTCCCAGCCGTAGGTGAACTCGTGCTCCAGCGCCTCGGTCTCCTGCATGCCGTTGGTCTCCCGCAGGGTCTTCAGCAGGGCCTGCACGGCGAGCGGGCCGTTGGCGCAGATGGCCTGGCCGATCTCCTTGGCCTTCTCCAGCGCCGTGCCGTCGGGCACCACGTGGCCGATGAGGCCCAGCTCCAGCGCCCGCTGCGCCGAGATGTGCTCACCGGTGAGCAGCAGCTCGCAGGCGATCGTGTAGGGGATCTGGCGCGGGATGCGCACCGCGGAACCGCCCATCGGGTACAGCGACCAGCGCACCTCGGAGATGCCGAACTTCGCGGACTCGCCCGCCACCCGGATCTCGGTGGCACCCAGCAGCTCGGTGCCGCCGGCGATGGCCGTGCCCTCCACGGCGAGGATCAGCGGGACCGCCGGTCGCCAGCTGCGCAGCAGGGCCTTCCACGGCAGGTCCGGGTCCGCGGCCAGCCGGCCCTGCACGTCGATGCCGTCGGCGTCCGCGTCACCCTGGTGGCCGCCCGCCATCTCCTTGAGGTCGGCCCCCGAGCAGAAGTTGCCGCCGGCGCCGGTGAGCACGAGGGCCCGGATGTCGGGGTCGCGGTCGGCGAGCTCCCAGGCGTCGAGCATGCGCACGAGCATCTCGCCGTTGATCGCGTTCTGGCGTTCGGGGCGGTTGAGCGTGACGACGAGCAGGTGTCCGTCGCGTTCGGTCAGCACGGCCGGCATGGTGGGTCCCCCTCGGGTGTCGGCACCGGGTGGCGGAACCCTAGGCGCCGGACGAGAACCTGTTCTATCCGGCACGGGAGTGCGCCTAGGGTCCTTGTCGTGGCACGTATCTACATCCACGAGTACGTCGACGTGGTCGGCACGCACCGGGCCGACTACGAGCACCACATGACGGCCAACTGGGTGCCCGAGGCGGCCGGCTACCGGCGCCAGCGGTGCTTCGGGGTCTTCTCCGTGGTGGGCTCCACCGGGAGCTGGCCCCAGGTGGTGAACATGTGGGAGTTCGACTCCTGGGCCGACCTGGCCCACGACTTCTCGCTCGAGCTCACCGGCCCGTCGCACCGCGACCCGGTGCTGGAGCGCTGGTGGGCCGACGCAGCCGCATTCCGCACCGGCGGCAGCGACCGCCTCCTGGTGGCGCACCCCGACAGCCCGGGCGTGGAGGACCACCAGGCGGCCGGCGGCACCGGTGCGGTGGCCTACCTGCAGGAGACGATCGACTGCCCGCCCGGGCGGGCCCGCGCGGTCTGCGACACGGTGGTGGAGTCCGGCGCCGCCGACCACGAGCGCTTCGGAATCGGCCTGGTGGGGGCGTTCCGCACGGCGCTGCGGGCCGACGACCAGGTCCTGGCGTTGTGGTCGTTGCCGGACTGGGACACGTGGGCCGCGTACGAGGAGGCGGCCGACGGCGGCGGGCTCGAGTTCCTGCGCCTGTGGGAGCGCATCGGGGGTGACGTGGTCGGGCGCCGGCGGATCCTGCTCGTCGATGCCGAGCTGTCGCCGTTGCGCACCGGCCGTCAACCCACCGAGGCGGACCGCCGGAACCCCTGATCCCCGGGGTCCGGGGGCGGACCGTCAGTGCCGGTGGTTCGGCCGGCGCTTGTCCTTCTCGTCGTTCAGCTGGCGCAGCACCTCGTCCCTCACCTGGGTCACGGCGGCCCAGAGGTCGTCGCGCTCGGAGGTGGCCACCATCGTGGGCAGCCCGGCGACGTGCGCCTCGAGGGTGACCTTCTGGCCGGGATGGTCCCGGTCCTTCGCGTGCAGGTCGATGCGCACGCCGGCGGCGGGCTCGCCCACGAGGCGGTGGTCGAGACGGTCCAGGACGGACACGGCCTTCTCACGCTCGTCCTCGTGGAAGCCGTGGCCCAACTGCAGGCACTGCGAGACGGTGGCGTCATCCGGTCCGGGGGTCGTGCTCATGGCAAGGGTTCTACCAGCGGTGCGCAGCCCTCTCCCAACGCGGCGAGCAGTTCGGGCACCTCGTCGCGGGGCGCGGGCGGCGAGTACAGGTAGCCCTGGGCCCGTTGGCAGCCCTCCTCGATGAGGGCGAGGGCCTGCCCGGGGAGCTCCACGCCCTCGGCCGTCACGTCCATGTTCAGGGTCCGGCCGAGTCCGATGATGGCCCGCACGATGGCCCGGTCCTCGTCGTCGTCGGGGAGCCCGTCCACGAACGAGCGGTCGATCTTGAGCACGTCGATGGGGAGGCGCCGCAGCATCGCGAGCGAGCTGTGGCCGGTGCCGAAGTCGTCGATCGCGAGGTGCACGCCCATCTCGCGGATCTGGTTGAGCAGCAGGAGACTCTCGGCGGTGTCGGTCATCACCGCGGTCTCGGTCACCTCGAGGCACAGCTGCCCGGGCGACAGGCCCGAGGACCGGAGCGCCTCCTCGATCTGGTGCACGATCGTCATGTCGAAGACCTGCCGGGTGGACAGGTTCACCCGCAGCACGAAGTCGTCCCCGACGAGGCCGTCACGACGCCACCCGGCGACGTCCGTACAGGCCTGCATCAGCACCCTCAGGCCGATGCCGCGGATGGTGCCGTTCTCCTCGGCGAGTTCGATGAAGCGCCCGGCGGCGAGGAGGCCGAGCTCCGGGTGCCGCCAGCGGGCCAGCGCCTCCACGCCGACGGGATGCCCCGTCGCCAGCAGGACCTCGGGCTGGTAGTGGACCTCGATCTCATCGTTCTCGGCGGCGGCCTGGAGGCCCCGGTCGAACCGGCGCCGCTCGTCGAACGAGGCCCGGATGGCCGCGTCCACGACCACGGCGCGGTCCCTTCCCGCGGCCTTGGCCCGGTAGGCCGCGTCGTCGGCCCGGGCCATCAGGTCCTCGGGGGTGGTCGGTCCGTCGGAGACGACGGCACCGATCGAGGCGGTGAAGCGGTAGCGGGTGCCGCCGATGTCGATCGGCGCCGCGAGGAGCCGTCGGGCGGTCTCGGCCACCCGGCTGACCGACACCTCGTCGGCCGGGTCGAGGAGCACGGTGATCTCGTCGCCGCCGAGGCGCGCCACGAGGGCGCTGGAGAGGAGTCCCTCGTTGAGCCGGCGGGCCAGTTCCCGCAGGACGAGGTCGCCGCCGCCGTGGCCGTGGCTGTCGTTGACGCGCTTGAAGTTGTCGAGGTCGACGAACAGCAGGCCGACCCGCCGGTCGGGCTGGGACTCGGTGAGGCGGCACGCGGCCCGCAGCCGCGCCAGGAACGTCGCCCGGTTGGGCAACCCAGTGAGGTCGTCGTGGCTCGCCCGGAGCTCGAGCGCGTGGCGCCCGGCGCGCTCCTCGCTGACGTCGCGGAAGACGGTGAGGAGCGTGGGCTCACCCGGTGCGGCCAGTTCGGGGATCACCGTGACCTGCATCCAGATCTCGTCGCCGCCACCTTCGAGGTGCAGGTCCCGCACCTCCTGCTGGCGGTGCTCGGCCAGCGCCCCCTCGACCGCCTCGACGACCCGCTCCTGAGCCCCCGGGGGCAGCGTGGCCCAGCCGCCCTCCATGTCCATTCCCATGGCCTCGAAGCGGTCCCGCAGGGCCGATGCCGCGGGGTTGGCGTAGAGGATGGAGTAGTCCGAGCCGATGCGGACCACGGCGTCCGGGAGGGAGTCGACGAGGGCCCGGAAGCGTCCCTCGCTGCGGCCGAGCTCCGCGTCGGCGTGGTGCAGTTCCTCGACCGTCCGGCGGAGGGCGTCCTCGGACGACCAGCGCACGAACACCCGCTCGGTGAGCGCGGCGACGGCCCGCAGCATCGGCACGTCCTGGTCGAGCCACGACCGCGGCCGGCCCACGGTGTCGAAGCCGACCACACCGCCGAGCCGCCCGTTCAGCGTGAACGGGACCTCGATGATGCCGCCGATGCCCTCCGACCGGAGGTAGGTGCGCTCGACCGCCCAGTCGTCGGGGAGCGCGCCCACCTCCGGGATCTCACTGACCTCGAGGCGGGCGAGGCGGTCGAAGGTGCGTGGCGACGCCTCGAAGCCGACCTGCTGTTCCCAGTCCGAGGAGGGTTCGATCCCGGCGGCGCACCACTCGTGGGTCATCGTCCAGGTCCGTCCGGCGTGGTCGAAGCGGATCACGTACCCGCGGTCGGCGCCCAGGAAGCGGGTCACCGAGCCCAGCATCGAGACGAGCTCGCCGTCGAGCCGCGTCGCCGACGACGTGGCCATCCGGCCGAAGTGCGACTCGACCAGCTCCCACAGCGCCTCGGTGCGTCCGTCGGTCGCGGCTCCCGCCCCGGGCTCGTCGACCCGCTCCGCAGCCCGCTCCGAGACCGACATCCCACTCACCGTACTCACATCCCCACCCAACGTGCCATGGGAAGGTCTGCGCAGGGTCGGTCAGGGCCCGGTGGGTTCGAGGTCGGGCAGGCCGAGGCCGAGGGTGGCCGATTCCGCGCCGCCGTCGATCTCCAGCAGCTTCCCGGTGATGAACGAGCCGGCCGGCGAGCAGAGGTAGAGCACCCCGGCGGCGATGTCCTCCGGGCGACCGAGCCGTCGCAGCGGGGTGGCCGCTTCCATCGCCGTGCGGATCCCGTCGTCGGTGAGCACGGTCTCCAGCGCCGAGGTCTCGACGGAGCCCACCGCGATGCCGTTCACCCGTATGTGGGGCGACAGGTCGCAGGCCATGAGCTTCGTGAGGTGGGTGAGCGCCCCCTTGGCCGTGCCGTAGGCGGCGAAGCCGCGGTCGGTGAGGCGTCCGATCGCCGAGGAGATGTTCACCACCGAGCCCCCGCCGCGGGCCAGCATCGCGGGCACGGCCTGCTTGGTGAGTTCCAGCGCGGTGGTCACGTTGAACCGGAACGCCCGCTCGAAGCTCCCCACGCTCGTGTCGAGCAGCGGTCTCGGGAAGGAGCCACCGGCGTTGTTGACCAGGAGGTCGAGCCCGCCGAGCCGGTCGGTGGCCACCTCCACCAGCTCCCCGAGGCGCTCGAGTTCCATGACGTCGAAGGGCACCGCCTCGGCGCGGCGGCCGAGCGAGCGGATGTGGCCGGCCACCTCCTCGAGCTGCTCGGTGGTGCGGGCGGCCACGACCACGTCGGCACCGGCCTCCGCGAGGGCCACCGCGGTGGCACGGCCGATGCCGCGGCCCGCTCCGGTCACCAGCGCCACCCTCCCGTCCACCCGGAAGTCGTCGAGGATGCTCATGGAAGGTCTCCGTTCCTGTCGGCAGCGTGGTCGTCGGCAGTGTGGTGGTCGGCAGCGTGGTCGTCGGCAGCGGTCACAGCCACCCCGACTTCTTGAACCGGGTCCACAGGAACCCACAGATGAGGCCGATGCCACCCAGCACGACGAAGTAGCCGTACCGGCTGCGCAGCTCCGGCATGTTGTCGAAGTTCATCCCGTAGATGCCGGCGATCATGGTCGGCACCGCCAGGATCGCCACCCACGCCGACATCTTCCGCATGTCCTCGTTCTGGCGGATCGACACCTTGGTGAGGTTCGCCTCCAGCGCCGAGTGCAGTAGCTCGCGGTCGCCGTTCACCTGGTCCATGACCCGCCTCACGTCGTCGTTGGTGTCGGCCACGTAGTGCTGCAGCTCCGGCCCGATCACCGGGTGCTCGATCGCCCTCAGCTCGGCCAGCATCTCCACGAGCGGGGTGACGGCCCTGCTGAACTCGAGCACCTCGCGCTGCAGCTCGTAGATCCGCTGCGTGGGGTCGCGTCGTTGGGTGTCGGTGAAGACCTCCGCCTCCACCTCGTCGATGTCGTTGCCCAGGCCGGTGAGCACCGGGTAGTAGGCCTCCACCGCCGTGTCGAGGATCTCGTGCAGCACGGCGCCCGGTCCGAGCGCCAGTTGGTCCGGGCGGGCCTCCAGACGCGACCGGAGGGTGGTGAGCGGCACGGCGTCGCCATGGCGCACCACCACGATGTGCCTCGGCGAGCACATCATCGTGATCTGGCCGAACACCACCTTCTCGGCCCGGTCGTCGTAGCGGGCGGGTCGCAGCACCACGGTGAGGGTGTCGCCGAACACCTCCACCTTGGGACGTTCCTCGTGGACCTTGGCGTCCTCCACCGCGAGCGGATGGAGGTCGAACGCGGCGGCGGCCTCGGCGAGCTCCCGGTCGGTGGGGTCGAATAGGCCGAGCCAGGTGAAGTCGCCCTCCTCGGTGCACCCGGCGGCCAGGTCCCCGAATCCGCCCTGCACCTCCACCGGCCGGCCGTTCCGGTAGACGCCCTGGCCGACGATCACCCGGGACCCTCCGGACCCTCCGGACCGGCGGTCGACTCGCGTTCGGCCCAGCCGAACACGCCCCGGGCCATGAGCGAGGACTCCGCCTCGCGGCGCGCCCCGAACACGCCGGCGCGCACCTCCCGGACCTCCGGGTCGTCGGGGGCGGCCAGCGCGGCCAGCTCGGCGAGGTGGCCGGCCAGGCGCAGGTCGCCGTCGGCGGCGAGGGCCGCGGCCCTGCGGGCCAGGACGCCGGCGCCGCCCGCCAGCTCCGCGAGCTCGCCGGCGAGGTGGGCCTCGGGCGCGGGCTTGAGCGTGGCCGGGTTGCCGTCCCACCAGCCGCCGTAGAGCCGCCACAGGTTCCGCACCACGAACTCCGGCTCGTCGTACAGCGGCTGCAGCCACGGGAGTTCCGCGAGCTCCGCGGGCGGGCGCACGGTGTGCACGCACTCGTCGAGGCGTGCCCCGGCGTTCATCAGCTCGAGGGTCTGTTCCACGAGGGACTCGAGGTAGGCGGCCGCGGTGGTGAGCACCCGCTCGATGCGCTCGGCGCCGGCGATCGGCGGACCGTGTCCGGGGCAGAGCAGTTCGGCGCCGAGACCGGCCATCCGCCGGAGCGCGGCCGCCCACTCCGCGGGATAGCGCTGGGCCTTCTGCGGGTTCCCGCAGTTCGGCGCCACCCAGATCATCAGGTCGCCGGTGCAGAGCAGACGCCGCTCGGGCACCCACACCCAGGTGTGGTCGTCGGTCTCACCCCGGTCGTGGTGGAGTTCCACGCGGAGGCCGCCGACCTCCAGGTCGAGGTCGCGGCGGTAGGTGGTGTCGGGGTAGCGGAACTCGGTGGGGAACAGCGGCGCGGCGAGGCCGAACTGCCGCTGGTTGATCACACCGTTGTACCCGGCGGTGCGCCGGTAGCGGTCGAATCGGTCCGTCACCCGTTCGTGGGCCACGACCTCCACCGCGCCGTTGGCGTCCTCCGCCTCGAACAGGGGCACCCCGCCCACGTGGTCGACGTGGCCGTGGGTGTAGACCGCCGTGCGCACCGGGGCGGAGGTCCAGCGCCGGAGGAGCCGGTGCACCTGCCCGGCGTGGATGAAGCCGCCGGCATCCACCAGCAGCAGCTCACCCCCGTGCTCGAGCGCCACGACGTTGGCGAAGCTGTCGACCCACCCGATGCCCGGTGCCAGCTCGTGGAAGCTGCTCTCGCCGCGTGGCAGCACGGGGTGGTGGTCCCCGATCGGGACCTCGCCGTCGATCAGGCGGCGGGAGAACTCGATCGGGTCGTCGATGGGATCGTTCACTGCGGCGCCGGCTGCTCCAGGAGGGCTCCGAGGTGGCCCGTCCGGTCCCCGAGTGTACGGACCAACACCTGGGCGCGGGTCACGTAGCGGTGGGCCGTGTGTTCCCAGGTGAAGCCGATCCCGCCGTGGTTCTGAACGTTCACGTGTGCGTTCGCCACGGCGGCGTCGCCCGCCACGGCCCGCGCCGCGTGGGCGTGGAAGGGGGCCTCCGCGAGGCCGTCGCGCACGGCGAGTGCGGCGTGGCGCACCGTCGAGGTGGCGGCCTCGGCGCGCACCGCCATGTCGGCGCAGCGGTGCTTCACGGCCTGGAACGAACCGACGGGCACGCCGAACTGCTCGCGATCCTTGGCGTACTGCGTGGACTGTTCCGCGGTGGCGGTGGCGATCCCGGCGAGTTCGGCGGAGATCAGCACCGTGCCCCGCAGGAGCAGCGCCCCGGCGTCGGCCAGCTGCGCCACCGGAGCCGCCGCACGTGCAGCCGCCGCGTCCACGGTGGCGAGGGGCACGTGCACGTCGAGCGACGGTTCGGTGCGGAACTCGAGCCCGTCGCTGGAGACCAGGGCGGCGCCGTCGTCGCCCACGACGAGCAGCAGGTCCGCGTCGCCGTGGTCGGTGACGCGGAGGCGGTCACCCTCGGGCTCCGCGAGCGCCACGACCGACTCGCCGCCGACCACCGCGGCGGCCACGTCGCTCGCGCCGGCCTCCGCCGCGAGCCGCGCGCCGAGCACCGTGGCCAGGAACGGCCCGGGGGTGGCGTGGCTCCCGAGCTCGGCGAACAGCAACGCCTCCTCCACCAGGCCGTAGCCCACGCCGCCGAGCGACTCCTCGAGGCCGAGCCCGAACCACCCCAGCTCGGCGCAGCGGCGCCAGAGGTCACGGTCGACCACGCTCGGCGCCCCGTCGCGGGCCGCGAGCGCGTGCAGGTCGAAGTCGGCCTCGAGCTGTGACCGCACGGTGGCGACGATCTCGTCCTGTTCGTCGGTGGGCAGCAGGTACACGGTGCCGCGATCCTTCCGGTCGTCCGGGCTCAGGCCCGGGGCAGGCCGAGCACGCGCTCGCCCACGATGTTGCGCTGGATGTCGGTGGTGCCGCCGCCGATCGTGTAGGCGAACGACTGGAGGTAGGGCCCGGTCCACACACCCTCGCCGTCGACCGGGGTGAGGCGCAGCGCCTCGGGGCCGATGATGTCGAGGGCGAGCTGGTACACCCGCTGGTGCAGCTCGCCGTGGAAGAGCCGGATCATCGAGCCCTCGGCGCCGGGCATGCCGGTGCGGGCGGTGCGGGAGATGCCGGCGAGCGTCATTGCCCGCAGCGCAGAGACCTCGGCGCGGGCGGTGGCCAGGCGCCGGGCGAGCTCCTCGTCGCGGATCAGCGGCCGGCCCGACGCGTCGGTGCGCTCACGGGCCTCGCCGATGAGGCGTTCGACCGTGGCGGCGAGTTCCACCTGGTCGGCCATGAAGCCGGTGCCCCGCTCGAAGCTCAGCGTGCTCATCGCGGTGCGCCAGCCGTTGTTCAGGCCGCCGACCACGTTGGCGAGCGGGATGCGCACCTCGTCGTAGAAGACCTCGCAGAAGTCCGTGACGTGGCTCATCGTGCGGATCTCGCGGATCTCGATGCCGGGCGAGCGCATGTCGCAGATCACCCAGGTGATGCCCTTGTGCTTGGGGGCCGTCGGGTCGGTGCGGACGAGCAGCTCCTGCAGGTCGGCCACGTGGGCGTAGGAGGTCCACGTCTTCTGGCCGGTCACCACGAGCTCGTCGCCGTCGATCTCGGCCTTCGTGGACAGCCCGGCCAGGTCCGACCCCGCGCCCGGCTCGGAGAAGCCCTGGCACCAGACCACCTCGCCGCGGAGGATCCGCGGGAGGTGCTCGGCCTTCTGCTCGTCGGTGCCGTTCACGATGAGGGTGGGGCCGCCGTGGTTGTTGGCCACGAAGGTGCACGAGTTGTTGAGCGTGAACGGCGGCTCGGCCCGGGCGAACTCCTCGTACCAGATCATCTGTTGGATGTCGCTGAGCCCGCGGCCGCCGAACTCGACCGGCCAGTTGATGCCGGCCCATCCGCCGTCGTACAGGGTGCGCTGCCAGGCCAGGTCGAAGTCGCGCATGGCCTGCCCCTCCGGCGGGCGGGCCTCCGTGGGGAGGTTCGACCGCAGCCAGGTGCGGGCCTCCTCGCGGAACGCGTGCTCCTCCTCGGTGAGGTCCAGGTCCATGGGGGGAAGCTACCCGCGCATCTGACGGGTCGTCAGAAGCGAACGTGCTGCCGCGCCGCCGCGCCGGTCAGCCCGCGTCGACCGACGTGATCCGGCAGGTGACGACCTTGACGTCGTCGGGCGCGCGGCCGGTCACCTCCCAGCGGGCGGACCCCCCGTCCGGCGCGCTGACCGAGGTGCTGCCCGAGTCGACCGGCCCACCGCCGGAGCCCTTGACGAACTCGATCTTCACGGTCGCCTCGGCCGATCCGCCCTCGGCCCGGAGCGTGCCGCCGGCGGACAGGGATCCGTCGGCCGCGATGGTGCAGCGGTCCACCGAGGCGGTGAGGTCGGCGCCACCGAGCAGGGCCACGGCGGCCACTGCGCCGATCACGCCGAGGAGCACCGCCGTGGCCAGGAGGGCGAGGACGATCAGCAGCGCCTTGGAGCTCTTCTTCGGGGCCGCGGCGGGCGGCGGTACCCCGGGCGCGGCACCCGGCACCTGGCCCGGGTAGGGCGGTGCCGACCCGGGCGGCACCGTCGGTGGCACCCCGGGGCCGCCGGCG
>CAIPVR010000030.1 GCA_903868545.1 uncultured Actinomycetes bacterium
CGACGTAGATGAGCTCGTACCGCCAGAGTGACCCGTCGAGCGTGGCGGTCCGACGTCGGTGCGTCTCCTCGATCGTGGTCGCTCCCCGGTAGACCGGGTTCACCACGCTCAGGACGGGCGCCGTGACGTCGGGAGCGGCGGCGTCGGACGCGGCGACGCCGGGTGCGGTCCCGCTCACGTGGCCGCCCGGGGCACGGGAACCGAGATCGCTCCGACCGCGTCGAGCCACGCCGTGACACCGCCGGTCACGAGCAGGGCGAGGACGACCACCGACACGGTCACCCAGCCGGGACGACGCCCGCCGGCCGCGCGGGTCGCTCGCTCGTCCGCGAGCGCGACCACCACGTACCGGAAGGACCACGCGAAGAGGAGCACCCATGCGTAGTAGGCGGGCTTGGCGAGGTTGCCGTCGAACTGCCGGATGCCCCCCTCCTCGAACAGGAGGAGGATCGCCAGCGCGCAGCCGAGCGACGCGAGGGTGACCACGACGGTCCGGTCCCGCAGGAAGGCGCGCCGGCCGATCCACACGGCGAGCGGGACGATCACCAGCGCCAACCAGAACCAGGGACCGTCGCCCCCCAGTTGCAGCGACCGGACCGTCGCGAACGGCCGGAGCTCGAACTCCGACCGGCCGTACGGGAGATTGCCCGCCTCGAGGAACCACGTCTGCCAGACGACGATCGCCGCAGCGGGGACGACGACCGCGCCGACCAGCGCCCCGGTCGCGGCCCGGCCGGCCGATCGCCGCAGGAGCAGCAGCAGGACGAGGGCGGGCACGAGGGCCAGGGTCAGGGCCGGCTTCGTCATCGTGGTCGCGACGGTCAGCGCGGCGGTCGTGAGCACGAGACGCCGTTCGGGTCGCTCGCTCCCCAGCAGCTCGGCGACCTTCACGACGAACAGGAACACGAACGGCATCACCATCACCTCGGTGGGGTTCGCCCAGATGTGCACCGCGGCGTACCGGCTGTCGTCAGGAAGGAGGTGGAGCGCCTGAAGGGTCACCGCGGGTGACTCGATGAACAGGAACCCAAGGGAGAAGAGGGGGGCGGCCCGGGCCGACAGACCGGGACGACCGGCGAAGGACTGGGTGGCGATCCAGGTCAGCGACGCGATCGAGAGGCCGACGGCGACGCTCAGCACCACCGTGACCGCGGCGGTCTCACCGAGCAGGTTGCCGAGCAACCGGACCGACACGTGGAACACCGGGTGGGGGGCGGTGATCCTGAGCGGGCTCCACTTCATCTGGGCCGCGAGGTCGAGGTGCGACCGGAAGTCGTTGAACCCGTTGACGAAGGTCGACTCGTCGGCGGCGAGCCGGTGGAAGATGGGCGCCGTGAGCAACGCCGCCAGCACGCCGCTGACGGCCATCGTGACCCGGATCGAGCACGAGCTCCACCGGTCCACGACGCGGCCCGGCGCGGCCCGGAGCCGGGCCAGCGCCCGTCGGGACGACGACCGGACGGACACGGACGCCGACGCGATCCGCCGATCGCCGACGGCCACCAGCCGGTCGTCACCGATGACCGCCAGACCGATCGCGGCCGGGACGACCAGCACGACGAGCGGCACGGGTCCGGCGCCGTCGAGCGCCCACGCCAGCCCGGCCGCGGCGACCGCGCCGAGCACGACGACCCCCGTGATCGACCGGGTGGTCGAAGGTCCGGCCGTGCACAGCCCCCTCAGCGCGAGGGCCGCGGCGCTCGTGGCCAGGACGCACCAGACCCCGTGGATCCGTCCGGCGGTGGACCAGGTGGCGAGGGCGCCCGCCGCGCCGAGGAGGGGAATCAGCACGAGCACTGCGCGCAGGGAACTCCTCGCCACCACCGCGGCGGTCACGAGGGGGATCAGGACCACGATCACCAGCGCGGGGGGGCGGTGCTCGGCGGCCA
>CAIPVR010000031.1 GCA_903868545.1 uncultured Actinomycetes bacterium
GCTCGACTCCCCGGGACCGGGCGCGACGCGGCGCGGGCGTCGCGCCGCGAGGTGAGCTCGTCCTCGCGCTCGCGCATCACGGCACGACCCTCCGCCACGGCGTCGGCGACGGTGCGACCGACCCTCCGGGCACCGCGGCCCGCTGCGCTCACCACGTGGTCGGGACCGAGGGCGTCGAGCCGGCGCCGGACCTGCTGCTCGGCCCAGACCGCGCCGGTGGCCCCAGCGGCGGCGCCGATCCCGAACCAGACGATGCGCTTGAACACCGGCCCAGTATTGCCGCGGCCGACCGGGTGGGGCGGGAACCCGCTCAGCGTTCGCTGCGGCGCAGCCGGCGGGCGGCACGGCGGGTGCCGGCCGCGGCCGCGACCCCCTTGATCACCGGCGAGGTGAGGGCCCGGTAGGTCGCCTCGGTGGCGGCGTCCACCCGGGTCCCGATCGATCCGGCCACGTCGAGCAGGTCGTCCACACGGTCCACCTCGGCGGTGGCCCGCCGCGCCGCGGCGCGGAGCTCCTCCACCGCCGGCACCGCACCCCGTTCGAACGCGGACCGGGCCTCGTCGAGCTCGCGGGCCGCCCGCAGCAGGCGTGCACTGGCCAGCGCGAGCCCGGCCGCCGCGGCGAGGGCCAGCACACCGCACAGGACCGTCACCAGCTCGAGGGCGCTCATGGTCCTCCAGTCTCGCCGTCGCCGGGCCCCTCCGGACGGACCTCGCCCCGCCGCTCCCGCCAGCGGGCCGCCAGCCGTGCCTCGGCGCCCTCCGCGGTCGGGCGGTAGTAGACGGTCCCGAGGAGCTCGTCCGGGAGGTACTGCTGGTCCACCCACGCGCCCGGCTCCCCGTGCGGGTAGCGGTAGCCGCGACCGTGGCCGAGCCGGGCCGCCCCCCGGTAGGAGGCATCGCGCAGGTGGGCGGGCACCTCCCCCACCGGTCCCGAGCGGACGTCGCCGAGGGCGGCCTCCAGCCCTGCGTACGCCGCGTTGGACTTGGGTGCCAGCGCGAGGTGCACCGCCGCCTGGGCCAGGTTGATCCTGGCCTCGGGGAACCCCACGAACTCCACGGCCCGTGCCGCGGCGTCGGCCACCACGAGTGCCAACGGGTCGGCCATGCCGATGTCCTCGGACGCCGCCACCACCAGGCGCCGGGCGATGAAGCGGGGATCCTCACCGGCCTCCACCATGCGGGCCAGCCAGTGCAGCGCCGCGTCGGGATCGGAGCCTCGGATGGACTTGATGAAGGCGGAGACGACGTCGTAGTGGTCGTCGCGGCCGTAGCGGACGGGGCTGGCACCGAGCGCACCTTCGGCGTCGACGAGGGCCACGTGGACCGGTCCGCTCCCGGCGCGCCCGGCGGCCAGCGCCACCGCCACCTCCAGACTGGTCAGCAGGTGGCGTCCGTCGCCGCCGGACCGGTCGACGAGGTGGGCCAGGGCGTCGTCGTCCGCGTCCGCCCCCTCGGCGGCCAGGCCACGGCGGGCCAGTTCGGTGAGGGCGTCGCCGTCGAGCGGCTCGAGCCGGAAGAGGGTGGACCGGCTGAGGAGCGGCGGATTGACCTCGAAGTAGGGGTTCTCGGTGGTGGCGCCCACGAGCACCAGGAGCCCGGTCTCCACCGACGGCAACAGCGCGTCCTGCTGGGCCTTGGTGAACCGGTGGATCTCGTCGAGGAAGAGGATCGTCCCCTGGCCGTGGGCGCCGAGACGGTGCTCGGCCTCCGCCGCGGTCTGCCGGATGTCCTTCACGGTGGCCGTCACCGCCGAGAGCGGCACGAACGCCTTGGACGACGCCTCGGCCACCAGCCGGGCGATCGTGGTCTTGCCCGTACCCGGTGGACCCCAGAGGATGACCGAGCTCAGGCGATCGGCGTCGACGAGCGCCCGCAAGGGGCGTCCGGGTCCGAGCAGCTGCTCCTGACCCACGACCTCGTCGAGGGTGCGGGGCCGGAGCCGGTCGGCGAGCGGCCCGCGTCGCTCGAGGCGGTCCTGGGCCGCCGCACCGAAGAGGTCGGGTTCGCCCGGTCCGTGCACCCCGGCGACGCTACCCGCCCCCCGCCGGGCCCGGCCCGGCCGCCGACGGGCCCGGGGCCGCGGGGGCGAAGGCCACCGGCGCGCCGAAC
>CAIPVR010000032.1 GCA_903868545.1 uncultured Actinomycetes bacterium
CCACCAGCGCCGGCGTGTTCGGCATCGCCCGCACCACCGGCACCGGTCCGGCCGCCGCTTCCAGCGCGCCGGTGGTGACCCCCGCCGCGATCGACAGCACCCGGCGCAGCCCGGCGCCGCGGGCCACTGCGAGCGCCTCGGCCACCTGAGCGGGTTTGGTGGCGACCACCACGTCGGCCGCCGGCTCGGGGGTGGCGGTCACGTGGAGGCCGGGGTGGAGCCGTTCGAGCTCGGCGCGCCGTTCGTCGAGCACCTCCACCACCGACACGTCGGCGACGGGTAGCGCGTCGGCGGCGAGCAGGCCCCCGAGGAGGGCCTCCGCCATACGGCCACCACCGAGGAACTGGAGGGCGAACACGGCGGGCACAGTACCCGCGGGCCCGCCGGCGACCCCGACCGGGGAGCGGGCCGCAGGGCGACCGGCCGCTTCCCCGACGACCGGTCGGCCCTGCGACGAGCACCGTACGGTCGGGCCCGCCATGTGTCAGCGGGGAGCGGTCCCCGGCGCTACGACCGGGACACTGCATCGCCGCGTTCTCGGCGGTTGCGGTGCCCGAGAGCGCCCCGAGGACCCCTATTCGTCGGCGGGGCGGAAGACGCTGGCGAAGCCGATGCGCATCGCCGGGCGGAAGAACTGCTCCACGTAGGCGTACGAGGAGCCGAGCAGTCGGTCGAGGCAGGCGTCGTCCACCCAGCGGACCGGCACATGGCCGTGGAGGTAGATCGCCTCCTCCTCGCCGATACAGAACGACATCCCGAAGGTGCGCCGGTTGCGCCGCAGGAGGTGCTCGTAGAACTCGGCGTAGTTCTCCATCGGTGCCGGCATCACGTAGGTCTCCACGTGGAGTGACCGCTGCCGCAGGTGGAACCAGACGCTGAACACGCCCTTCTGCTCACCCACGAGCCGCACGAACCAGCGGCGCTCACCGGTCTCGGTGTCGCGCTCGACGGCCTGGATCACCGGGTTCTCGTCGCGCTGGCGGGCCAGCCAGTCGTCGATCAGCAGCTCGACCGCGTCGAGCTCCCCGGGCGTGGCCGGCGGGAGGTCCTCGTCGCTCACCGGCAGGCCACCGGCTCGCGGACCGCCAGGTCGGCGTAGAGACGGCGCAGCCGCGCCGCGGTGGTGGACCAGGAGTAGTCGCGGGCGCCCTCGGCGGCGGCCCGGCCCATCGCGGCGGCCCGTTCCGGGTGCGCGAGCAGCTCGCCGACCCGGCCGGCCATGTCGGACGGGTCGGTGCCGTCCACCAGGAACCCGGTCTCGTCGTGGCGGACCACCGTGCGCAACCCGCCGACGTCGGAGGCCACCACCGGGATGCCGCAGGCGGCGGCCTCGAGCGCCACCAGCCCGAACGACTCCGAGCGGCTGGGCACCACCACCACGTCGGCCGCCCGGTAGTAGGTGGACAGCAGGTGGTGGGGCACGGGGGGCACGAACTGCACCCGGTCCCCGAGGCCGGCCCGGGCGACCAGGTCGTGGACCCGGTGCCACTCGGCATCGCCATCGGCGCCACTCGGACCGCCCACGGCCACGAGCCGCACGGAGCGGTCGCCGAGCAGGGCGAGCGACTCCACCGCCACGGCCAGGCCCTTGAGCGGCTGCACCCGACCCACGAACAGCAGCGTGGGCCGCTCGTCGAGGCCGAGCGCGGTGCGGGCCCCGGAGCGGTCGCCCGGCGAGAAGAAGGCGTGGTCCACCCCGGGCGGCACCAGCTCGAGCCGGTCCCGCGGCGCGTCGTAGAAGCCGACGAGTTGCTCGGCCTCCACGGGGTTCGAGGCACAGATCGCGTCGCAGCAGCCGATCACCTGCGCCTCCGCCCGGGCCCTCGCCTCCGGCTCGGCGTCGCCCCCCTCGGCCTTCACCCGGGCGAGGGTGTGGAACGTCGCCACCAGTGGGAGGTCGAGGCGGTGCTTGAGCTCGTGGCCGGCCACCGCAGAGAGCCAGTAGTTGGCGTGGACGACGTCGGCCGGACGGCGGAGCAGGTCGGCGCCCACCCCGTCGGCGAAGCGTCCCACCACCGACGGGAGGTCCTCCTTGGCCAGCGAGGGTGGGCCGGCGTCCACGTGGACCACCTCCACCCCCGGCTCCACCGCCACCCGGTCGGGCAGTTCGGGTGCCCACCGGCGCACGTACACCCGCACGTCGAGGCCGGCCTGGCCCAGTGAGCCGGCCAGCTCACGGACGTAGACGTTCATGCCACCGGAGTCCCCCACGCCGGGCTGGGCCAGCGGGGACGTGTGCATGGACAGGACGGCGACGGACCCCACGGTGGGTGCAACTAGGCGGCGGGCTGGTGATTCCCGTCGGGCCCCGTGCCGTTCGTCGCACCGACCGTGGCGCGGCCCGGGCCACCGGGTGCGTCGGCGGGGTCGTCGAGGAGACCGTTCTCCCGACGGAAGGACTCGTAGATCCTCACCAGGGTCTTCTTCTGCTCCTCGGTGAGGGTCGGGTCGCGGCGGATCTCCACCACCGGGTCCACCACCGTGCCCGGCTCGTCGAGGATCCCGGCCCGCACGTAGAGGGTCTCGGCGGAGATCTCGAGGGCCCGGGCGATCTGCTGGAGGATCTCCGCCGACGGCCGCCGGAGGCCCCGCTCGATCTGGCTGAGGTACGGGTTCGACACCCCGGCCAGTTCCGACAGCTTCCGCAGCGACATCTGGCCCACGTTCCGCTGTTCGCGGATGAACTCACCGAGGTCGTGCCACCGACGATCGAGGTCGTCCTTCACGGAGCCGTCCATTGGGCGATGGTACCGCGACGGTCGCGAGCGGCCCACATGCGGGAGTGAGCAGTCCCGTCGACGGTCAGGCGAGCAGGTCGTCGACCGATGCGCCGTCCTGGTAGCGGTGGACGATCTCCTCCTGGATGCGGTCCATGCGCACCTGCGCCTCCCGGCGGGCCCGCGACACCTCCCGCTCCAACGCGCCGAGGCGGTCGGCCGCGGTCCGCAGGTCGGCGTCGGACTGGTCCACGAGCGCACCCAGGCCACCCGGCGGGAGCAGGCGGTCGGCCTCGCCCACGATGTCGTCGGTCCACGCCGGCGGCTCGAGGTCCTGCGGCGGGCGGGGCAGGCCGGAACCCCGCAGGTGCTCCGAGAGGCTCTCGGGCAGCAGCGCCACCAGATCCGTGTCGGTCTGCCCGTCGGCCCGGCGCTCGAGCAGGATCGACACGATGTCGAAGCGCCCCTGCACGATCCGGCGGACGTAGGACAGGCCGTTCTCGACCGCCCGGTACGCGTCCCGCACGCCCCGCAGCTCGGGGAGGGAACATGCGGCCAGATCGGCCGGGTCCTCGATGGTCGCCAGCTCGTCGACGGAGATCTCCACGCCCCGAGGCTACCGAGTTCTCAGCGACCTCCGGCGATCCACACGCCGGCCAGGAACAGCGGGGCCGCGAGCACGTACGCATCGAGCCGCCGCGCCCGGGTGTGCTCGTCACCGTTCGGCAGGAACGCACTCATGATCCACTGCCCGATCGGGCAGGCCACGGCCACCACCGCGCCCACGATCCAGGCCGCCGGAGCGTCGAAGGGCGGTGGCTGGAACGCGGCCATCGTGAAGGTCACTGCGAGGACCCCGATCATCCCGACCAGCGGGCCCTCCAGCCGGCCCGGGCGGTCGGCACCGAGCAGGAAGCTGCCGGCGTCGAACAGCGACACGGCCAGGATCAGGAAGAGGCCGGCCCACGTGTCGGAGCCCACCGCCAGCACCACCGGCACTGCGGCCAGCGCCGGCAGGAGCGCACCGATGGCAACCGACGCGTCGGGCGGACCGGGCCGGCCGAGACGGATCGCCAGCACCCAACTGCCCCCCGCCACCATCACGAGGACGAGCCCAGCGGCACCCGTGCCCACACCGGCCGCCAGCACCGCCGCC
>CAIPVR010000033.1 GCA_903868545.1 uncultured Actinomycetes bacterium
CCCGACGGCGCCACCCGACGGCGCCACCCGACGGCGCCACCCGGCGGCGCCACCGGGCGGTCACGTGCCGAGGGTCGGGTCCCGGCGTCCGCGGGCCACCACGTCGGCCAGCAGCGCGTCCGCGACCGGCGCCACCCGGCCCCAGTCGTAGCCGGCCACATGGGACCGGACGGGGCCGAGCGCGGCTCGCCGTGACGGGAGGTCGTCGAGCGCAGCGCGCAGGGCGGTGGTGAGGCGCCCCTGCGGGTAGCGGGCGGCCGGGTCGGGCACCACCTCGGGATAGGAGCAGGTGTCGGGCACCACCGGCACGCATCCGGCCGCCACCGCCTCCACCACCGACAGACCGAAGTTCTCCTGCCGCGCCGCGGCCACCACCACGTCGGCCAGGGCGAGCACGGCCTCGTAGTCCGTGCGGTCCAGACGCCCCCGCACCTCCACGCGGTCGGCCAGCGGCGCCAGGTCGGGCCCCCAGCGCCCCGGATCGTGGTGCCGGTCCTCACCGAGCAGTGCGAGTCGGAACGGCACGCCCTCCGCCGCCAGTGACCGGGCCGACACGAGGAACCGGTCGACGCCCTTGTCGTGGTCCCACCGGTGGTTCCACAGCACCAACGGTCCGCCCGGCCCGGAAGTGGCGGGGGTGCTGCGGTCCACGGCGAGGAGCTGCCGGAGGTCGGCCCCGACCGGCACCACCCGGCAGCGGGCCGCCACCGATCCGAGGAGGTGGTCGTGACGGTGGTCCGGCGCCGAGGCCAGGAACGGACCCAGCGCGTCGGTGAACCGCCCGAGGTGCCAGGCCGAGTTCACCCAGACCTCGTCGGCGGCCAGCGCCGAGGTCCAGTTGACCCACGCGAGGCGCCGGTCGCCCCCGTGGCCGTTGGGCCCCACGGGCTGCGTGAGCTGGTCCTCGTGCAGGTAGAGCACCGCCGGGACGGGGGCCCACCGCGGGCCGAGCAGGCCGCGGAGGCCGGCCAGGTCGATCATGTCGGACACCACCAGCGCGTCGGGCAGGCCCCGGCGCCGGGCGTGGTCCTCGAGCAGGCCCGCCATGGTGACGGCGGCACCGGTCATGCGCCACCGCCACGCGGTGCCGGCGTGGCCGACGACGACCGCACGGTGGCCGGAGGTGGCGGCCCAGCCCTCTGCCCACGCCCGGTGCGAACCCGACAGGTACGGCTCGACGAGCAGCGCGTCGAGCGCCTTCACCCCCGGTGGGACCGGGCCAGTCGGGGCCCGAACCCGCACACCACCTCGTAGGAGATCGTGCCGGTCCGCCCGGCCCATTCGTCAGCCGTCACCTCGTCGGCGCCCTGGCGGCCGAGCAGCACGACCTCGTCGCCCACGTGCACCTCCGGCCCCTCGGTCACCTCGACCACGAACTGGTCCATGGTGACCACCCCGCGGATGGGGCGGCGCACCCCGCCGATCAGCACGCAGCCGCCGGCCAGGCCCAGCGAACGGGTGACACCGTCCGCGTAGCCGAGGGGCACGGTGGCCACGACCGCGTCCCGCTCGAAGACGTGGCGGAGCCCGTAACTGACTCCCTCGCCCGCGGCGACGGGCTTCACCAGCGTGACCCGGCTGCGCACCGACATGGCGGGACGCAGGTCGAGGCCGCCGTCGACGCCCGGGCGGGGGGCCAGCCCGTAGAGCGCGATCCCGGGGCGCACGAGGTCGAGGTGGCTGCGGGGATGGGCGAGCAGACCGGCCGAGTTGGCGGCGTGCCGGAGGCCCGGGTCGATCCCGGCATCGACGAGGGCGGCGAGCACCCCGTCGAAGCGGTCGAGCTGCAGGTCGGTCTCCGGCCGGTCGGGTTCGTCGGCCACGGCCAGGTGCGTGAAGGTCCCACCGAGGGCGAGCCCGGCGTCGAGCACACGTCGGGCCAGGCCCACCGCGTCCGCCGGGTCGCAGCCCACCCGGTGCATGCCCGTGTCCACCTTCAGGTGCACCTCCCACGGCCGGTCGAGGCCCGCCGCGGCGGCCGCCGCGGCGGCGGCCTCGATACCCCCGGGCGTGTACACGGTCGGCGTGAGCCGGGCCCGGGCGGCATCGGCGAGCGACTCCGGCGCCTGCTCGCTCAGCACGAGCACGGGGGCGTCCACCCCGGCGTCGCGCAGGACCAGCGCCTCCTCCACCAGGGCGACGGCGAGGAGGTCGGCGCCGCCCTCGAGGGCGGCGCGGGCCACGGGCACCGAGCCGTGGCCGTAGCCGTCGGCCTTCACCACGGCGCACAGTGCGGCGCCACCCGCCGCGGCGCGGAGCTCGGCGGCGTTGTGGCGCACCGCCCCCAGGTCCACCTCGGCCGTCGCCGGGCGGGTCATGCCGGCCCTCCGGGGAACGACGAGCTCCCGAGGAGCCGCCCCCAGGCGACCGGCACGAGGTCCGGGAGGTCGCCGGCGACCAGCCCGCGGGGCGGACCACAGCGCGCGGCCAGGCCGTGGAGGTGGGCGGCGGCGGCCGCGGCACGGAGGGGTTCGGCGCCGGCGGCGAGATGCGCGGCCACCAACCCGGTCAGTACGTCACCGGATCCGGCGGTGGCGAGACGGGCGTCGCCGGAGCGCACCACCAGGACGGCTCCGTCGGGTGCGGCGACCGTGGTCGTGGGCCCCTTCAGGAGGACCACGGCGCCGGTCGCGGAGGCGAGGCCGCGGGCCGCGCCGGGCCGGTCGGGTCCGGGGGCGGCACCGGTGAGCCGCTCGAACTCGCCGTCGTGAGGGGTGAGCACGGTGGGCGCGGCGCGACCGGCGAGCACGGCCGGGGCGTCGGGACCGAGCGCGAACAGGGCGTCGCCGTCGAGCACGAGGGGCACGTCGAGGTCGGCGGCGGCACGCCGCACCGCTGCCGCGGTGCCGGCGGCCCGGCCGAGGCCGGGGCCGATGGCCACCACGGCGAAGCGTTCAGCGTCGGGGCGCAGGGCGTCCGACCAGTCCGACGGGGGCAGCGGCACGTGGACCGCCTCGACCGGTTCCTGCGGACCGGCGTCGCCGGGCACCGACAACCGCACGTAGCCGGCACCGCCCCGGAGTGCGGCGGCCGCGCAGAGCCGGGCCGCACCGGTCATGCCCGGTGAGCCGGCCACCACCCAGACCGCGTGCCGCCACTTGTGGTCGTCGGGCGAGCGTTCGGGCACCCACGCCAGCACGTCGGTGTCCTCCACCAGGTGGGCCCGGGCGCCCGACACGTCGAGGCCGATGTCGGCGACACGCACCTCGCCGCAGCGAGCGGGGCCCGACCCGTACAGCAGCCCCGGCTTGGGCGCGGCGAAGGTCACGGTGGCCACCGCCACCGCAGGGGCACCCGAGGCCGCGCCGGTGAGGCCGTCGAGGCCCGAGGGGATGTCCACCGCGAGCACCGGTGCGCCGTCGGGGTCAGGGAAGCGGTAGGTGCCCCGGAACCCCGTACCGAACGCGGCGTCCACCACGAGGTCCGCCGGTTCCAGCACATCGGGGGCCGTGGCGGCGTCGTGGACGGTGACCCGCACCCCGCGCCGCTCCAGCAGGGACGCCGCCGAACGTCCGTCGTTGCCGTTGTTGCCGGGCCCCGCCACCACGACCACCCGCCGACCGGTCGCCCCGCCGAGCAGGTCGAGCGCCGCCGCGGCCACCGCAGCGCCGGCCCGGGAGATGAGCACCTCCACCGGCTCGGGCGCGGCCGCGTCCACGGCCGCCATCTCCTCGGGGGTCACGACCGGGATCACCCGACCATCTTCGCGCCCGACCCATCGGGCTTGGGCCGACCGGTTCAACCGGCCAGCACCACCGCCTGCGCCAGGTCGTCGGTGTGGGTGAGCGACACGTGCCAGACGGTCACGCCGAGCTCGTCGGCCCGGGCCGCGGCCGGGCCGGTGAGTTCCACCCTGGGCGCGCCACCCTCACCGGAGCGCACGGCCACCGCGGTGAAGGGAACCCGGTCGAAGCCCACTCCGAGCGCCTTCATCACCGCCTCCTTGGCCGCGAACCGGGCGGCGAGTCCGGGGAGGGGGTCGCGGCGGGCGGCCACGTCGTCGAGTTCCGCCGCGGTGAACAGGCGGTCGCGCAGTCCGGGGGTGCGCTCCAGCGCGGCTCGGAGGCGGCCGACCTCCACCAGGTCGGTGCCCAGCCCTTTCACCGGCCGGCCCGTGACGGGGTCACGACCGCCAGCGGTCCGCGAGGGCCAGGATCGGTTCGGTGAGCAGGTCGGCCACGGACTGCTCACCGAGCAGGTCGTCGCGGAAGACCTCCTCGGTCTCGGTCACCGCGTCCTTCAACGCCTGGTAGCGACGCCGGTACCCCTGCATCACCGCTCGCGCCGTCGCCGGGGCGAGTCGGTCGGCCAGCGACAGGTGCAGCAGCTGCAGGCCGGTGGTCACGCCGTCCTTGGCCTCGGGCACGATCACCACGAGGCGGCCGTCGGCACGCCCGCGGGCCACCATGAGCTCCTGCTCGCGGGCGACGAGGGCCTTGGTGCCGCGCAGCCGCGGGTCACGGTCCACCCGCGACGGAAGGCCCTCGGAGACCCCGGCCCGCTGGAGCACCACCAGGGTGGCGCGGTCGAGGTCCGCGCCGTGTTCCACCGCGTAGCGGGTGGAGCCCAGCACCTCCAGCACCGCGGGGTCGAGCTCGCCGAGCGACCGCAGGGTGGAGTAGGTGAGGCGGTCCCGGGGTGAGCCGGCGGCGAGCGCGGCGGCGACCAGCGGCACCTGCAGGAGCGACTCGTCGCTGCGGCTGATGCCCACCGTCACGGTCTTCGCCTGGTGCTTGATCGCATCGACCGGGCGGGTGAGTTCCTCGATCGCGGCGCCCAGCCCGCCGACGAGGTCGTCGAGCACCACGCCCGGCGTGCCCACCTTGCCGAACTCCAACTGGTAGCCGTCGAGCGGGCTCACGCCCAGCGCGTAGCGGAACTGCCCGGCGAGCCGCACCGCCGTGGCGGCCTCCAGGTGGCCGTTGTAGGTGCCGGCGCGCAGGCCGTCGAGGTAGTCCATGGCCGGAGCGGTGATGCGGCCACGCAGGCGCACGAGGAGATCGCCGGTGCCGGCACCCTCCGCGGCGGCGCCGAGGCCGGCCACGGCCTCGTCGATGGCCGAGCGCACCTCCCGCAGCGGCAGGGCCTGGGCGTCGATCGCGAGGGCGGCCTCGTAGCCGAACAGGTGGCCCACCATCGTGGCCGGCACGAAGCCGAGCCGTGGGTGGGTGGCGGGCACCGTCAGCACCGCCAGCGCGGCGGTGAAGCCCTGCTCCCCCTCGGTGGCGACCACCACGGGGGCCGCCTTGTGGGCCCGGAAGATCGCCACCTCCTTCGCGACGTCGTCCGCCGTGGAACCGACGAGGCCGGCGGCGCAGACCAGGATCATCGGCTCGGAGGACAGGTCGATGTGCTTCTTGTCCTCGGTGGCGTCGCAGGCGATCGACTTGTAGCAGAGCTCCGAGAGCTTGATCCGCAGCTCGCGCGCCGCGATCTGGTTCACGCCGTTGCCGACGATCGCCCAGTACCGCCGCGACGGCGCCAGCGTCTGCGCTGCGGTCGCGATGGCGGGCCGGGTGGCCAGCGTGCGCTCGAGCACCTCCGGCATCTCGGCCAGGGAACGCAGGACGGCCTGCTCCTCGGGGTGGTCGGCGCCCCGGGCGCCGGGCACGTGGGCGGCGATGGCGTAGCCGAGCACGAGCCCGGCCGCGACCTGCGCGTAGAAGGCCTTGGTGGAGGCCACGCTCATCTCCACGTCACGCCCGTCGGAGGTGTAGAGGACCCCGTCGGACTTGTCGGTGAGGTCGCTGTTGCGCCGGTTGACGATCGACACGACGGTCGCGCCACGCCCGCGGATCAGGTCGACGGTCCGGTTGGTGTCGGTGGTGGTGCCGGACTGGGAGATCGCCACCGCCAGCGTGTCGGACATGTCGGCCCGCAGGCGGAACCCCGACAGCTCCGTGGCGGGGAGCGCCTCCACGCTCACCGGCGTCTCCGACACGAGTTCGGACAGGTGCTGGGCCAGGCTCTGGCCCGCCACCGCGGCGGTGCCCTGGCCGATCACGAGCACCCGGGTGATCCGGCCGTCGGCGAGCCCGGCGCGGGTGGACGTCGGCAGCGTGTCGTCGCCGAGCACCACGTCGAAGCGGCCGTCGGTCTCCACGAGCTTGCCGCGGAGGGTCTTGCGGAACGACCCCGGGGCGTCGGTGATCTCCTTGAGCAGGAAGTGGGGGAAGGCACCGCGGTCGATGTCGCGGGTGGTGATCTGGGCGGTCGACAGGTCCTCGTCGCCGACCGGCAGTTCGGTCCCGTCGTAGGACCAGCGCCGGACGCCCCCGACGGAGCCGGCGGCACCGGCGTCGAGCTCGACGATCTGGCCCCGGCTCCCGGTCGGGTTGTCGGGATCCGCCGGGGTCTCGCCGTCCATCCGCAGGTAGGTGGCGGTCTCCTCCACCACGCCGTACGGCTCCGAGGCGACGATGAACGCGTCCTCGGCCACGCCCACGTAGAGGGCCTGGCCGCTCCCCCGGAGGGCCAGCAGCAGGCGGTCCGGGGACGGGGCGGCCGCCGCGGCGATCGCCACGGACCCCTCGAGGCGCACCACGGTCTCGCGGAACGCCTCCTGCGCCGGGCGGCCCTGGGCCAGGCCACGGCTGAACAGGGTGGGGATGACCTTGGCGTCGGTCGTGATCTCCGCCGGGAGGTGGAGGTCGTCCGAGGCGATCAGGTCGGCGTAGTTGTCGACGTCACCGTTGAGGACCGCCGTGGCGAACGGACCGGCCGGTCCACCGGTCTCCTCCGAGCACTGCGGATGCGCGTTCGGCTCGGAGATGATGCCGATGGAGGCCCACCGGGTGTGGCCCAGCACCAGCCCGTCCACCGAGGGGGACTGCAGTGCCCGCTGGAGCAGGTCGTCGCCGCGCAGGCCCGCGCGCAGCGCGGCGGTGTTGTCACCCAGCTCGCCGATCTCGGCCGCCGCCTTGTGGACCACCACGAGCACGCCGTCGCACAGGCGGGCGGAGCCCCCGGTGAAGGCCAGCCCGCCCCGGTCCGCGAGCGCCGCGGCGACCCACGGGTCCGCGGCGTCGAGCCCGTGGCCGGTGAGCTGCACCTCGAGCCCTGCGGAGTCACGGCCGCGCACCTCGAGGCGGTCGAGCGCGGACAACGCCTGGTGGAGGCTGAAGAGGACCCCGAGCCCCGCCTCGGAGGCGCCACCCTCGTCGAGCGCGGCCACCTCGGCCGCGGCGCGCAGTCGGTCGCGGCCGATGGCCCAGAGTGCGTCCTTCGCCCGGATCAGCGCTGCGTTCGTGGCCTCGAGACGACTCGGGTCCACGAGGCCGCTCGGGGCGTCGAGGTCGCGCTCCACGGCGGCGGCCAGTTCGCCGAGCCGTTCCACCAGCGCGCCGAGGCGGCCGGTGGCCGCGGCGTCCTCCCGCAGTGAGAGCAGACCGGGCACGCCCCGCAGGGCCGTGTCCACCTCCGCGAGGACCTCGGCGGCCCCGGCGAGGGCGTCGGGGTCGATCGGGCCGCCGAGCAGGCCCTCGACCTCCGCGAGGCGGTCGACGAGCGACGCCACGGGAACGGGGCGCCGGGTCGGTGTCCGCCGGACGACCGCGATGATTCCGCACATAGGGCACTGCCTCCTGGGGGGATCATCCGAGTCTACGGGGCGACCCCGCAGAGGCGGCTCGAGTGGGTGATCCTGCTCAGCCCGGTCCTGCGGCGGCGCAGTGGGCGGCCACGGCGTCCGCGAGCGACCGGGCCACCCGGCCTGCGACCTCCTCGGTGGGCGCCTCCACCATCACCCTCACCACCGGCTCGGTCCCCGACGGGCGCAGGAGCACCCGCCCGTCGTCGCCCAGCTCGGCCTCGGCGGCGGCCACCTCGTCGGCGACGCGGGCGGCCACGTCGGGCACGGGCCCCTCGAGGCGGACGTTCACCAGCACCTGGGGCAGGCGGGTCATCGCCGCCTCGGCCAGCGATGCCAGCGGCGCACCGGCCCGACGAACGAGGTCGAGGAACATGACGGCCGTGAGCAGCCCGTCGCCGGTGGTGCACAGGTCCCCGAAGACCACGTGGCCCGACTGCTCACCGCCGAGGGAGAAGCCCCCGGCGGCCATGGCCTCGAGCACGTAGCGGTCACCGACCTTGGTCTCCACCACCGTGATGCCCTCGGCGGCCATCGCGTGGCGGAACCCGAGGTTGGACATCACGGTCACGACCACCGTGTCGTGGGCCAGTCGCCCCCGGTCGCGGAGGTCGGTGGCGCAGAGGGCCATGATCTGGTCGCCGTCGACGACCCGGCCGAGGTGGTCGATCGCGAGCACCCGGTCGGCGTCGCCGTCGAAGGCCACGCCCACGTCGGCGCCGAGGCGGACGACGGCCTCGGCGAGCGCCTCCGGGTGCGTGGAACCACAGTCGAGGTTGATGTTGGTGCCGTCGGGCCGGTCGGCGAGCACGTCGACCCGGGCGCCGAGTTCCGCCAGCACCCGGGGCGCCACCTCGCTGTCGGAACCGTTGGCACAGTCGAGCACGACGTGCAGCCCCTGCAGTGTCCGCCCCTCGATGGCGTCGGCGACCGATCGGCCGTATCGGTCGAGGGCGTCGGGATCGGCGGACACGGAACCCACCGCGGCACCCTCGGGCCCGGGGTGCGGGCCCGGAGCCAGGAACTCCGCGATGGCGTCCTCCACACGGGACTGCTCCGCGTCGTCGAGCTTGAGCCCACCGGGGGCGAACAGCTTGATGCCGTTGTCGCCGAAGGGGTTGTGCGAGGCCGAGATCATCACGCCGGCCACCCCGTGGTGGGCAGCGGCGAGTGCCACCGCGGGCGTGGGCACCACGCCGACGAGCACGGCGTCCGCACCCTCCGCGGCGATGCCGGCGGCCACCGCGGACTCGAGCATGGGTCCCGACCGCCTGGTGTCGCGGCCGACGACCACGCGGCCGCTGCCGAAGGCCCGCACCGCGGCGCGGCCGATGGCGAGGGCCACCTCGGGGGTGAGGTCGCGGTTGGCGACACCCCGAACTCCGTCCGTGCCGAATCGCACCGCCATGGCGCGTCTGTCCTCCGGGTCCGGGCGGCCGGCCGTCCGGCTCAGCGCTTCGAGTACTGCGGAGCCTTGCGGGCCTTCTTGAGGCCGTACTTCTTGGACTCCTTCTCGCGTGCGTCGCGGGTGAGGAAGCCGGCCTTCTTGAGGCTGGACCGAAGCTCCGGGTCCAGTTCGATGAGCGCCCGGGCGATCCCGAGGCGAACAGCCCCGGCCTGGCCCGTCACGCCACCGCCGTGCAGCGTCGCGTCGATGTCGTAGACCTCGCCGGTCTCGGTGAGGCGCAGGGGCTCGCTCAGGATCATCCGGTGCGTGGCGTTGGGGAAGTAGTCCTCCACCGGACGCTTGTTGATCGTGATGGTGCCGGAACCGGCGCGGATGCGCACCCGGGCGACGGCCCGCTTGCGACGACCGGTGGCTTGCACGAGGGGGGTGGACATCTCTGCGTTCTCCGTTACGAGCGGGCTCGGGCGGCGTCGAGCACGAGGGGCTCGGGACGCTGGCTGGCGTGGGGATGGTCGGGACCGGCGTAGACCTTCAGCTTCCGCAGCATCTGGCGGCCCAGGCGGTTCTTGGGGAGCATGCCGCGGACGGTCCGCCGCACGGCCTCCTCCGGCTTCTTGTCGAGGAGCTCGGCGTACGTGGCCGACTTGATGCCACCCGGGTAGCCGCTGTGGCGGTACACCTGCTTGGTCTCGGCCTTGTTGGAGGTGAGGACCACCTTCTCGGCATTGACGATGATCACGTGGTCACCGGTGTCGAGGTGCGGGGTGAACGTGGCCTTGTGCTTGCCACGGAGCACGCGGGCCACCTCGGTGGCCATGCGGCCCAGGGTGAGACCCTCGGCGTCGACGACGTACCACGTGCGGTCGATCTCGGATGCCTTGGGCGAATACGTGCGCACGGAACTCACTCTTTCTCTGGGGCCACCGGGCGTGGATCGCGTCCGGTGCGGTCGGCCCGGACCGGGAACACCCCGCTCGGGCCGACGGGAAAGAGTAGGGCGGCCCCCACCCCCACCGCAACCGGGGCGAGAGGGCTGCGGCCGGGCTCAGTACCCCACCCGCCAGAGGGTGAGCCCGTGCGGCGGCGCCAGACTGGGCACGGTCGAACGGTCCGCGGCGACGAGCGCCGCGGTCACGTCGGCCGGGGTACGTCGGCCCCGGCCGACGTCGACGAGCAGTCCGGTGATGCTGCGCACCATCTGGTGGCAGAACGCGGAGGCCGTCAGCCAGAGGTCGATCACGCCCTCTGCCCCGGCCACCCCCGTGCCGGGCTCCAGCCCGGCGGCGACCTCCCCGGAGACCCAGCGCGCCTCGGTGACACGACGCACGAGGGAGAGGTCGTCGCGGCCCCTCGGCCGCCGGCAGAAGGACGAGAAGTCGTGCTCCCCGAGGAGCGGGATGCAGGCCTCGTCCATCGCGTGACGGTCCAGCGGCTCGGCGACCCACCACGAGGTGCGGGCGAGGAACGGGTCCGGCACGGGCCGGTTCAGCACCCGGTAGCGGTAGGTGCGGGACCGGGCCGAGAACCGTGCGTCGAAGTCGGCCGGGACCTCGCTGACGCGGCCCACCACCACCTCCGGGCCGAGGAGGCCGTTGAGCGCGTCCCGGAGGGCCACCGGGTCGTCCGGGCGACCGGCCCGGGGGCGGACCGTCACGCTCACCACCTGGCCACGGGCGTGCACCCCGGTATCGGTGCGGCCGGCGCAGGTGAGGGCGAGTTCCTGGCCGAGCACCCGCTCGAGGGCCGCCCGGAGCTCGCCGCCGACCGTGCGGACGCCGCGGTTCTCCGCGAACCCGTGGAACCCGGCGCCGTCGTAGGACACGTCGAGACGCAGCCGCACCTCACCGGCCGTCCCGGTGCGGTCGGCGTCGCCGGTGGGCCCCGCCCACAACGGCGACGGACCGCCCTCGGGCGGTCCGTCGGCAGGTTCGGCGCTCGGGGGCCGGGAGCTCAGACGAACTCCAGCTTGGCCATCGGCGCGTTGTCGCCGGGGCGGGTACCCAGCTTCAGGATGCGCGTGTAGCCGCCGGGCCGGTCGGCGTAGCGGGGACCGATCTCCCGCACGAGCAGGTCCGCGATCTCCTGGTCGCCCAGGTAGGCGAGGATCTGCCGGTGGTTGTGCAGGCCGCCCTTGCGGGCCTTGGTCACCAGCTTCTCGGCGATCGGCCGGACGGCCTTGGCCTTGGCCTCGGTGGTCACGATGCCGGTGGGCGAGGCGACCAGCGAGCAGACCAGGTTGGCCATCATCAGCCGCTGGTGCTTGCTGTCGCCGCCGAACCGGCGGCCCTTCTTCGGGGTGGCAGGCATGTCTGGAGTTCTCCGGTGATCAGTCCCGACCGCGGAGCGACAGCCCCATCTCGTCGAGCTTGGCGATGACCTCGTCCAGGGACTTCTGGCCGAAGTTCGTGATGGCGAGCAGGTCGTCCTCGGACTTCTGCAGGAGTTCGCCCACGGTGTTGACCTGGGCGCGCTTGAGGCAGTTCCGCGGACGCTCCGACAGGTCGAGCTCCTCGATCGCACGTTCCATGTCGGGCGAGGAGGCGGCGGCAACGGGGGCGTCGGCCACGGTGAGGCCCACGGGCTCGTCGGACATCTGCTCCACCAGCTCGATCAACGAGCGGAGCGTGGCGCCGGCCGAGGACAGCGCGTCACGGGGGGTGACGGAGCCGTCGGTCTCGATGTCGAGCACGAGGCGGTCGTAGTTGGTGGACTGCTCCACGCGGGTGGGCTCCACGGCGAACGTGACCCGGCGGACCGGCGAGAAGATCGCGTCGATCGGGATGACGCCGATCGTGGCGTCGGCCCGGCCCACCGTGGACAGGTAGCCCTTGCCCCGGTCCACCGTCAGGTCGGCGGCCAGCCGCGCCTTGGAGTTCAGGGTGGCGAGGTGGAGGTCGGGATTCAGGATCTCCACGTCGGAGGTGGCCTGGATGTCGGCAGCGGTCACCTCGGCGGGGCCCCGGACGTCGAGCCGCAGCGTGATCGGGTCCTCCGCGACGGACGTGAGGACCACGTCCTTCAGGTTGAGGATGATGTCGGTGACGTCCTCGGTGATCCCGGCGATGGTGTCGAACTCGTGGAGCGCGTCGTCGAAGCGGACCTCGGTGATGGCGGCCCCGGGGATGGACGACAGCAGCGTCCGTCGGAGGGAGTTGCCGAGGGTGTGGCCGAAGCCGGGCTCCAACGGGCTGATGGCGAACCGCTGGCGGTTGCCGTCCTCCTCGCCGATGGCCTCCACGGTGGGGCGCTGAATGACGAGCATCTGATGCGTACCTCGGTGACTGGAACTGCGGACGGGTGGTCGGGTGGCCTCGGGGCCGGTGGACGGGGTGCTTACTTGGAGTAGAGCTCGACGATGAGCTGCTCGCGGACGGGCACGTCGATGTGCTCCCGCAGCGGGAGCTCTCGCACCGTCACCTCCTGCCCGCCATCGGCGGACTCCAGCCAGGCGGGCGGCGTGCGATCGAGGGTGTCCATGTTCCACTGGACCACGAGGAGCTGGCGGGACTTGTCGCGCAGGCGCACCACGTCACCCTTGCGCACGCGGAAGCTCGGGATGTTGACCCGCTTTCCGTTGACCTCCACGTGACCGTGGTTGACGAGCTGGCGGGCCTGCGGACGGGTGGCCCCCCAGCCGGCGCGGTACACGACGTTGTCGAGCCGCAGCTCGCAGAAGCGGAGCAGGTTCTCGCCGGTCACGCCCTGACGGCGGTTCGCCTCCTCGTAGAGGTTGCGGAACTGCTTCTCCGACATGCCGTAGGTGAAACGGGCCTTCTGCTTCTCCTGGAGCTGCAGCAGGTACTCGCTCACGTTGCCCCGGCGACGGGTACGCCCGTGCTCGCCGGGCGGGTAGGGGCGCTTCTCCATGGCGATGTTCTCGCCCTTGGTGCCCCAGATGTTGGTGCCGAGACGGCGGGAGACGCGGGCCTTGGGGCCGGTGTAGCGGGCCATGGGTCAGAGCCTCCGGCGCTTCGGGGGACGGCAACCGTTGTGCGGCACCGGGGTGACGTCCTTGATGCCGGTCACCTCGATGCCCACGTTCTGGATGGAGCGGATGGCGGTCTCGCGGCCGGAGCCCGGACCCTTCACCACCACGTCGACCTTGCGGACGCCGTGCTCCATGGCCCGACGGGCGGCCTGCTCGGCGGCGAGCTGCGCCGCGAACGGGGTCGACTTCCGGGAGCCCTTGAAGCCCACGTTGCCGGCCGAGGCCCACGAGAGCACGTTGCCCTCCTGGTCGGTGATGGAGATGATCGTGTTGTTGAAGGAGGACTTGATGTGCGCCACCCCGTAGGTGACGTTCTTCTTTTCCTTCTTGCGGGGACGACGTCCCCCAGCGGGAGGCTTGGCCATTACTTGCGGACCTTCTTCTTGCCGGCGA